>CAYVVV010000181.1:0-4939 GCA_964455325.1 uncultured Sphingosinicella sp. | reverse complement strand
GCGTCATCGGCATAATGTCGCCAGCCCATCGCATAACCGCCGATGAGCACAAGCCTGTCGACACGCTCAGGATGCCGATAGGCATATTCGATCGACACCGCCGCGCCCTGCGAGATACCGATCAGCGGGAAACGTTCGAGGCCGACGTGGTCAACGACGACTTCAAGGTCAGCGACGAAGGCATCGAACGACAGGTCTGCGACCGACCAGTCGGACAGACCGTTGCCGCGCTCGTCATAACGCACCAGGCTGTGGCCCTCGGACAGCTCGTGGAACATGCGGCCCCACGTCAGGCTGTCCCAGTCGAGATCGAGGTGGCCAAGCCAGTTCGCTGCCTTGACCAGCGGCGGCCCTGTGCCCGTCACTGCATAGGCAATGCTGACGGCGTCGGGGGTCAGACAGTATTGAACGGTCTGCTCGATGTCTCGGTAATGCTGGCTGGCCGCCAGCGCGCGTGGTTTCGGCACCGCGCCGCCCGGATCGATCGCCTCGGCGGTTTCGCGATAGAGCCTCGCCTTCTCGGGCGCCGCGCCCGGGTCAAGCGCCGCCGACCGCAGCACGCGCGCCCGATTCCGGTCGGCGATCGCGCGTTCAGCAGCCAGCCACATGGCATAGTCGCCGAGCCGTGGTAGATCGAGCCCCGCAAGCGGCGCATCCAACGCCGCTTCGGCCAGGTGCGCTGGGTCGACATCCTCGCGCGCGAGGTCATGCAGGTCGACAACGCCGGGTGGGACATCGAGCTGAACGCGCTCGCGATCAGCCTTCAGCCAGTGGCCATCGGGTTCGAGGATCTTCCTGATCTTCGACAGCGACCACCGCAGCGAGGCGCGCGGATCGTCGGGGATTTCCCAGAACAGCTCGCACAACGCCTCGCGCCGCCGCGGGCGGTCGGACAGCAACAGGTAAGCGAACAGCGCGCGTGTCTTTTTCGACGCCGGCAGCGGCACCTGACGTCCATCGCGCTCGACGCGCATGTCGCCCAGCAGGCTGATTCGGATCGGCGCCCGTCGATGCATTCGATCATGATTTTCCACGCTGAACCCCCGCATTACAACGCGCGATCCCACGTTCCGATCCACGCCGCGCGCATAGATGTCGCCGCGACAACGATGACTGAGCCGACGCATGCCACGCAGCCGCACCGACCTGGTCATCATCGCGGCGCTGGTTGGTGGTGGCATATTGGCGCTGACGATGCTGTTCGACCCGCTCGTTTCCGGCATCCGGCGCTGCCGCGCGGCTTTGCCATCTGAACCGATTACGTCTGCAGGCATCCCCTGTTAGCGTAACCTCCGGCAAGCGGCTGCTTTTCAACCCCTCGCGCGGTCGCTTGCCGGATTTGCGCCTTGACGCCGCCACATTCGTCGCCCACATACGCCGCTGCCCGAACGTCGGCCGCATGCGGCATGGCGTGCGCAGCGTGATCGCCCTCATCGCTTGAGGTTAAGGCACGCGCCTTCGGATCGTTCGGCTCACCGGCTTCCCCCTTGTCACGCGGGTCGTCACGACACCCGCTCCGTGTCCGCGCGCCGATCCGGCAGCGTGGCACTTCCTACATTCGAAAGACACATATGACTAAATTCAATGACTTCGGACTCTCCGACCGCATCGAAAAGGCGCTCGTCGAGGCCAACTACACGCAACCGACGCCGATCCAGTCACAGACGATCCCACTCCTGCTGAAGGGCTGCGACCTGCTCGGCATCGCGCAGACCGGCACCGGCAAGACCGCCGCGTTCGCGCTGCCCTCGCTCGACCGGCTGTCGGCCAATTACAAGCCGCTCAAGGCCCACACCGCGCGCATGCTCGTGCTCGCCCCAACGCGCGAGCTGGCGAGCCAGATCGCGGAGAGTTTCAAAACCTATGGCCGCTTCGTGCGCCTGTCGGTGATGACGGCTTTCGGTGGTGTCCCCATCGGCCGCCAGGTGCGTGGCCTGCAACGCGGTGTCGACATCCTGGTGGCGACCCCCGGCCGCCTGCTCGACCTTGTCGACAGCCGCGCGCTCGACCTTTCGCACGTCGAGATCTTCGTTCTCGACGAAGCCGACCAGATGCTCGACCTCGGCTTCATCCACGCGTTGCGCCGCATTGTCCGTATCCTGCCGCGCCAGCGCCAGTCGCTGTTCTTCTCGGCGACGATGCCGCCGGCGATCGCTGAGCTGGCTGCGCAGTTCCTGACCAACCCCGAAAAGGTCGCGGTGAAGCCTGCGGCCACCACTGCCGAGCGCGTCGACCAGCGTGTCATCCACGTCAACCAGGCCGAAAAGCAGGCGCTGCTGACGCTGATGATCAAGGATCTGGGTGACGAGATCGACCGCGCACTCGTCTTCACGCGCACCAAGCACGGCGCCGACCGCGTCGTCCGCCACTTGAAGGGCGCCGGCATCGACTGCGCCGCCATCCACGGCAACAAGTCACAGCCGCAGCGCGAACGCGCGCTCGGGCTCTTCCGCAACGGCGAGATCAAGCTGCTCGTTGCTACCGACATCGCCGCGCGTGGTATCGACGTGCCCGGCGTCAGTCACGTCTTCAACTTCGAACTTCCAAACGTTCCCGAACAGTACGTGCACCGCATCGGCCGCACCGCGCGCGCCGGTCGTGCGGGCATTGCCATCGCCTTTGCAGACGGCGGCGACGAGCGCAACTACCTCCGCGACATCGAAAAACTGATTCGCATCAAGCTTGAACCGATGCCGCTCCCCGCCGATTTCATTGCACGTGCGTCGAGCCTGCCGCGGCCGGCGGCGCGCACTTTGGGCCATGGCGATGAGCGCCATCCGCACCGGCGCCACGACCAGCCGCGCGGTGCAAGCGGCGCAGGTCGCGACCGCCGCAACGATCGCAACGACAACCCGGCGCAGCCGCGGCGGTTCGGCAAGCCCCGGCCGCGTTATGCCGCGACACCGGCGCAAGCGGGCGGGCGACGGCGCGAACACTGACATCGCCGTCGCTGCCTTTACCGCAGGCTGGCAGCAGCTATACCGGCTTTCGGGGTGGATCGCGCGGCATGACCACGACACGCCGGACAACGGTACGCAGCGGCATCGGGCTTCGCGAAAGCCGTGCGCGCAGTCTCGCCAAGGCCGTTTCCTGGCGCGTCGTCGGCACGCTCGACACGCTGCTGCTGTCGTTCCTGATCCTTACCTTCCTGTCGCCGCTGTTCGGTGTCCGCGAGAGCGCGACCGCCGCCGAGAACATGGAGCTGGCCAGCTATATCGCCGTCACCGAGGTGATCACCAAGACGCTTCTGTTCTTCGTTCACGAACGGGCATGGGCGCGGTTCCGCTGGGCGATCGGGACGAACCGTGACGGCCACCATATCGACGGTTTGCGGCGCAGTACGGTGAAGGCCGCGAGCTGGCGGGTCATCGCCAGCCTCGATACTGCGCTGCTGGCATTGATCTTCACCGGGCACATGATGACGGCACTGTCGATCGGCGGCGCCGAGGTCGCGACCAAGCTCGTCCTGTATGTGCTTCACGAACGGGTCTGGATGCTGGTGCCGTTCGGTCGCGCACGCAGTGCGGCGGTGGAGTCGGCCGGTGAATGATCTGACGCCGTTTCGCGATCTTGGCATCGCGCTCGCGCTTGGCCTGCTCATCGGGCTGGAACGCGGCTGGTCGGCACGCGCAGAGCCGGCAGGCGGCCGCGTCGCCGGTATCCGCACGTTCGGGCTCGTCGGGCTGGTTGGCGGTCTCGCCGGAGTCCTTGCCGCCAGCGTCAGCGAGGCTGCCGCCGCCATGCTGATCGTCGCGACGGCGGCGGCGCTCGTCGCCGGCTATGTCCGTGACATGACGGAGGGAGACAGCGTCAGCGCCACGTCGACGATCGCCGCGCTCGCCACGCTTGCGCTCGGCATGCTGGCGACGATCCCCGCCGGCTTTCTGTCGACCTGGGCGCCGAGCGGCCAGCCGTTGCTCGCCGCCGTGGCGGCGGGTTCAATGCTGCTGCTGCTGGCAATGCGGCAGGAGCTGCACGCCTGGGTACGCGGCCTCAGCGCGCTCGAAATCAAGGCGGTGGCGCGCTTTGCGCTCATCGCCATTGTTGTCTGGCCGCTGCTTCCCGACGTCAGCTACGGCCCCTACGACGCCTGGAATCCGCGCGATATCTGGTTTGTCGTCGTGCTGATATCGGGTCTGTCGTTTGCCGGTTATGTCGCCGCCAAGCGGCTTGGCGCCGTCAGCGGCGCGCTCGCGACGGCGTCGGCAGGCGCGATCGTCTCGTCGACTGCGGTCACCGCCGCGCTGGCGCGCCGGCTGCGGACCGGCGAGGCCGACGCGCCGCTGGCGGCGGCGATCTCCGCGGCGGGTGCGGTGATGATGATGCGGGCGCTGGCGCTGACGGCACTACTCGCACCGCGCGCGCTGGCGACGCTCGCGGTCGTGATCGTTCCAGCCGCGCTGGCGGCGCTGGCTGCCGCCTGCCTGACGCTGCGCCGCGGTCGCGCTCACGCGGCGGCGCCGGCGCAAGCGCCCCGGAATCCGTTCGACATCCGCCCCGCGATCGCCTTCGCGGCGCTGATCGCCGGCGCCGCGCTCGTCGCGCGCTGGGCCGCCGACATATTCGGCGACCACGGACTTGCGGTCGTGCTGTCGATCACCGGCGCGCTCGATGTCGACGCCGCCATCGTGACGCTCGGCGGCCTCCCCGACGATGCCGTCGACCCGGCACTCGCCGGCATCATCCTTGCCGTGCCCATCCTGGCCAACACGCTGTTCAAGGCTGGCGTCACCGTGGCACTCGCCGGCTGGCGTCAGGGGCGGAGCGGTGCGGCCGCGCTCACAGCCAGCCTCGTCACGGGCGTTGCGGCACTGGCGGCAGCGGCGCTTGCGGTCCTGTAGCGCTGGTCGCAGTGACGGCCGTACCGCTAGAGCCTGATCGTTCCAGGTGGAAGCGCACAGCGCTTCCACCTGAAACGTGAATCAGTCGCTATTCATAC
>CAYVVV010000180.1:0-4964 GCA_964455325.1 uncultured Sphingosinicella sp. | reverse complement strand
TGTCGTCGGGCTGGCCGCGGTCGAGTTCGACAACGCGCGGATTGTAGCTGAGCCCGTCGAGCGCCGCCGCCAGCGTCGCCTCGCTGATCCCCTCGCCCGCCGCGCGCGCGCGGAAGCCGGCGAGCCAGCGCGCGAAATCGGCATCGACAGTCGCCGACGCGCCGCGCATCGGGTCGACGGCGGCGGCGGCCGGCGTCGCCGCCGAAATCGACAGCACTGCGGCACAGGCAAGCAACGCGCGGACCAAACCGGCTCTCCTTCACGGGAAAGAGCAACCTACCGGCTTGAATCGGGTTCCCCAATAGGCGATGGAGCCGCACTTGTGCGGGAGAGGTGGCCGAGTGGTTTAAGGCAGCGGTCTTGAAAACCGCCGTGCGGGCAACCGCACCGTGGGTTCGAATCCCACCCTGTCCGCCAGCACTACCGAAAACGCCATCCATGCAACAGGCTGCCGCCATAGATACCAGGCCATGCCCGGCAGCGTTCGCGTACTCTTGAACGCCGGGGACGTTGGGCGTCAGGCAGTCTTCGCTGGGCGGCGGCTGCGGCGCGTCGGAGGCGGCAACGCCTGCCCGCGTCGCAATGGCCGGAACCGGACCGTCGATCAATAGATGAGGCACGGCCCCCGCACCTCGCCCCACGCCGCTTCGTCGGCGCTGGCGAGTGCGTCGAGGTCGGCGGGGGCGGCGGCCGCGTCGTCGACCCATTCGCGCAGCGCCGGCCCGCCATTGATGACGTCGATCGGCAGCTTGCCGAACGCGTACTCGTACGGAAAATCGCGCCACAGCGGGTAATCGGGATACAGCCGCCGCACCGCCTTCAGCGCCAGCGCCTGCAGCCGCCATGGCCGGAACGCGGCGTGATCATAATGCGGTCCCTCGGCGTGGATGTGGACACCGTGGCAGAGCCGGCCGACGTGCTTGTGGAACGTCGGCTCGAACCAGCATTCGCGCAACGTGCAGCCGGCAAGCCAGCCGGGCGCCAGCCGCCGCATTTCGGCGATGACGCGGCGCGCGTCGATGTCGGGCGCGCCGAAGAGCTCGAGCGGGCGCGTCGTCCCCCGCCCTTCCGACAGCGTCGTGCCCTCGAGCATCACGGTGCCGGCGTAGGCGCGCGCCATATTGAGATTGGCGGCATTGGGGCTGGGATTGACCCAGACCCGGTCCGCCGGCCAGCCAAAGCCTGGCGCGGCTTCGGGATCGTACCCGTCCATGGCGATGACGCGATAGTCGACGTCGAGCCGGAAATGGTCGACGAACCAGCGGCCAAGCTCGCCGAGCGTCAGCCCGTGCCGCATCGGCAGCGGCCCGGCGCCGACGAAACTTTCCCAGCCGGGCCGCAGCGTCAGCCCCTCGGCCGGGCGGCCGGCCGGGTTGGGACGGTCGAGCACCCATACCGACTTGCCATGCGCGGCGGCTTCCTCAAGCATGTAGAGCAGCGTCGTGATGAAGGTGTAGATGCGGCAGCCGAGATCCTGCAGGTCGACGAGCACCGTGTCGAAGGTCGACAGCATCGGCGCGGTTGGACGCCTGACTTCGCCATAGAGGCTGAATACCGGAATGCCGAGGACAGGGTCGATGAAATCGTCCGATTCGACCATGTTGTCCTGCTTGTCGCCCCGGATACCGTGCTGCGGGCCGAAGGCGGCGGTCAGCCTCACGTCATCGAGCGCGGCGAGCGCGTCGAGCGCGTGCGCAAGTCCTGCGGTCACTGATGCCGGATGCGCGACGAGCGCAACGCCCCGGCCGGCCAGCGGCTTGCGCAGGTCAGGGTCGTCGAGCAGGCGGTCGAGTCCAGTCCTCACGCGCGTCCCGGTGCCGGAAGCGTCAGCCGAAAGCAATCCCGGTCATGGAAGTCGGGGCGGCCCCGAGGATGCGCGAGCGCCCAGTAGGACAGCGTGCCGTCTGCTGACTCGATCACGGCGGCGAGGCCGACATTCCAGTCGGCAGCGGCGGGCAGCACATGCATACCACCCAGGTCAACGCGCGCCGCGATGTCGAGCCGGTCGCGGTGCCTCATGACGTCAATGCGCGGCGGCACGAACGGCGGCGTTTCGCGGCCAGCACGATAGTCGATGAAGACATAGGCCTGCCATGCCGTCGACGGCGCCAGGTTGAGTTCGACATAGCCGCCGCCCGCCGCGGCGACGAACGCTTCGACGCAGCTCGTCCGCCAGAGCCCGTCGACGCGCGGCGAAGCAGCGTCAGGCGGCGCGACGGCGATGGCGTCGATGGCGCCATGGATGCGGAAGCGAAGGTCGAGCGCACCCGCCGGCAAGCGCATCGCGACGGCGTCGATGCGCGCGATCGCGGGGCACGGCGTATCGGGATGCGGATGCAGCGTCAGTGGCGCCAAGCCGCTGTTCAAGCCACCATTCCCTGCCGCGTTTCAAGGAACTGCCGGCGCGCCTGCAGCATGATGCGCAGCTGGCGGATGTTGGGCTCGTGTGTTTCGTCAAAAACGACCGTGCCACCGCGCGCGTGGTGCTTAGCGTGGTAGAGTGCGTAGTCGGCGCACTCGAAAAGCTCCTCACCGCTCAAACCGGCGTCAGGGAAACGAGCGAAGCCGACCGACGCGGTGATGCCGGCGGCTGCAGCGCAGGCGTCGTACGGCTGGCTGAGCAGGTCGCACAAGGTCTGGCCGGCGCGGCGCAGGTCGTCGTCGCCAAGCGCGCCGCCGAGCAGGATACCGAATTCGTCGCCGCCGAGCCGCGCCGTGCTGAACCCCGCCGCCGCGAGTGTGCGCAGCCGCGCCGCCACCTCGACCAACACGCGGTCGCCGGCAAGATGTCCGAACGAGTCGTTGACCGGCTTGAAGCCGTCGAGGTCGACCACACCGACAGCGAGCCGCATGCCGCGTCGCCGCGCGTCGTCAAGCCGCTCCTCGATCTCGGCGAAGAAGCTGCGCCGGTTGGGCAGGCCGGTCAGCGAATCGGTGTTGGCGAGCCGGCTGACCTCGGCATTGAGCCGCTCGAGCTCCGCCTGCTTGTCCTGCAGCGCCCTGCGCGAGTCGATGAGCGTGACGAAGTCGCGGTAGAGCCTGTCAAGAATGAGCACGAGCCCGGCCGCAACCAGCAGCAGGTTGACCGAGACCGCGCGCAGCACCGCATTGTCATACCGGCCGAACACAAGCACGAAGGGGATCGTCGCGATGCCGATCAGCATGAACGCGGCGAGCTTCAGATGCGTCAGGCAGAAGCTGGCGACGATCAGCGTCACCGCCATCGAGAACACGATATGCATCTGCGTGTACGCATCGCCGTAGGGCAGCAGCAGCAGCGCCCAGGTGGTGAAGCCGACACCAAGCACGGCAGCGAATACCAGCGTCGAACGCAGCGTCCGTTCAGCGACGACGTCAGTCACCGTCTCGCTGCGCAGGTTCCACCAGATGCCGAGACGAACGAGGCTGATGATGATGAGCGCCGCCGGCGCCGCGAGCGTCAGACTGTGCGGCGCCGTCGCAAAATGCGTCCACGCCAGCGCGACCGTGTTCACGCAGACGATGAAATACATCATGGGGATCTGG
Organism: uncultured Sphingosinicella sp.; assembly: GCA_964455325.1. Classification (GTDB taxonomy): domain Bacteria; phylum Pseudomonadota; class Alphaproteobacteria; order Sphingomonadales; family Sphingomonadaceae; genus Sphingosinicella. Next base: position 1,439 of record CAYVVV010000180.1, on the reverse strand, counting down.
TGCCGAAACGCCTTCACCTGCGAGCGCAGCAGCGCCGGGTTCGACGGCGCAGGCGTAGCGCTGGGCCAGATCGACCTAAGGACATTCACCGTGCAGCCCCCGAAATGGTTCCCTCCCCCCCATGCCTATAGCATGTGCGTCAGTGCAGCGTTGACCGAACGTCAAAAGCGTCTTGACACCCCACGGCGCCAAAGTCTGCCACTGCTTGCAGGCTGAATCCATTGAAAAACTTCCGCGGCGGGGGCTCAGGCAAGCGTGTCGACGCGCAGCACCGCCTTGCCCGCCAGCGTCCCCGCCGCCATCGCTGCGAACGCCGCGTCGGCACGGTCGAGCGGCCAGCGACCGCCGATCAGCGGGCGATAGGCGCCCGACGCCGCCAGCGCATCGACGGCGGCGCGGACGCGGTGCCCGGCGGCAGCATCGCGGCGCCCGTACTCGCCGGCGCGCACGCCGACGATCTCGATGCCCTTGAGCAGCGCGCAGTTGGTCTGAAGCGGCGCCGGCATGCCGGCAACGAAGCCGATCAGCAGATAGCGCCCGCGCCAGCGCAGCGTCCGCATCGCCGGCGCGAGCAGCGGACCCGCCACCGGATCGAAGACGATGTCGACGGCATCCTTGAGCGCGGCGAGATCGGGCGCGGCGCGATCGACGTGGATGACGACATCGGCGCCCGCCGAGCGCGCGGCAGCACGCTTGGCGTCGTCCGACGCCGCCGCGATGACGCGCGCGCCAAGCGCGTTGCCGATGGCGACGGCGGCAAGTCCCATGCCGCCGCCGGCACCGAGCACGAGCACCGTTTCGCCCGGCGCGAGGCGACCGCGCTCGACGAGGCCAACGTAGGCGGTCATCCCGCCGACGGCGTAGCTCGCGGTCTCCTCGACCGTATAGCCGGCCGGCGCCGCCGCGACTGCGGTAACGGGAACGGAGATGCGCTCGGCAAGGCAACCGCTGCGCGCGCCGACGGCGACGAGGCGGCCGAGCCACGCCGGGTCGACTCCCTCGCCGAGCGCAGTCACCACGCCCGCCGCCTCGGTGCCGGGGATGAACGGCAGCTCGGGCCTGAACTGATAGCCGCCCGACAGCATCAAGAGGTCGGGATAGTTGAGAGCGGCGGCGCGGATGGCGACGCCGACCTCGCCGCGGCCGGGCGGCGGCGGCTCTGGCCAGTCGCGCGCGAACGACAGGCCCGAGCGGTCGTCGGACAGGCGATGACAGACCCAGGCGCGCATGCAGCGGGAATTTCCCCTAGAATTGATGGCTTGCCGCGACGCTAGGCGCACCCGAATCTGGCGGCAAGACCTTTGGAGGGATCAAGATGGGTGAAGTGTGGAGCTTCGGACGCATTGCAGCGGCGATCGGATCGGCGGTCGACCGCGCTGCACCGGCGCTGCTCCACGGCGACCATGTCACCAGTTGGGACGCGTTCGACCGCCGCACCG
>CAYVVV010000179.1:0-4992 GCA_964455325.1 uncultured Sphingosinicella sp. | reverse complement strand
GCGCCGCGAGGACGAGCCACAACGTTACCTCGTGCAATTCGGTGTCGGCGTGGGCACCCTCGCCCAGACGATCGACGAGGCGGTCGATGGCCTCGATCACCGGGTTCAGCGCATCCTCATTGCCGTTCAGGAGCATCCATCCGACCAGCGCGCCGGCACCTTTGCGGTCGAATGAATCGAACACCAGCGCGACGACGTCGGCTGGGTCGCCCTCGCCGGCGCGCGCACGATGCACGGCTGCTTCGATGGTCGCAGTGACGCCTTCGGCAAGGCTGGCCGCCAACGCTCCCTGCAACCCGGCCGCCGACCCGAAGTGATGCAGAAGGTTCGCATGCGTGCGGCCGACGCGCGCCGCGACCGCCTTCAGCGTCACTGCCTGCGGTCCGCTTTCGAGCAGCAGATCGCGCGCCGCCGCGAGTGCCGCGTGGCGACTGTCATCCGAACTGAGGCGTTTGCGTCTTATTGACATCAATGTAAGTATATTTTAAGCATCCAAACTGCAGTGCAGGGAGATTCGCATGTCCGCCGGCAAGACCCCAGCCGATCTGACCATCACGCCGCGTGATACTCGCTTTGGCCGCAGGCTCAAGCAGGACCGTTGGTGGCACGGCGGTGATCCGGTTGCGACTGCCTTCTTCAATGCGCTGTCGGTAACCTTTCCGCGCGGCGAGGCGTTTTTCGTGGAAAGTGTCCGCAGCTTCCGCGACGGCACGCCGCCCAAGCTGGCAGCGGAGATCGGTGCCTTCATCAAGCAGGAAGTCAACCACAGCCGCGAGCACGTCGCGTTCAACAAACGGGTCGTCGACGCCGGTTACGACATCAGCAGGCTGGAGGCGCGCGTGTCGCGCGTTCTCGAACTGGTAAAAACGCGGCCGGCGATCGCCAACCTTTGCGTGACCATGGCGCTTGAACATTTCACCGCGATCCTGGCGCACGACATGCTGTCGCGCCCCGACGCCTTTGCCGGCGCCGACGACGAAATCCGGCAGATGTGGCGCTGGCACGCGATCGAGGAAATCGAGCACAAGGGCGTCGCCTACGACACGTGGCTGCACGCCACGAGCGACTGGTCACGCTGGCGGCGCTGGCGGGTCAAGTCGCTGGTCATGGTCATGGTGACGTCGCGGTTCGTCAAGTACCGCGTCGAGGGGATTCTCGATCTGCTTCGGCAGGACGGTCTTACCGGTCCGCGTACGTGGGCGCGGCTGTTCTGGTTCGCGTTCGGCAGGCCTGGCATGCTGCGACGCGTGTTCCCGGCATGGGCTAGCTATTTCCTGCCCGGCTTTCATCCCTGGAACCACGACGACCGTGCGCTCATCGCGCTTACCGACAGCGACTATCCGGACGCGCTCGCCGCCAGGGCGGCCTGACCGCCGACATTTCAGGCATGTCCCGGCGGCAGACGGAACCGCGCGTTACGCAGGCGTGACGGTCGCATGAACTTTGCGTGATCCCCTCGACAGCGGTAAAAAATGCGTTTCATAGGCATCCCCGGATTTGGTTAATCAAGGGGATCTTCCATGCGTGTTCTGCCGTTGCTCGCCGGCCTGCTGGCCGCGACTGTTGCCGTTCCCGCGGGCGCCGTCGTGCTCAAGGTGCGCGGCGCCACCTCGCTCAACCTTGGCGATGCGGCGGAAATCCCGGCATACGATCCCGACGCCAAACGCCTCTTCGTGGTCGGCGTCGACGGCGGTGCGTCGTTCGTCAAGATTGTCGATGCGAAGACCGGCACCCTGATAGGTTCGCTGGATACTGCTGCCGCGTTTCCGGGTGGCAGCGCCAACAGCGTTGCGGTCGGCGGTGGCAAGGTCGCGGTCGCGCTGCAGGCGGCGAACAAGACCGATGCCGGCAGGGTGCTGGTCTACGACCTTGCCAACCTCGCCGCGCCGCCGCAGTCGTTCACGGTCGGGTCGCTGCCCGACCAGCTCAGCTTCTCGCCTGACGGCAAACGCATCCTCGTCGCCAACGAGGGCGAACCGAACAGCTATGGACAGCCGGACAGCGTCGATCCCGAAGGCTCGGTCAGTTTGATCAATCTTGCCGACGCAACGGTCAGAACCGCCGGATTCGCAGGGTTCAACGGCGACAAGGCGGCGCTCCAAGCGAAGGGCGTGCGTATCTTCGGCCCCGGTGCCAGTGTCGCGCAGGATCTGGAGCCCGAGTTCACCGCCTTCTCGCCCGACGGCAAGACGGCGTTCGTGACGCTGCAGGAAAACAACGCCATCGCCATCATCGATCTCGACGCTCCCGGCGGACCCGCGGTCAAGGAGATCGTCGCGCTCGGCTTCAAGAGCTATGCGCCCGGCGCCAACATGATGGACCCGTCCGACCGGGACGGCATCGCCGGCAACTTCCTCAGCCGCGCCGGTATCTACGGGATCTACCAGCCCGACGCGGTGAAGGCCGTCGAGATCGGCGGCAGGACCTATTACATCACCGCCGACGAGGGCGACGCGCGCGAATATGCTGGCTTCGACGAGGTCATCCGCGCCAGCCCGATCGGCATCGAAGCACCGTTCGGCCGGCTTGAAGGCACCAACACGCTCGGCGCGACCGGTCCCGACGACGCCGAATTCGTTGCATTCGGCGGCCGCAGCTTCTCGATCTACGACGAGGACGGCAACCGTGTCTTCGATTCGGGCGACATCATCGAGAAGACGCTGTTCGAGCTTCATCCCGAGGCGTTCGCCGACGGGCGCAGCGATTCGAAAGGGCCCGAACCGGAGGCGATCGAGGTTGGCTGGGTCGACGGCCGGCTGGTGCTGTTCGTCGGGCTGGAGCGTGCCAACGGCGTCAGCCGCGGCACGGTGCTCGCCTTCGACATCACCGACTTCGACGGAACCGGCACGCCGAAGTTCATCGGCGCCATCGTGTCGTCGTTGCTCGGCCGCCCCGAAGGTCTCAGCTTCTTCACGCGTGGCGGCAGGTCATACCTTGCCGTCGCCGACGAGCAGAGCGGCAACCTTGCCATCTTTGCCCTGAATGCCGTCAGCGAACCCGCCGTCGCCGGCCTGTTCGGGCTTGGCATCACCGGAGCCATGGCTTTGCGTCGCCGCCGTCGGCGCTGACCGCCGTCGCTTCCCCTTTGCGTTCGGGCATGCCACAAGGTTGTCACGAACGATCAGCGGGGGCGTATGGGTATCTGGACGCGGCGCAAGGGGGTCAACGACTGGCAGGCGCATGGCGAGCGATCACTGCGACGCACGCTGACCTGGCCGCACCTCGTCGCGCTCGGCGTCGGCGCGATCGTCGGCACCGGCATCTACACGCTGATCGGCATCGGCGCCGGCAAGGCCGGCCCGGCCGTGATTGCCTCGTTCGCGCTCGCCGGCATCGTCTGTGCCTGCGCGGCGCTCGCCTATGCCGAGCTTGCCACGATGATGCCGGCGGCGGGCAGCGCCTACAGCTACGCCTATGTCGCACTCGGCGAGCCGGTGGCGTGGGTGATCGGCTGGAGCCTCATTCTCGAATACACGCTGGTGTGCGCGGCGGTCGCCGTCGGCTGGTCGGGCTATGCTGCCGGCTTTCTTGCCGGCTGGGGTATCGTCCTGCCGCCGGAACTTGTCGCCGGGCCGCACGCGGGCGGTATCATCAATCTTCCCGCCGTGGCGATCACTGCGGCGGTGACCGGGCTGCTCGTGCTAGGCACGCGCGAAAGCGCATTCGTCAACATGCTCCTCGTCGTCATCAAGATGGCGGCACTGGCCCTCTTCATCGTGCTGGCACTGCCCGCGTTCGACCCAGCCAACCTGACGCCGTTCGCGCCAAATGGCTGGGGTGCGGCGGAGAGCGTGGACGGCAAGATCGGTGTTGCCGCCGCAGCAGCGATCATCTTCTTCGCCTTCTATGGCTTCGACGCCGTGTCGACGGCGGCCGAGGAAGCCAAGAATCCGTCGCGCGACCTCACGATTGGCATCGTCGGATCCATGCTGATCTGCACCATCGTCTACATGGCGGTCGCCGCGACTGCGGTCGGCGCGCTCCCCGTTTCCGACTTTGCGGATAGCGCCGAGCCGCTGGCGCATGTGCTGCGTTCGCTGGACTGGCCGGGACCGGCGCAGCTGATCGGTGTTGGCGCCATCGTTGCGATGCCGACGGTATTGCTTGCCTTCATGTACGGGCAAAGCCGCATCTTCTTTGCCATCGCCCGCGACGGTTTGCTGCCGGAACGGCTGGCGGGGGTGAGCAAACGAACCGGGACACCCATACTGATGACGATCGTCACCGGTCTTGTCGTTGCGGCAATTGCGGGCTTCATGCGTCTTGACGAAATCGCAGCGCTTGCGAACACCGGCACCATCGCCGCGTTCATCGCCATCGCGCTCAGCCTCGTCGTGCTGCGCCGGCGCGCGCCCGATGCCGATCGCAAGTTCCGCGCGCCGATGCCGATGCTGGTCGCCGGCGTCACCGTTGTCGGCTGCCTCTACTTCTTCACCAGCCTCGCTGCGACGACGCAGCAGTGGTTCTTCGTCTGGAACGCGATCGGCATCCTCGTCTATCTCGGCTATGGAATGCGGCGCAGCCTCGTTGCCGCAAAAGTCTGAGGGCCGGCCATGCTCTACCGTCTGTTCATCCTCGCCAAGTGCGACCTCGGCCATGCCGAGGGTGTCGGCAACAGGATCGCCGAAATGGAGGAGGTGGCCGAGGTCTATTCGGTGACTGGCGAACACGACCTGCTCATCAAGGTGAACTTCCACGACCTCGCTGAGATCGAGCATTTCGTGCAAGACAAGCTGCACCGCGTGCCGGGGCTGAAGGAAACCGTGACGATGATGTCCTACCGGGTCTATGGCGAGGACATCGGGGATTTCGTCAACTAGGCCGTTCGGGATCACGTTACCCGCGCCCGGACCGCATACTTGTCCTCCCGCCAGCACTCGGTTGCCAGCACTTCCGCAAGCGTCTCCACCGCCTGCCAGACATCCTCGAAGCTGGTATAGAGCGGCGTGAAGCCGAAACGCAGGATGTCGGGCGCGCGGAAGTCGCCGATGA
>CAYVVV010000178.1:0-5048 GCA_964455325.1 uncultured Sphingosinicella sp. | reverse complement strand
CGTTGAAATGGAAGCAATGACAGCGGTTTCTGTGGCATTGCTTACAATCTATGACATGGTGAAGGCGGTCGACAAGGCGATGGTCATCCACGACATACGCCTGCTCAGCAAGACCGGTGGCAAGTCGGGCGACTGGGTCCGTCCGGGCTGATGCTGAGCTACGAGGACGCGCTCGAACACCTGCTTGCGGCAACGCCGGTGCTGGCGGCGGTTGATGTCGCGCTCGCCGAGGCGGCCGGGCGCGTCCTCGCCGACAATGTGCGCGCGCGGCTGACGCAGCCGCCGTTCCCCGCCGCGGCGATGGATGGCTACGCGATCCGCTTCGCTGATCTGCCGGGGCCCTGGCGCGTCGTCGGCGACAGCGTCGCGGGGCGTGGCTTCGACGGCCGCACCGAGGCGGGCGAGGCAGTGCGCATCTTCACCGGCGCGCCGATGCCCGATGGCGCCGACACGGTGCTGGTGCAGGAGGACACGCAACGCGCCGGCGACCGGCTGACGCTCGCCGGCGACGGCCCGCCGGCGAAGGGCGCGCACATTCGCGGCGCCGGCCAGGACTTCGCGGCGGGCGACGTGCTGATTGCCGCGGCGACACCGGTCAGCGCGCGCCACGTCGGCCTTGCCGCCGCCGCCGGTCACGCCGTGCTCCGCGTGCGCCGGCGGCCGCGCGTCGCGCTGATCGCGACGGGCAGCGAACTGGTGCCGCCCGGCATCGTGCCCGCCGCCGGGCAGATCGTCAGTTCGAATGGCGTCATGTTGGCGGCGCTGTTCGACGCTGCCGGCGCCGATGTCATCGATCTTGGCATCCTGCCCGACGATCTCGGTGCGATCACCGCGACGATCGCGGCGACCGACTGCGACCTTCTCGTCACCATCGGCGGCGCGTCAGTCGGCGATCACGATCTCGTGCAGCCGGCGCTGCGGGCAGCGGGCGCAGCGATCGATTTCTGGAAGGTCGCGATCAAGCCAGGCAAGCCGCTGATCGCGGGCAGCCTTGGCAACGCGCGCGTGCTCGGCCTGCCCGGCAACCCGGTGTCGGCCTATGTCTGCGCGCTGCTGTTCGCGCTACCGATGCTGCGACGGATGGCCGGACTTCCCGCGGTGCCGGAGCCGGCGATGGCACCGCTGCTCGCCCCCCTCCCCGCCAACGGCAACCGCCGCGACCATCTGCGCGCCCGGCTCGGCGACGACGGCGTGCGACCGTTTCCGGTCCAGGACAGCGCGATGCTGCGGGTGCTGGCGGAGGCGAACGCTCTCATCGTCCGGCCGGCCGGCGCAGCGGCTGCGCGGGTCGGCGAGTGCGTTCCCGTGCTCACGCTTGACAGGATCGGGCTTGTGCCCTAATTGTTCCTCATTCGTTCGCGATGGCAAGAACAGATATGCTGACCCGCAAGCAACACGAACTGCTCACCTTCATCCACGCGCGCCTCAGCGAGGGCGGCGTGTCGCCGTCGTTCGAGGAAATGAAGGAGGCGCTCGACCTCAAGTCGAAGTCGGGTGTGCACCGGCTGATCAACGCGCTTGAGGAGCGGCAGTTCATCCGCCGCCTGCCCAACCGAGCGCGCGCGCTCGAAGTGCTGCGCATGCCTGATGCCGGCGCGACAAAGGCGGGCAGCGTCGTCAACGTCGACTTCGGCAGGCGCCGGGGGATCGAACCGGCGAATGACGTCGTCGAACTGCCGTTGCATGGCCGCATCGCCGCAGGCCTGCCGATCGAGGCGCTGGAGACCGCGAACAGCCTCGCGGTACCCGCCGCGCTGCTCGGCGCAGGCGAACATTTCGCGCTCGAGGTGTCAGGCGATTCGATGATCGAGGCGGGCATTCTCGACGGGGACTATGCGCTCGTCCAGAAATGCGACACTGCGCGTGACGGCGAGATCGTCGTCGCGCTCGTCGATGACGAGGACGCGACGCTGAAGTATCTGCGCCGCGAACGTGGAGAGATCCGACTCGATCCGGCCAATCGCGCCTATGCGCCGCAGCGCTATGCACCACACCGCGTGCGCGTTCAGGGCAGGCTCGTCGGGCTGTTGCGCCGCTACTGAGCGTCAGGCAGCGAGGTCGGCGCTATCAACGTTGCCGGCGGGGTCGGCGTGTGTCCACATCGTCAGTCGTCCCTTGCCGGCTGCCTTCGCCGCATAAAGTGCACTATCGGAGCGCATCAATAGTTGTGACGCGCTCAGTCCGGGCTCGTAACCCGCATAACCGATGCTTGCCGACACCGACGCCAGCCTGCCGCCTGCGTCGAACGGCGCTGCAAGCGCGGCGAGGATCGCGGCGCCGCAACGCGCGACGCTCGCGCTGTCGCTGTCGCGCAGCAGGATGACGAATTCGTCGCCGCCGAGGCGCGCCACGCAGTCGCCCTCGCCGCACGCCGCGGATATCCGTCCCGCCGCCGCAACCAACAGTTCATCGCCGGCGAAATGGCCGAGCCGGTCGTTGACCGCCTTGAAGCCGTCGAGATCGATCATGGCGACGCCGAACGCGCCCGGCGCGTCAGCTTCGCCAATGTTGGCGTCGAGCAACTGCATGAACGCCCGCCGGTTGGGCAGTCCGGTGAGAGCGTCGGTATCAGCCAGGTCGCGAATTCGTAGTTGCAGGCACAGCATGTCGATCATCTGCCAATGCTGGTCGTGGATGAAGCGGAACTGCAGCAATCCGACGCTGATTGCGCTGACCGCCACGACCGAGGCGGCGAAATCGCGCGACAGCAGCATCGCCACTGCGCTCGGCACAATGCCGATGACGAGCGCCAGAATCGCGGCGCGGGGCAGCACCGACATGCTGTGCGCGACGCAGAACATGCCGAACGCCATCGAGATCGGAATCAGCACCGGCTCGCTGAGAAAACCGCCGAGATAGGTGTAGACGCAAAGCGCGCTGACGAGACCGATGCCCACGATCACTGCACGCGTGGCGTCGTGCAACCGCGCCGTCACCGTCGCCGGATCAACTTCGCTGGTGCGACGGCGCAGCCAGATGACAAGCCGCGTCAGGTTGTAGAACGGCACCAGCGCCAGCAGCGTCAGCAGCGGCGCCCCGATTCCGTCACGCGCGGCGACGCTGATGACGATGAGCGTGTTGAAGATGGCGACGATGTGCAGCAGCGGCACCTGCCGATGCAGTCGCACCAGCTGCTCGCGCTCGAGCATCGGTCGCACCGCCTCGGGAACCGGTGGCGCGAACCAGGCAGCTGCCCGCACGAGCCACCGCGACATCATCGAAACGCCAATCGACACCACTCTCCCCGCCGCATCCCATGCGCAATAGTGGGTGAGGAGACTAACAGCGAGACGTAAAACTTAGGTCAAGCGCGTGCATATACGATCAGCCGCTCACTGACGCCGCCACGGGTGATCGCCGTCGATCGCGGCGACCGACGCGTACCGCGGTCCATCGAGCCACAGCGCGATGGCCCCCGAGCGCGTCAGCCGTGCACGATCAAGCTTGAGCCAGCGCGCTCGGCACCAGCCGGGCAGTGTCCGGTCGCTGACGACGATATCGGCACGGGCGCACGACGGCTCGAGCGCCGCGCGATCGATGAACAGGCGCGATCGGGTCGCGAGCAGCAACCAGTCGCGGCTGCCCGCATGCACGCGTACGACACATGCATCAAGGCCGCAGCGGGCATCGCGTCGATCGTCGAGAGCGCCGACGCTGGCAACACCGGCAGCGTCGCTCCACATCGAGCGCAGATAGTCGCCGGCACGCGGCCGCAGCAGAGCGATGCCGCGGCCGTCGACGATCGCCATATGCGCGCCGCTGCCGTCGACAATGACGTCGGGCGGCGCCGCGGCGGTCATTGCGGCGGCGCCGACAAGCGCTGGCGCCACGCCCGCCCAGCGCCGCCGCGACTGCCAGAAGCACAACCAGATACCGCCCAGTACGATTAGCGCCAGCGACCAGCCCGGCGCCGACGGCAGTCGCGCGACCGACCCTGGCAGCGACGCCGTCACCTCGCCAATGCGGATCAAAGCCTCAACGGCAAGCGCGAGCACGGCAAACACGGGAGCGCCGATGCCGACCGCGTCGGCGGTGATCGCCAGCACCAGCAGCGGCAGGATGACAAAGCTGGTCAGCGGAATCGCGGCGAGGTTGGCGACCATACCGTAAAGACCCATCTGATTGAAATGAAAGAAGGCGATCGGCGCCAGCGCAATCTCGGCGACGGCGCCGGTGGCAAGCAGCGCGAGCACCGCAACGCCGAGTCGGCGCAGCAGACCGGACTCGCCCGACCGCCGCGCCAGGCGCATGCCGAGCGGCGACTGGTACAGCGCTACGATCGCAGTCACCGCCGCGAATGAAAGCTGGAAACTTGGCCCCAGCAGAAACTCGGGTCGCACGGCAAGAATGGCGAACGCCCCCGCCGCGATCATGCGCAGGCTGATCGCATCGCGGCCAGCGACGAGTCCGGCAAGCGCGATGAGCACGGCGATGCAGGCCCGGATCGTCGGTATCTCGCCGCCGGCGAGCATGGTGTAGCCAATCCCGGCAGCTGCGGCGACAGCCGCGGCGAGCGCCTTGGTGTCGGCACGCAGCGCGATCCACTGCGACAACACCAGAATGCGCCGTATCGCCCAGAAAGTGCCGCCGACGACAACGGCGATGTGCAGCCCCGAGATCGAGATCAGGTGGGCGAGCCCGCTGTCGCGCATCGCTTCGGTCACGTCGTCGGCAATGCCGCCACGATCACCGGTGACCAGCGCTGCCGCGAGTCCGCCGGCACGTCCGCCCACGCCCTGCTGCAACGACTGTGTCAGCCGCGCGCGGAAGGCATTGAAGCGCGTGACGATGCCGGGCTCGGCGGGCGACGGACGCGTGACCGTGACGCCGGACAGCGCGTAGCCTACTGCGCCGATACCATCGAACCAGGCACGCCGCGCGAAATGATAACCGCCCGGGATGTTGGGTCCGGGTGGTGGCGACAAGTGTGCACGCATCATCACTGCCGCGCCCGGGGCGACGCCGTCAGGCAGTGCGGCGACAGCGATCCGCGCCACCAGATCGCGCGGCGCGCCGCTGCTGATCCTGACGACGATGCGCGTCCGCTG
>CAYVVV010000177.1:0-5072 GCA_964455325.1 uncultured Sphingosinicella sp. | reverse complement strand
GGCAGGCGATGTTCGGGGACGATGCCGCAGGAGTCGCAGTACACCATGGGGATCGGCGTTCCCCAATAGCGCTGGCGCGACACGCCCCAGTCGCGCAGGCGATATTGCACCGTGCCTTCGCCCCAGCCCTCGGCCTCGGCGCGGGCGATGACGGCGGCGATGGCTTCATCCACCTCCATGCCGTCAAGGAAACTCGAATTCACCAGCCGGCCGGGACCGGTATAGGCCTCGTCGTGGATCGGTTCATCGGCGTCGCCAACCACGCGGCGCACGGGCAGCTGGTACTTGCGCGCAAAGTCGAGGTCGCGCTGGTCGTGTGCCGGGCAGCCGAAAATGGCGCCGGTACCATAGTCCATCAGCACGAAGTTGGCGACGAACAGCGGCAGCCGCCACGTCGCGTCGAGCGGGTGGATCACCGATATACCGGTGTCGTAGCCCTTCTTCTCGGCGGTCTCGATTGCCTCCGCCGAGGTGCCGCCGGCACGACACTCGGCGATGAAGGCGGCGAGCGCCGGATCGTTCCTGGCCAGTGTCTCCGCCAGCGGATGATCAGCGGCGATCGCTGCGAAACTCGCCCCGAACAGCGTGTCAGGGCGCGTCGTGAACACGAGCAGGTCGTCGTAGCCGTCGATGCGGAAGCGGAACCTGAGGCCCTCGCTGCGGCCGATCCAGTTCTCCTGCATCAGCCGCACCTTCTCGGGCCACTCGCCAAGCGTATCGAGACCGGCCAGCAGGTCGTCGGCGAAGTCGGTGATTTTCAGGAACCACTGCGACAGCTTCCTTCGCTCGACCGGCGCGCCCGATCGCCAGCCCTTGCCGTCGATGACCTGCTCGTTGGCGAGCACGGTCATGTCGACGGGATCCCAGTTGACCGTCGATTCCTTGCGGTAGACGAGCCCGGCCTCGTAGAACTTCAGGAACAGCGCCTGCTCGTGCCCGTAATAGTCGGGGTCGCAGGTGGCGATCTCGCGGCTCCAGTCGAGTGCGAAGCCGAGGCTCTTCAGCTGCGCCTTCATCGCCGCGATGTTGGCGCGCGTCCACGTGTCGGGGTGCGACTTCTTTTCGAAGGCCGCGTTCTCGGCGGGCATGCCGAAGGCATCCCAGCCCATCGGGTGCAGCACCTCGAAGCCGCGTGCACGGCGATAGCGGGCGATGACGTCGCCCATTGTGTAGTTGCGCACGTGCCCCATGTGGATCCGGCCCGACGGGTACGGGAACATCTCGAGCACATAGGTCTTCGGCTTGCTACTGGCACTGTCGGCGACGAAGGTCCGACGCTCCTCCCAAATGCGCTGCCAGCGGCCGTCGGCGACCGCGGGGTTGAACCGCTCCATGAAGACCCCCCTAGCCTTCGTAGACCGACCTGCGCAGGTCGCGGGCACGCGCCAGTATCGTCTCCTCCAGCTTCTGCACGGTACCCGCGCGCACCGGCGCGTCGACCCAGTCACCCGCCGCGCTGACCTGGCGGACGGCGGCGACGCGCAGTGCGTCGGCGCGCAGTTCGCGGTCAAGGATGTAGACCGTGACCTTGACGCGTTCGCCCGGCGCCTGCGGATTGGCGTACCAGTCGGTGACGATGACGCCGCCGTTCGAATCGACCTGCGCCAGCGGCATGAACGCCAGCGTTTCAAGGCTTGCGCGCCACAGGAAGGCGTTGACGCCGATCGTCGTCGTCTGTGACGCGGCGAGCACGGCGCGCTTGTCGTCGTCGCCGCGGCCGCACGCCGCAAGCAGCGCGGCCGCCGCCGCCAGCATCAGGAAGGTCACGCTTGGTTTCACGTCGAATGTCCGCATCGATAGGGGCTTGCCGGCGGCTGTTATAGGAGGCGGCCGCACGGGCGCCTAGCCCCGACATGCGCAGCCCCGGCTGTGGACATGCTGCAACAGCGCAGGGTCGAATCGAAAACCGTGCGGCGCCGGCCGGCGATTCGACTCGGAATCTTCGCGGGATTGGATAAATGTGTCACGTAGTTGTCACTGCGTTCGGACATGGACGCGGCGAACAGGTGGGCAAAGCGCTGGACATGCATCGGTCGACGGTCATCGCAGGGACGCTCGCGGCGGTTTCCGCCGCCGCGCTGCTGTGCGCCGCGCCGGCCGCCGCGCAGGCGCTGCGCAAGGCGGCACAGCCGGCCAGGACCGAGGCCAAGCGGACATTTACCTTGGTATCGGGCGCGTCGCTGGCCAGCATCAAGGCCGATACGCTCGGTTCGTTCACGCCGCCGATGCTCGATTCGGCGAAGCGCGCGCCGGGGTCGCCGGCGGCAGCAGTGCAGGAACGCAGCTTCCGCTTCACCCCGTCGGGCAAGGCGCGCGACCGCAAGGCGCTGGCGCTTGGCGTGACCTCGCGCGTGGTGCGGCCGGTTGCGCCCGAATCGGCGCGCGCCGGGGCGGAGACGGCGAGCGCGTACAACGTCGATGTTTCGGTCGGCCTCGCCGGCTTTGCGCTGACCGGCGGCATCTCGAAGCTCGACAGCGTGCTGCAGCAGCGCCGCGAGGGCGTTGACGTCGGCCTCAGCTACCGCGGTGATCGCTGGAAGACCGCGCTGCAGCTCAACGCCGACCGCGACGCCGACGGCTGGGTCGGCCCGCTCAGCCTCGACAAGCGCTATACCGTCGAACTCGGCGGTGCCTATGCGCTGACGCCGCGCATGTCGGTAGTCGGCGGCGTCCGCTATCAGATGATGCAGCCCGACGATTCGAGCCGCTATCTGCTGCGCGGCGAGCAGACCGCGCGCGAGGGCGAGGCCGGCTCGGTCTACCTCGGCACCGCGATCCGCTTCTGACGCCGGTCATCACGTTGGGCATCGAGCCAGTAATCGATTGCGCCCCAGCCGCGCGCGCCGAGCGGGCGTAGCGCGCCGAAGCGCTGGGGGGTCATCCCGCCGAGCGCCGCGACGGCGACGCCGGCGCCGCGCGCCAGCAGCCCGAAACGCACGCGCCCGAGCGGCCGCCGCCCGGGGTGCGACCGCGTCGCGAACAGCGGCGACACGAACGCCAGCGCCGCGCCGGCGCGACGCGCCCGCACGATGCCGGCGCGGTCGTGCGCGGCGGCGGTCAGCGCCGGCCGCAGTGGTCCCGACGTCGGCAGATGCATGCCCGCGGCGCCGACGCGCCGCGCCAGTCGCGCGTCACCAGCGACGACGAGCATGTGGCCGCCGCGGCGCGCCAGCCGCGCCAGCCGCGCCGCCAGCTGGCCGCGGTCGGCCGACCGGTAGTGGCGAACGACGATCCCCGACCTGCGCGGCAGCTGCGCGATCGCTGCCCACAGCGCCGCGCCAATGCGTTCGTCAGTGAACAGCCAGTGCTCAGGCATCGGGTGGCGGGGGCGCATTGCTGCGACTATAGGAGATGCGATGACCGCCGACGATATGCTCGCCGACATCCGCGCCCGCATGGCGAAGGTCGCCCGCGCCGCCGACCGCGATCCGGCGGAGGTGACGCTGGTCGCCGTCTCCAAGACCTTCGGCGCCGACGCGATCCGGCCGCTGCTCGCTGCCGGCCAGCGCGTCTTCGGCGAGAACCGCGTGCAGGAAGCGGCAGCGAAATGGCCGGCGCTTGTCGCCGAACATCCCGATATCCGCCTGCATCTTGTCGGCCGCTTGCAGTCGAACAAGGCGGCCGACGCGGTGCGCCTATTCGACTGCATCCACTCGCTCGACCGCGTGTCGCTGGTCGATGCGCTGGCAAAGGCGATGGCGGCAAGCGGCCGCCGCGTGCCCTGCTTCGTCCAGGTCAACATCGGCGGTGAGGCGCAGAAGGGCGGCGTTGCCCTCGACGACCTGGCGGCGCTCGTCGACGCTGCCCGCGCTGCCGGCATCCCGCTTGCCGGCCTGATGTGCCTGCCGCCGGCGGACAAGGAGCAAGCGCCCTACTTCGCGCTGCTGGCGAAGCTCGCCCGCCGCCACGGCCTTGCCGGCCTCAGCATGGGCATGTCGGCCGATTTCGAAACCGCAATACAGCTCGGCGCCACCCACGTCCGCGTCGGCTCGGCGCTGTTCGGCGAGCGTCACCAGGCGGAGGTGGCATGACCATCCTTCTCTACGGCGCCACCGGCTACACCGGCCGGCTGATTACGGAGCGAGCCGCCGCGCGCGGCCTGCCGCTCATCCTCGCCGGCCGATCCGAAGCCGTTGTCGCTGCGCTCGCGCGCGAACACCGCTTCGACTGGCGCGCCTTCGGCCTCGATGACGCCGCCGCGCACCTCGCCGGGGTCAACGTGGTGCTGCACGCCGCCGGCCCGTTCTCGGCGACGGCGCGGCCGATGAGCGACGCCTGCCTCGCCGCGGGTGTCCACTACACCGACATCACCGGCGAGATCGACGTGTTCGAGGCGCTCGCCGCGCGCGATGCGGAGGCGAAGGCGGCGGACGTCGTGTTGCTGCCCGGCGCCGGCTTCGACGTGGTGCCGTCCGACTGCCTTGCCGCGCACGTCAAGCGCCGGCTGCCCACCGCCACGACGCTCGATCTCGTCATCGGCGGTTTGACTAAGGTCAGCCGCGGCACCGCCAAGACGATGGTGGAAGGCATGGCCCGCGGCACACGCGTCCGTGAAGCCGGCCGCATCGTCGAACTTGCGCGCCCGCCGCGGGGCACCGCCGATTTCGGTCACGGCCTGCGGCCGACAATCGGTGTCAGCTGGGGTGACGTCGCCACCGCCTACCATTCGACCGGCATCCCCGACATCCGCGTCTTTTTCGAGGCCGCGCCCGAGTTCGAGCGTGCCGCCGCAATGCCCGCCTGGCTGCGTCGCCTGCTCGCAAGCGGCCCCGGCCAGCGCCTCGCCCGCTTCGCCATCGACCGCATGCCCGCCGGCCCCGATGCGGCGGCGCGGGACCGTGGCCGCGCCGTCCTCGTCGCCCATGCCGCCGACGCTGCCGGCAATCACGTGGCGAGCCAGCTCGAAACGCCCGAAGGCTACACGCTCACCGCCGAAACTGCGCTTGAGGTCGCCCGCCGCCTCGCCGCCGGCGAGGTTGCTCCCGGCTACCACACGCCGTCGAGCGCGTTCGGCCCCGAGTTCATCCTCGGCTTCAAGGGCGTCACCCGCCGCGACCTCCCCTGACCGTCAA
>CAYVVV010000176.1:0-5088 GCA_964455325.1 uncultured Sphingosinicella sp. | reverse complement strand
GCACGTCGACTGTCCGGCCTGTGGCAGGCCTGCGCGGCGCGAGACCGACACGCTCGACACCTTCGCCGATTCGAGCTGGTACTTCATCCGCTTCCCCAGCCAGCCCGCCGACCGACCGTTCGACAAAGCGGAGGCGGAAGCCTGGCTTCCCGTCGACCAGTATATCGGCGGCGTCGAGCACGCCATCCTGCACCTGCTCTACGCGCGCTTCTGGACACGGGCGCTGAAACGCTGCGGCCTCGTCGACGTCGACGAGCCGTTCCGACAGCTGTTCACGCAGGGCATGGTGACGCACGAAACCTACCGCGCCGCCGACGGGCGCTGGCTGCTGCCCGCCGAGGTCGCGCGTCGGGACGGGGCGGTGGTGGACATCGCCACTGGCGCGCCGGTCGAGGTCGGCCGCGTCGAGAAGATGTCGAAGTCGAAGAAGAACACCGTCGACCCGACGCCGATCGTCGAACAGTACGGCGCCGACGCCGTGCGCTGGTTCATGCTGTCCGATTCGCCCGCTGAACGCGACCTGCAGTGGACCGAGGCGGGTATCGAGGGCGCTTGGCGCTTCGTGCAGCGTGTCTGGCGCCTTGTCGTCGATACGACCGCCGCCGACGGCGAGGACATCGACCTGAAGCGCGCCCTGCATCGCGCCATCGCCGGCATCACCGAGGACATCGAGGCGCTGTGCTTCAACAAGGCGGTCGCCAAGAGCTACGAGCTTGCCACCGCGATCGAAAAGGCCGGCCCAAGCGTGACGCGCGCCGAGGCGGTGCGAACGCTGGTGCAGCTCATCGCGCCGGCGATGCCGCACTTGGCCGAGGAGGCGTGGCAGGCGCTTGGCGAGCGCGGACTTGTTGTCGAGGCGCCATGGCCGGCGTTCGACCCGGCGCTGCTGGTCGATGACACGGTGCGTCTGGCAATTCAGGTCAACGGCAAGCTGCGCGACGAGGTCGAGGCACCGAAGGGCGCGCCGCGCGAAGCGGTGGAGGCGCTCGTTCTGGCGCGCGACAAGGTCGTTCGCGCACTCGATGGCAGGCCACCGAAGAAGGTGATCGTGGTGCCCGACCGGCTGGTCAACCTCGTCGCATGAGGCTGCTCGCGCTCCTGCTGCTGCTCGGCGGCTGCGGCCTGCAGCCCGTCTACTCGAACGGCAGCAGCGGCGCAGCCGCCAGCATGCTCGCCGGCATCGACGTTGCCGTGATCGAGGGGCGCGACGGCTACCTGGTGCGGCAGGCGCTGCTCGACCGGGTCGGCGGCGCCGGCGGCAGCTATCGGCTCGACGTCCGGCTCGACGATGCGATCAGCGGCTTCGGCGTTCGCGGCGACGATTCGATCTCGCGCGAACGGCGGCAGCTGCGTGCACGCTGGCAGCTCGTCGACGCGGCCGGCAAGGTCATCATCGACGCGACCGCGCGTGCCGATTCGGGCATCGACGTGGTCGGATCCGAATATGCCGTGGTCGCAGCCGAGACCGCGGCGCTCGAACGCCTTGCCGAGGACATCGCCGAGCAGATCGCGGCGCGCGTCGCGCTCCACGCGCGTAGTCAACCGCAGCCGTGAAGGCCGACCGCAAGGCGATCGACGCCGCGCTGGCGCGCCCTGACCCCGCGATCCGGCTGGTCCTCGTGTACGGACCCGACGATGCCGGCGCGCGCGCGCTCGCCGACCAGTTCAGCGCGCGCCTCGCGCCCGCCGACGACCCCATGGGACGCATCGACCTCGACCGGATGACGCTCGCCGGCGACCCCGCGCGGCTGGCCGACGAGGCAGCCGCCATATCGATGTTCGGCGACGCCCGGCTGATCCGCGTCGACGGTGCCGGCGACGAGAGCGCCGCGGCGGTCGCCGCGTTGCTCGCTGCGCCCGCCGCCGGCAACCCCGTGGTGATGACCGCCGGTGCGTTGAAGCCGACGTCGACGCTGCTGAAGCTGGCGCTCGCCTCGCCGCTGGCGCTCGCCCACCAGTGCTACGCCCCGGAAGGCCGCGCTGCCGAAGCGATGGTCGCCGCGGTCGCCGCGGCACGCGGACTTCGCCCCGACCGCGCCGCACTCGCGATGCTGGCGGCGAACTTCGCCGGCGAGCGCGGTGTGCTCGCGCAGGAGCTGGACAAGCTGGCGCTTTATCTCGACGCAACGCCCGGCCACGAGGTCGCGCTTGACGTCGAGGCGCTGGCGGCGGTCGGCGCCGAGATGACCGACGCTGATTTTGCCGGGCTTGTCGATGCCGTCGCCGGTGGCGATGCGGCCGCGACCGAGGCCCAGGCAGCGCGGCTCGACCGCAACGGCATCGCCGGCATCGCCCAGTTGCGCGCGGTGGCGCGGCGCTTCTGGCTGCTCGCCGACCTGCGCGACGCCATCGACGCCGGCCGCAGCGCGCGCGAGGCGGTCGAGACGATGCGGCCGCCGGTGTTCTGGAAGGAGAAGGACAGCGTCGCGCGCCAGGCCGAACGCTGGTCGATGCCCGTGCTGAAGCGCGTTCTCGCCGAGCTGCTCGCCGCCGAGCGCCGCATCAAGGCCAGCGGCAGCGCCCCGGCCGAACTGCTGGCGGGGCACACGCTGATCGGCATTGCGCGGCTTGGCGCACGCCAGCGTTGACCGGCCGAGCGGCGCGCCGCTTCGCCGGTCGTTGCGCGCGCCGTGCGTCAGCCGCGGACGCGCGTCAGGCGTGCGGCGACGGTGAGCAGGGCGGGGCAAAGGCGGGCGGCGGCGAAAGGCGCCGCGTGCGCGAGGGAGGCATGCAGCAAGGCCGAGGTGCGGACGGGACCGGCGACGGCACGGCGGAGTGCGGCATCGTCCGCGCCCGCCGCGGCAAGCGCTGCGGTTGCCACCGCCATCGCCATGCCGTCACCGGTGAAGCTGTGCACCACCGCGAACTGATCGCCGATGCGGCGCTGCCAGGGTGGGTCGCCGCCGCGATGGATGAAGCCATAGGGCACGCCAGCGATTGCCAGCGGCCTGTCGAACAGCATCTCGGCGCCGGCAAGGCGACGCGCAAGCATCGCTGCGCCAGCGTCGATGGCGCCGCGCATGGCGACGAAGCTGGTGCCGGTGCCGGTAAGCAGGCATAGGTTGGCAATGCCGCGCTCGACGAGCTGCAGGCCGGCGTAGCCGCCACCGGGGAGGAGATGCAGCTCAACCGCGCCCGCCAGCGCCGCCGTTTCGGCGGACGTCAGGCGGAAGTGTGCCTTGAAGCCGACGTAGCCGGCCACGACATGCTGGCCGGCGACGGCGCGGCGAGCGCCGCGGAGGTCGTGCTTGCCGGTGGCGACGAAGACGCGTCCGGCGTGCCGGCCGTCGACGCGAAGGCCATCGCCGGCGTCGAGCGAGCGCACCACTGCACCACGCTCGACGCGCGCTCCGAGGCGGGCGGCGTGGGCGAGCAGCGCATCGTCGAGCGCGAAGCGGCTGATGCCGTAAGCAGCGCGCGGCAGGCGCGCTTCAGCGTAGCGCTCGCCCCGAACCAGTCGGACACGGTCGATGCGCGCGGGCGCGAGCGCAGCGAGGTCGAAGCCGAGCGTGGCGATCCGGTCGGCCGCCTCCCACGACAGGAACTCGCCGCAGACCTTGTGTTGCGGCCCACGGCTTCGCTCCAGCACCAGTGGCCGCTCGCCGGCACGCGCCAGCGTCGCCGCCGCGACGGCGCCGGCAATGCCGCCACCGACGATAATCGTCGGCGCGTTCACCGGATCCGCTCGACGCAGTAGCGGAACAGCGGCCACCAGCGGATGTCGGCATCGATGCCGGCGGCGGCAAGCCGGGCGCGCCAGTCGGCACGGCTGAATGCCCGCCGCACCGATACGGCGCCGTCGTGGCGGACAATCGGATGCCAGCGCATAACCGCGCCGAGCGTCCTGAACCCCGCCCAGGCTAGCGGGTGCCGGTGCAGGTCGTTGATGTGCCAGCCGACGCGCGCCGTTCGGTCCATCCAGGCGAGGAAGCGCTCGACGAGCGGATCGGGCAGATGGTGGGCGAAAAGCGCGCTGACGATGAGGTCGGGCGGGCGCACCGGCCGGTAATCGAAAACGTCTCCGGTGACGAACTCGATGCCGAGATCCGGCGATGTCGCCGCGCGGGCGGCAGCGGTGGCGGCAGGCGACAGGTCGATGCCGGTGAGGCGCGCGTCGATGCCCCGCCGCCGCGCCCAGTTGGCGATGGCGCGAAGATAGTCGCCGTGGCCCGAGCCGACGTCGAGCAGGCTGAACGACGCAAGGCCCCGTGTCGCCCGCGCCAGAAACGCAAACGTCGACCGGTTCGCCAGCAGCAGCCGGTTGACGCGCGCAAGATCGACCATCGCAGCGGCATGGTCGGCGGCCGGCAGCGCCGGGTCGTCGATCAGCTCGGCGAGGTCTGCGCGACGCGACCAGTCCATCTACAGCCGCGAGAAGCGGAAGCTTTCGGCGGCAAGTCCGGGGCCGAACGCAAGCGCCATGCCGCGCGTGCCGGCGCCGCCTTCACCTGCGAGAATGCGCTGCAAGACAAACATCAGCGTCGCCGAACTCATGTTGCCGAAGTCGTTGAGCACGCCGCGCGAGACAGCGAGCGCCTGGCGGCCGAGCTCGAGACCGCTTTCGACGGCGTCGAGAATGGTGCGGCCGCCGGCGTGGACCGCCCACAGGTCATAGTCCGCCGGCCGCTTGCCGCGCAGCAAGCCATCGTCGTCGTTGCGCGCCGCCTCGGCGCGCATCGCCGCCTCGATACGTTTCGGTACCTCGCCCGACAGATGCATGTCGAAGCCTTGATCGCCGATCTTCCAGGTGATGAGGTCGCCCGACCCCGGCAGCGCCGCCGAGCGGAAGTCGTGCAACGCCGCGCCGACAGGCACGGCGCTGACCAGCGCCGCAGCGGCACCATCGCCGAACAGCATCGCCGACAGATTGCGCTCGAGCTCGGCGGTTTCCTGGAAATGCAGCGTGCACAGCTCGAGATTCACGACGAGCACGCGCGCGTGCGGCTCGGAGCGGACGATATGGTGCGCCAGCCGCAGCGCGTTGACCGCGGCGTAGCAGCCCATGAAGCCGACGACGGTGCGTTCGACGTCGGGCCTGAGTCCGGCCAGCTCGACGATGCGCTGGTCGAGTCCCGGCGCCATGAAGCC
>CAYVVV010000175.1:0-5193 GCA_964455325.1 uncultured Sphingosinicella sp. | reverse complement strand
GCGGCGCTATCGTGCCGCTCGCCACCATCGAATGCCCACTGTGCGGTCATGTCTGGGAGCGTCCCGAAGGCGGCGAAGCAGCGCCGCTCGGCGACTTCGTGATGTCCGAGATCGATCTCCTCAAGCGCTCGAGTTTCCGTTGGGTAGCGCTCTTCGGCGACGATGCCGCGCTCATCGCCAACGGCTTCAACGCCTGGGGCGGTGTCTTCTTTCTGAACGGCCGTTGGTACGGCATCGGGGGCCTCCAGAAGCAGCGGCCTCATCTGTTGGCAGTGGGCGAACGCACCGTCTGCCTCGCGGCGGCCGACGATTGGCTCAACGAGCAGGAGAGCGACGAGAGCGCCCACAAGACGCGCCGCTGGTTGAACCAGCCGCCCACCGACCGGCAGCTTGCCTTCCTGCCGCCGGAGTACCGGCAGGACTACGGTCTGACCCGCTACCAGGCATCGGCCTTGCTGGCCTTCCGCTTCAACCGCGAGGCCATCCGCGCGCTCGTCTTCGGCGCAGCCGGACAGGCGGATGCAGCGCTGATGCGGAGGGCGGCATGAGCCATGGCTTCTGTTTCCACCATCACGGCGGCGGATCGTCTTCGGCTCTGGCACCCGCGTGGAACGCTCTGTGCCGTCTGTCGGCGACCCACCCGTGGCTTTGGCTGGTTCGACCCGGTGCCGTCGAACTGGCCGCGCCCCTCGGTCTGGTTCTGCTCGATCACCTGCCAGGGCTTCTGGACGCGCTTGGCGCAGGAGCACTGGGCCATGGTTGATCTCACGCAGCAGGAGAAGGCGCCGCCTTCGCGCCGCGATGAAGCCGGTCGCCGCGATCATGGAGGAGATCGGCTGGCAGGCGCGCTTCTGCGACCTCACGGAGGCGCAGGTGCTCACGCTCATCGAGGTCGCCGTCGGCGGCTTCCAGGACGCCATGCACGCCATGGCAGCCGAAGACGAGGATGTGCCATTCTGATGCTCGACTTCAATCCCCGTTCAGGCTTCGCCGACCGGCTGAACGCCGCCATCGATCGGGCGCTCGGGCTCGAGCAGGCCGCCCGGCCATCTCGTAGCTACCTCGGCGCCTCCCGTCTCGGGCAATCTTGCGAACGTGCGCTGCAATTCGAGTTCGCGGGGGCGCCGAAGGATGAGGGCCAGGAGTTCTCCGGCCAGACGCTGCGGATCTTCGAGATCGGACACGCGCTCGAAGATCTTGCCATTCGCTGGCTGCGCAGTGCCGGGTTCGATCTCTACACCCGCAAGGGCAACCGTCCGGACGGCGAGCAATTCGGCTTCTCGGTCGCGGAAGGCCGCATCCGCGGTCATGTCGATGGGATCATCGCCGCTGCTCCCCAGCAGCTGGGCATCGGCGTTCCCGCGCTCTGGGAATGCAAGACGATGAACGCCAGGAACTGGCGCGAGACCGTGGCCAAGGGCGTGGTTGTCGCGAGGCCCGTCTACGCGTCCCAGATCGCCCTCTACCAGGCCTACATGGAAGGCGAGGTTCCCGGCATCTCCGACAATCCCGCGCTCTTCACCGCCATCAAAAAGGACACCGCCGAACTGCACTACGAACTCGTGCCGTTCGACGCGGGGCTCGCTCAACGCATGAGCGACCGCGCCGTGCGGATCCTTCAGGCGAGCGATGCAGGGGATCTGCTGCCGCGCATCGCTACGAGCCGTGACTTCCACGAGTGCCGGATGTGCCCGTGGGCGGATCGCTGCTGGGGGCTGGCGGCATGAGCGAGAACAAAGTCGTCTCCCTCGATACGTGGCGCGACTTCAACGACGCTACGCCGCAGGCCGATCCGTTCGACATCGAGCCGGATCCAGAGCAGATCGCCGTCTTTCTCGACGTCGTCTTCGGTTACTGCGAGGGCTGGGTGCCCCTGCGCGGGTTCGTGGACAAGGGCCAAGGCATCGACGGCCGACCCCACAACGCCTGGATCGAGATCGACGACAGTTTGCTGGAGAAGGCGGTTTCCTCCGCCACCGGCCCTGTTTCAGGTTGCCTCATCCCGCCTCACACTGCCTTGAACCCACTGTCTGGGGTTGATTTTCCGACCAGTCTTGTACCTCATGCTGCCTGCCGTTGTCTCGCCAAGCCTCGCGCTTCCGGTGGGAGAAGGTGTGGGAGAGGACGGATTGGTGGGAAAGCTCACGGCAAGCGGCGCGATCTGTCGCTGGGGCCGGCAAGGAACCTATCGCTTCGCGAAGCACGCGAGGCAGCGCTGAAGGCGCGGGTCGAGGTCGGGAAGGGGATCGATCCTATTGCGCAACGGAAGGCGGCGACGGACTCGGGTATCAGCTTCACCGAGGCGGCCCGGGCCGTGCACGCCGAGCAGAAGGCCGGCTGGCGCAACGGCAATCATTGCGACCAGTGGCTGGCCACGCTCGAGAACCGTGTCTTTCCGCTGATCGGCGACAAGCCTGTCGCTTCGCTCACCCGTGCCGACATGGTGGACGTCCTCTCGCCCATCTGGCTCTCACACCAGGAGACCGCGCACCGGGTGCTGCAGCGGATGCGGAGCGTGATCAACTGGTCGGTAGGCAAGGCCGTCCGCACGCTCGAGGGACGGGCGCCTGTCGCCGGCGCGGCGCGTTATACCAACGACATCACCTTCCCCGGTCAGCTCTATGCGGCAATCGTCCGTAGCCCGCATGCAGCAGCGAAGATTCGCAGCGTCGACCTTTCGGGCGCGCTCAAGGTCTCGGGCGTCGTCCACGCCATGGACGGCAAGGCAGCGGCCGGGCACCTCAACCCGATCACGCACTACATCGATCCGGCTACGTTCGGCGGCAAGAGCGCGACCGCGCGCTGCCTCGCGCTTGACGACGTTTGGCACTATGGCCAGCCCGTTGCCGTCGTCGTCGCCGAGGATAAGCGCACCGCGCGCTATGCGGCCTCGCGCATTCAGGTGAGCTACGATCCGCTGCCAGCGGTCGTCGACATCGACACCGCGCTCGCGCCCGACAGTCGTCGCGTCGTGCCCGGTTGGGACGACAACATCATCATGCAAGTGCCGTTCCGCAACGGCGACCCCGACGCCGTGTTCGCGCGCGCGGCGCATGTGACACGGACGACGGTCAGTATCCACCGCTTCTCGACGCAGCCGATCGAGACGCGCTGCTACAACGCCGTCTGGGATGCCGAAACGCAGGGCATCACGTTCTACGGCACCGCGCAGAATCCGCATCCGCTGCGCCACGTGCTGAGCACGGTGCTGAGCATGCCCGAGAACAAGATCCGCGTCGTCGCACCGACCATCGGCGGCGCCTTCGGCATGAAGATGCACGGCCACCCGGAGGAGGCGCTGATGTGCCTGCTCGCCCGGCTGCTGAAGCGGCCTGTGAAGTGGACCGAAGGCCGCGACGAGTGCCTGCTGATCGGCGCGCGCGAGCAGCGGCATCACCTCGAACTCGCCTTCTCCGACGACGGCGAGCTGCTGGCGTTGCGCGACCGGTTTTTCGCCAATACCGGCGCCCCGTCGGCGTGTCCCGGCTGGGGCATGGCGTTTCTCACCGGGCTGACCATGCCCGGCCCCTACAAGGTGCGGGACATCGATGTCACGATGACAGCGCTCGTCACCAACAAGCCGCCGTGGAACGCCGCGCGCGACTATGGCAAGGAAGCGACGGCGATCGCGCTCGAACTCGCCATGGACGACGCCGCGCGCCAGCTGGGCATGGATCCGGTCGAGCTCCGGCAAAAGAACTTTGTGCCCAAGGATGCCTTCCCGTACCCAAGCCCGACGGGCCTCATGTACGATTCGGGTGACTACGCCGGTGCCGTCGAAAAGGCGCTGGAGGCGATCGACTATCCGGCGTGGAAGGCGCGCCAGGCGGAAGGACCCAGGGACGGCAAGCGCATCGGCATCGGCATCGCCTACGAGCTGACGCCCGAAGGCGGCGCGCTGCCGTCGACGATGGTGCAGGGCTGGGACTCAACCTCGGTGCGCGTCGGGCCGGATGGGTCGGTGCGGGTGCTCACCGGCGTCACCACGCCCGGCACCGGTAACCCGACCGGCATTGCGCAGATCGTCGCCGACGAACTTGGCGTGCCGCTCGAGACGATCGAGGTGACGCAGGGCGACACCACCACCTGCCCCTATGGCTTTGGCAACTATTCGGGGCGGAGCACGATCGTCGGTGGCGGTTCCGCGGCGCTCGCTGCACGCGAAGTGCGTGCCAAGGTGGCGAAGGTCGCCGCCGCGCTGATGCAGGCCAGCGAGGACGACGTCGAGATCCGTCGCGGCAGCATATCGCTGAAGTCCAATCCATTGACCAGGATGAGCTTCGCCGAGGTTGCCTACGCCTGCTACACGCGCGCCTACGACGCTGCGCACTGCATCATGCCGCCGCTTGAGGCGACGGCGACCTTCCGGCCGGCGTCGATCCGCCACTCGCCCGACGAGCACGGCCGCATCAATCCCTATCCGAGCTACTCGAACGCGGCCTACGCGGCCGTCTGCGAAGTCGATGTCGAGACGGGAAAGACAACGCTGCTCCGCTTCGCGGCAGCACATGACTGCGGCCACGTGATCAACCCGCTGCTCGTCGAAGGGCAGGCGTGCGGCGCGATCGCGTTCGGTGTCGGCGGCTCGATGATGGAAGGCATCCGCTTCGATCCGGCGGGCACGCAATTGACGCGGACCTTCATGGACTACGTCATGCCGCGCGCCGCCGACATGCCGGCAATCGCGATGGTCCACCACGACAGTCCGCATCCGGATACCTACATGGGCCTCAAGGGCGCCGGCGAGGCGGGTGTCGGCGGCTCCGCCGCGGCGGTCGTCAACGCCGTCAACAACGCGCTGGCGCCGCTCGGTGTTGCCATACAGCAAGCTGGCGCTGGAAACCTGGTGCCGTGCCGCCGAACTGGTTGCCGAACATGGCGGCAAGGTGCCGCTGAAGCGGCTCGAGGCCGAGTGCGGGGTCA
The DNA here is from genome assembly GCA_964455325.1 of uncultured Sphingosinicella sp. GTDB lineage: Bacteria > Pseudomonadota > Alphaproteobacteria > Sphingomonadales > Sphingomonadaceae > Sphingosinicella. The sequence continues at coordinate 270 of CAYVVV010000175.1, read as the reverse complement.
GTCATCGCACCGCGTGGCGCCTGCGCGAACTGCTGCGCGACGCGCCGCAGGTGATCATCGAAAGGGGGATGCCATGATCGGACGACGTTTTGCGGACTGCCGCGGCGGCAGGTTCACCTGCGCTCGTCCGGTCAATGGCTAGGGCCGCCAAGATCGCCGCTGGCCACCCGCGCGACGAAATCGACGATGTGATCTGCGACCGCCGCGAGGTGCGCGGGGTCGGTGAAGCTGTGGTCGGCGTCGGCGAAAAGGGCGAGCGTTGCGCGCTGG
>CAYVVV010000174.1:0-5211 GCA_964455325.1 uncultured Sphingosinicella sp. | reverse complement strand
CTGCGTCGACGACTTCGATTTCACGCGCTACGTGACCCTGCTGCAGGCGTTCTGCGTGCACGACCTCAGCGCCTTCTATTTCGATGTGCGCAAGGACAGTCTCTACTGCGATGCGCCAGGGTCGCTGAAACGGCGCAGTTGCCGGACGGTGCTCGACGTCCTGTTCCACGCGCTCACCCGCTGGTTCGCGCCGGTGCTTGTCTTTACCGCCGAGGAAGCCTGGCAGTGCCGGTTCCCGAGCGAGGACGGGTCGGTACACTTCCTCGACTGGCCGGAGGTGGACGCGGCGTGGCGCGATGCGGCGCTGGCCGCGAAATGGCAGGCAATCCGTGCCGCGCGCGAACGCGTGACCGAAGCGATCGAGCCGCTGCGGCAAGCCAAGACGATCCGTTCGTCGAACGAGGCAGTGGTGACGATGCCAGCGGTCGATGCACTGGCCGAGGCCGACTTCGCCGAGATCGCCATCGTCGGCGCGGTTCGGTTCGATGGCGACGCGGTCTCTGTCCAGCCGACCGAGGCCGCAAAATGCGCGCGTTGCTGGCGGCACACCGGCGACGTCGATCCCGCGACCGAGCTATGCGTCCGCTGCGACGGGGTCATCGGCGAGAGGGCCGCGACATGACGGCGGCGAAGGCCTATCTGATTGCGGCGGCGGTGTTCGTGCTCGACCAGATCAGCAAGCTGTGGATCATCGCCGGGCTCGGACTCGAGGCGAAGGGGAGCGTCAAACTGCTGCCGGTGCTGAGCCTGACCTGGGTCGAGAACCGGGGCGTGTCGATGGGACTGCTGCAGGCGGACGGCGACAGCGAGCGCTGGGTGCTGACCGCGGTCACCGCGGCGATCGCGGCGGCTGTCGCCTGGTGGATGCGCAAGGAGGCGAACCGCATCGATCTGGTCGCGCTCAGTCTCGTCCTCGGCGGCGCGCTCGGCAACATCCTCGACCGGATTCGATTCGGCTATGTCGTCGATTTCGTGCACGTGCACGTCGGCGCGTGGAGCTTTTACGTCTTCAATGTCGCCGACGCGGCGATTAGCATGGGCGTTGCGGTCCTGCTGCTGCGAGCACTGTTCGAGCGGAAGCCAGCGGGACAGGAAAAGGAAGTATGATGGTGAAGTGGCTATTGATCGGCGTTGGCGCGTTCGCCCTGTCGTCGTGCGGCAGCACGGGCATCTTCGGCCGCGACGCGCCCGACGAGTTCGCGATCGGCCGGTCGGCGCCGCTTGTCGTGCCGCCCGACTACAATCTCGCGCCGCCGCGCCCGGGCGCGCCGCGTCCGATGGAACAGGATTCGCAGACGCGGGCGATCGAAGCGCTGTTCGGGCCGGGCGTGCGCTTGCCGCCAAAGTCGGCGTCAGAAGAGATGCTGCTGAAGGGCGCAGGCGCCGACCGTGTCGAGGCCGGGGCGCGATCGACCGCTGGCGATCCCGAGACGTCAGTGGTCAACAAGGGCACGCTGCTGAAGACGATCATCGACGCCGAGCCGGGCAACAGCGATCCAGCGACGGCAAGCGTCACTATCGGCGGCTGATCAGGTGGCGTTGCGCTAGCTGGTGACGCTGCAGATCGTCGCGGCGATCACGGCATCGGCGGCGGTCGCCGTCTTTCTTCCACCGCTGCTGCCACGTCCGGCCGCCGCGGACGCGGCCAGCCGTATCGTCCTCGTCGCGCCGTGGCTGGTGCTGATGGGGCTGCCGGTGCTGAGCGCGGTCGCCAGCGTTGCAAACTACCGCTTCTTCAGCGCCACGGCGATCACCGGCGCCATCGACCCGGCCGATCAAGACCTGGCTTTCCGGCTGCGCCTGCTCGCCAACGCAAGCGAACAATGTCTGCTGGCGCTGCCCGCCTTTGCAGCGCTGGCGCTGATGATCCCGGCCGACCGGCTGAATGTTCCTCCCGTGCTAGCCTGTTGGCACGTTGTCGCGCGGGTACTGTTCGTTGCTGGCTACCGCCGGCGGCCGTTGCAGCGCGCGTTCGGCTTCGCGGCGACCTTCTGGACCACGGTCGGCGTCGTCGCCGCCGTGTTCTGGCTGGTGTTCGTCTGAACCCTCAGAGCTTCCTGGCGATGCCGCGCGTGAAGCTACCGAGCACGCCGCGGCCAATGCGGCCGCCCATGGGGCCGGCGATGGCCTTGCCGATCTCGTAGCCGAGTTGGCTGCCGGCCGTGCCAGCAGCGCTGGCGGCGGCGGAGGTACGACGCCTGGAAGGTTTCTTGCCGGCCAGGCTGTCGCCGAAGTCGCGCGCCTTCTGCGCAACGAACGCGCCGGCAACGGCGGCGACGACCTTGCCGATGGTGCCGCCGAGCCAGCCGCCCGCCTTGGCGGCGCCCGAGGGTGCCTCCTCGTCGGCGGGTTCGCCGGCCTCGGCCTCGACCGCATCGCTCGCGCGCTGCTTCAGAATTTCGAAGGCCGACTCGCGGTCGACGGTTGTGTCATACTTGCCGGCGAAGGGCGAGCTCGCCAGCATCACCTTGCGCTCCTGCTCGGTGAGCGGGCCAAGGCGCGAGGCGGGGGGGCGTACCAGTGTCCGTTCGACCGGCGTCGGCGCAGCATCGGCGTCTAGCAGCGACACCAGCGCCTCGCCGACCTTCAGTTCGGTGATCGCGGTCTCGACGTCGAGCGCCGGATTGACACGGAACGTCTCGGCGGCGGCCTTGATCGCCTTCTGGTCCCTGGGCGTGAAGGCGCGCAGCGCGTGCTGGATGCGGTTGCCCAGTTGGCCGGCGATCGTCTCGGGCACGTCGATCGGGTTCTGCGTGATGAGGTAGACGCCGACACCCTTCGACCGGATGAGGCGGACGACCTGCTCGACCTTTTCGAGCAGTGCCTTCGGAGCCTCGTCGAACAGCAGGTGCGCCTCGTCGAAGAAGAAGACAAGGCGCGGCTTGTCGGGGTCGCCAACCTCGGGCAACGCCTCGAACAGCTCGGAGAGCAGCCAGAGCAGGAAGGTCGAGTAAAGCCGCGGGCTCTGCATCAGCCGGTCTGCGGCGAGGATGTTGACCTGGCCGCGGCCATCATCGCCGACGCGCATGAAGTCGGCGACGTCGAGCGCCGGCTCGGCGAAGAAACTGGCCGCGCCCTCGTTCTCCATGACGAGCAGCTGGCGCTGGATGGCGCCGACGGTCGCCTTGGTGACGTTGCCATAGCGCGTGCCGATTTCGGCGGCGTTTTCAGCGCAATAGACCAGCATCGATTGCAGATCTTTGAGATCGAGCAGCATCAGCTGCTGTTCGTCGGCGATGCGGAAGGCGATGGTGAGCACGCCTTCCTGCGTCTCGTTGAGCCCCATCAGGCGGGCGAGCAGCAGCGGCCCCATCTCGGAGACGGTGGTGCGCACCGGGTGTCCCTGGCTGCCGAACAAATCCCAGAACACGGCGGGGAATGGCTCGTAGGCGTAGTCTTCAAGGCCGATCTCGGCGGCGCGCGACTGCAGCTTGTCATGCGCCTTATGGCTCGCTGATCCGGGCATCGCCATGCCGGCGAGGTCACCCTTGACGTCGGCCATGAACACCGGGACGCCGGCTTTTGAGAAGCCTTCGGCAAGAATCTGAAGGCTGACCGTCTTGCCGGTACCGGTGGCGCCAGCGATCAGCCCGTGGCGATTGGCGCGCCTCAAGTCCAGCGACAGCGGCTTGCCGCCGCCCAGTCCGACGAAGATACCGCTCATCCCAACGCCTCCAACCCCACGGCGACTATCCATAGAGGCTGATCGCCGGAGGTGGAAGCGAATAGGGCGCCGACCCAGCGAACGAATCGGCATCCGAACAAGGGTTTGGCAGCGCTATCCGGCGTCAGCCTTCGACATTTCGATGCCGATGAAACGCGGCGGCGCCGAACCGCGCTTGACAAACACGACGACGGTTTCGCGTCCCGCCTTGCGGGCGGCGTCGACGGCGGCGGCGGCAGCAGCAGCAGTCTTTGTCGGCTGCTGGTTGATCGACAGGATGACGTCGCCGCGCTGCAGCCCGCGTCGCGCCGCGTCGCTGTTCGGTGACAACCCGGCGATGACGACGCCCTCGACAGTGTCGTCGATCTGCAGCTGCCGGCGCAGCTCTGGAGTGAGTTCAGCGAGCGTGATGCCGAGACTCTTGCGCGCCGCGCGCGCCGCGTCGCTCGACGCCTGTGCCGAATCACGACCGCGGTCGGGCGCTCCCGACGCGGCGACCTCGGTGGGGCGCTCGACCAGCGTTGCCGTCAGCGTCAGGCGTTTGCCGTTGCGATACAATTCGATCGGCACACGGCTGCCGATGCCGCTGTTGGCGACAATGAACGACAGCGTGTTGTCGACGGTGACGTCCTGGCCGTTCACCTTGGTGATGACGTCGCCCGGCTGGATGCCCGCCTTTTTCGCCGGGCCGTCAGGCTCGACGCTGGCAACGATCTCGCCGCGATCCTTGCGCAAGCCAAGCGCCGAAGCGATTTCGGGCGTCACCGGCTGGATCGAGACACCAAGATAGCCACGCCGCACGCGGCCGATCGATTTCAGCTGCTCGACGACGGGTGCCGCCTGTTCGGCCGGGATGGCGAAGCCGATGCCGATGTTGCCGCCCGCGGGCGCCAGGATGATCGTGTTGACGCCAATGACGTTGCCCGCCAGGTCGAACATCGGGCCGCCCGAATTACCCTGGTTGATCGACGCATCGGTTTGGATGTAGCGGTCGTACTGACCGGCCTGGATGTTGCGGTGCAGCGCCGAGACGATGCCGGCGGTGACCGTGCCGCCAAGCCCGAACGGATTGCCGATGGCAATGACCCAGTCGCCGACGCGCACACGGTCCGACTGGCCAAAGCGCACATAGGGCAGGTTCCGGCCGTCGATCTTGAGCAGCGCGAGGTCAGTCAGCGGATCACGGCCGACGATGCGCGCCTGGAACTCAGTCCGGTCCGACAGCGTCACCGTGATCGTGTCGACGGGATCGTTGCCGTTGCGTGCGGTGATGACGTGATTGTTGGTGACGATGTAGCCGTCGGGCGAAATGATGAACCCCGACCCGAGCGACGTCGCCTCGCGCGTCACCGGCTCCTGCCCCTCCTGCTGTTCCTGGAAACGGCGGAACAGCTCGTCTAGCGGCGTTCCCGGCGCAAAGCGCGGCAGTCCGCGGAAGCGGCCAACCTCGACCTCCTGCGTCGTCGAGACGTTGACGACCGCCGGTTGCAGCCGCGCCGTGAGATCGGCGAAGCTTGCCGGCGCGCCGGCCGGCACGACCACGGGCG
>CAYVVV010000173.1:0-5315 GCA_964455325.1 uncultured Sphingosinicella sp. | reverse complement strand
GTCCGCGCGCGTGACGGTCGCCATCGGCAGCCGCGACCAGTAGAGGAAGTCGGCGACCGCCTTGTGCCGCCGCGCCGCCAGCGCCACGGCGGGATCGGCCATGCCCGTCGCGAACGGCGGTTCGATGGTCAGCGTCGGCGGCAGCAGCCGCGCCATGCCATAGCCGACGCGGTCGTCGAGATCATAGATGATCTGCCGCGCGAACGGGTCGAACGGCGGCGGACTGGCGACGACTTCGGCGGGCGTGCCATGGCCGGCGGCGGCGACCGCGCGCTTTCCGGCGCGCTCGGCCCACTGACTGCCGGCCCACATCAGTGCGACATAGCCGACGACGGCAGCAAGCGCCGCCCGCGCCGGCCGGACGCTGCCGCGCCGCCGCGCGAGCGCGATGCCGACGCCGAGCGCCAGCCAGACCCACACGTCGATGATGAACAGCGTGTCACCATAAAACCAGGTTTCGGAAAACGGCATCAGACAGCGGATGCCGTAGACGTTGAGCCAGTCGAGCGCCGGGTGCGACAGCACGCCGACGAGGCTGGCAAGCAGCAGCCAGCCAAAGCGCACCGGCGGCCGCGCGGCGGGCCGCTTGCCACGCCGCGCCTGCCAGCGGTCGAACGCCAGCACCGCCGCGGCCAACCCCGGCACCATCACCGCCCAGGCGAGCGGGCCGTGGCTGATACCGCGCCGGAAGGCGAGATTCTCGCCGAACGCAAGGCCGAGCACATCGACATCGGGCAGGTTGGCGGCGATGACGAGCGTCGCCACGGCAAGCCCGGTCCTGCGCCTGAACCCCGCCTCGCCGAGCGCCCAGCCGACGAGCGAATGCGTCAGATTGTCCACGTCACCCCCAGGCCCCGCCGCGACCGGCACGCATCCATGCACGACGCGGCGCGCCGTGTCACCCCGCGCGCTATGTCGCGACGCTGCTCAGACGGCGGGCATCGCGCGCTCGATGATGGCGGCGGCATCGACGGCGGCGGTGCTGGCACCGAAGCCGAGTGCCGGCGCCTCGATGCGCAGGCGCACGAACGCCTCGGCCACCGGCTCGACATCACCGGCGATCAGCGTCGCCGCCTGCGCGACGACCGCGAGCGCTTCGACGAAGCGACGTGCGCCGCCCTCGGGCGGCGCTGCAAAATCGATCCGGTCGAGCGCGGCATCGTAGGCGGCGTAGCGGCCGCGCGCGGCTTCAAGATAGGTGCGCAGCGCCTCGACGCCTTGCGTTTCGCGAGTCAGCGCGCGCAGCACATCGAGCGCGATGACGTTGCCCGAGCCTTCCCAGATGGCATTCAACGGCGACTGGCGGAACAGCCGCGGCATCGGCCCGGTCTCGACATAGCCGGCGCCGCCAATCGCCTCCATCGCCTCGTAGACCATGCCGGGCGCGCGCTTGCACACCCAGTATTTGGCGATCGGCGTCAGCAGTCGCGCCAGCGGCTCGTCCTTGTCGAAGCTGCGCGCCAGCCGGAAGGCAAGCGCCGTCGCTGCCTCGCTTTCGACCGCAAGGTCGGCGAGCACCGCCGCCATCGCTGGCTGGTCGACGAGCAGCTTCTGGAACACCGAGCGGTGCCGGGCATGCCACAGCGCCTGCGCCAGCGCAGCGCGCATCGTCGACGCCGAACCGACGACGCAGTCGAGCCGCGTGTGCTGCACCATGCGGATGATGGTGGCAACGCCGCGCCCCTCCTCGCCGACACGCTGCGCCAGCGCGCTATGATATTCGACCTCCGACGAGGCGTTCGAACGGTCGCCGAGCTTTTCCTTGAGGCGGACGACGCGGAAGCCGGCGTTGCGTTCGCCGTCGGGCAGCCAGCGCGGCAGCAGGAAGCAGGTGAGGCCGCGGTCGGAATAGGCAAGCGTCAGAAAGGCATCGCACATCGGCGCCGAGCAGAACCACTTGTGGCCGGCGAGGCGGAACCAGTCGCGCGCGGCATCGACGGCTTCGGCGCGCGTCGCGTTGGCGCGCACATCGGAACCGCCCTGCTTCTCGGTCATCGCCATGCCGATGGTGACTCCGGCCTTGTCGGCCGCCGGCCGACTGGCGGAGTCGTAGCGGCCGGCGACGACGCGCGGCTCCCACGCGGCGGCGACGCCAGGCTCGGCGCGCAGCGTCGGCACCGCTGCGTAGGTCATCGTCATCGGGCAGCCGGTACCGCTGTCGATCTGGCCGAGCGTGAAGGCGATGGCGGCATGCAGCACATGCCCCGCCGCAGTGCCGTCCCACGCCACCGCCGCGACGCCGTTGTCGAGGCCGAGCGCCATCAGCTGGTGATAGGCGGGATGGAACTGTACCTCGTCGATGCGGCGGCCGTAGCGGTCGTGCGTCTCCAGCACCGGCGGGTGCCGGTTGGCAAGCTCGCCGGCCTCGATCATTGGCGCCGCGCCGACCGTGCGTCCGAACGCCGACAGCCGGTCGAAATGTCGTGCGCCGCCAGCACGCGCCACCGCCTCTACGAGTGCGCGATCGGACGCGTACGCGTCATAGTCCTCCAGCGGCGGCGGCTGGTTCGCTACCTCATGCGTGTCGAGCACGTCGATCGGGCGGATGTGGGCCATGGTCGGCAGCCTTCTGCAATGGGCGGTCGTTCAGTCCGCGCGCGGCGGGCGCTTCGGCAGTGCGCGGGTGATTGCGTCGAGGCGCAGGATCCGGCGCCGCGAACCCCGCACCAGTCGCTGCCCCCAGCTGGTCTTGTAGGGGAGCACCGCAAGGTCGGCAACAACGGCGGTGACGTCGAGACCGGCGGCGCCAAACGCCGCCACGGCCGCCCCGGCATCGGCGAGGATCGGCGGGTGCGGCAGTCCGAGGCGGGCGCAGTAGCCGGCATCGTCGAACACCGACATGTTGACGAGCAAAGTGAATGTCGCGCCCGGACGCCCAGTGCCGGCAATCGCGGCAAGCAGGCCGATATCGGGCGCCGCCACCGCCCGCAGCAGCGAACCCCAGGGGTAGTTGACAGTGATGCGGTCGGCGACGCCGGTCAGTTCGACGGGCAGCGTCTCGATCGCCGCCTGCACGAACAGCAGGTTCGCGATGCCTGCACGCGCGGCGCGGCGGGCGCTGTCCGCCATCTGCGCCGCTGCCGGATCGACACCGACGTAGAGTGTCGACGCGTCGGCGCGGGCAGCGTCGAGCAGGAACCGGCCATCGCCGGTTCCGATGTCAAGGTGCAGCTAGGCTCAACGGTGCCGGGTCGCGGCAAACTCGCGCGCCGACATCTCGCGGGCAGTCCTGCCGGTCACGATGCGCATATGTCCTCCTTCGTACGTTCAGTTGCGGAACGATGCATCGATCCTGTCGAGCTTGCGCAGCAGTGCTGGCCAGGCGAGCATGCGGCTGACCATCGACATGCCCTGCGGGTTGGTCTGGTCCCTCACCTTTTCCGGCGTCCCCTGCGGCGGCGTGTTGAGGTTCTGCCGACCCGCCGACAGCATGTGCACCTGCGCTTCGCAGGCACGCTCAAGGAAGTACATGCGCAGGAAGCAGTCGGCGACGGTCTCGCCCACCGTCAGCGTGCCGTGGTTGCGCAGGATGAGCGCGTTCTTCGTGCCGATGTCCGCGACTAGCCGCTCGCGCTCCCCAAGGTCGGTGGCGATGCCTTCATAGTCGTGATAGGCGACGTCGTGGCCGGCGATCATCGCCGTCTGCGTGTGTGGCAGCAGCCCGAACTCCATCGCCGACACCGCCTGTCCACAGGGTGTATGCAGGTGCATCACCGCATGTGCGTCCTCGCGCGCCATGTGGATCGCCGAATGGATGGTGAAACCGGCGGGATTGGTGAGGTAGGGCGTCTCCATGACCGGATTGCCGTTGATGTCGATCTTCACCAGCGAGCTTGCGGTGATCTCCTCGAACATCAGATTGTAGGGGTTGATGAGGAAGTGGTGCTCGGGCCCCGGAATGCGCGCCGACAGGTGCGTGAAGATGAGGTCGTCCCAGCCGTAGAGCGCGACAAGGCGGTAGGCGGCGGCAAGGTCGACGCGGATCGCCCACTCCTCCTCCGACACCTGGGCGCGGATATCGGTCGGCATCTTGATCGCGGTGGCCATTGCCAGTCTCCCGTGAGTCCCCTTCATCGCGACCTTGCCTTACCCCGCGCGTAATGGGAAGCTATCGGCTTTCAGCGGCGGTAGAACGCCGCCAGCCGATCGGGCGCGACGCCGAGCGCCCAGCCGGCGAGCATCAACTGGTTGACGAGCGTGGCGCGGACGGCGCCGCGTCGCCGCCACCGGCGGTTCGACGTGGTCACGGCCATGCGCGCGAGCCGCACCGGTCCGAGCCGCCGAGCGCGGCGGACAAGGTCGAAATCCTCCATGATCGGCAGCGGCCTGAAGCCGCCGAGCGCATCGAACGTCGACCGGCGCAGGAACAGCGCCTGATCACCGTAGGGCAGCGCCAGCAGCCGGCTGCGCGCGTTGGCACCGGCGGCGATCAGCGGATGGCCGGGGATCGCCAGCCGGAATGCGCCGAGCGCGGCGCCGCCGGCGAGGATGCGCTCGACCTCGGCCTGCCAGCCGCCAGGCAGGATGGTGTCGGCGTGCAGGAACAGCAGCGCATCGACGTCTGCAAGCGTTGCCGCGCCGGCGTTCTGCTGCGCGCCGCGACCGCCGGTCTCGACAACGACACGGGCGCCGGCAGCCTCGGCGCGTTCGCGCGTGCCGTCGTCGCTGCCACCGTCGGCAACGGTAACCGGCACGCCGCACAGCCGTGCCAGGGCGGTGGCGATCACCGCCGCCTCGTTGAGCGCGGGAACGACGACGCCTATGCGCACGTCGCCAGATCCGGCCAGCGCGCGAGGTCGTCGGGCGTGTCGAGATCGTCGAGCGTGTCGGCCAGCGCGATGGCGATGCCGTGCGATCGGGCCCGCTGCCGCGTCTCGGCAAGCACCGCGTCGGTTCCCCACGGCATGCCGGCGAACAGCGCCGGCAGCGGCCGCCGCATGCCGACCAGCCAGTAGCCGCCGTCGCGCGCCGGGCCGAACACGGCGTCGTGGCTTTCGAGCAGCGCCGCTGCGCGCACGACATGTGCCGCGGTCATGCCCGGCACGTCGCTGCCGACGACGATCGCCGGCCCCGCGCCGATCGCACGCAGCATGCGCGCGCCAAGATCGCCTGACCCCTGGTCGCAAAACCTCAGATCGGCGGCGCCAAGCGCGGCGCATAGCCATTCACGGAACGCGCTGGCCGGCGCGCCGGTCGTCCACACCTCGACCGGCCGTGCGCACGCCAGCAGCGCTGCCACCGTCCGTTCGGTCAGCCGTGCGTGCAGCGCCGCCGCGCGTTCGGGGCCGAGCGCCGGGATGAGCCGCGTCTTGGCG
>CAYVVV010000172.1:0-5330 GCA_964455325.1 uncultured Sphingosinicella sp. | reverse complement strand
GTCGACGACCAGGGGCCGGGCGAGTTTGGTTTCGTCACCGACGCGGTGCGGGTTGATATGGTTGAACGGCTGGTCAAGGCGATGCAGCAGCAGCGCAAGGGCAGCACGCCGTTCTTGCCCGACGCTATCTGGGCGCAGAGCCTCGGGCTGTCGCAGAAGAGCTTTGTGCAGTTGATGCGTGCGCTCGGCTATCGCGCCGCCGAGACGGATGGGCGAACGACCTTTTCGTGGCGCGGCATGCCGGTCGCCAAGCGCGCCGGCAAGCGCACCGCGCCAGCACATTCACCCTTCGCCGTGCTTGCAAACCTCAAGAAAGGATGACGCCCTTGGTATTCGGACCCGCGCTTCGCCTCGACAAATGGCTCTGGTACGCACGCTGCACCAAATCGCGAGGAGAAGCACAGGTGCTTTGCGAAAGCCGGCGGCTTCGCATGGACGGCAGGGTCATCGAGCGTGCGTCGGCGCGGGTTCGGCCGGGGGCGGTGCTCAGCTTCACGCGCGGCGGCGAGGTGCGCATCGTTCGCGTCGAGGCGCTCGCCGACCGGCGCGGGCCCTATGCCGAAGCGCGCCTCCTCTACACCGACCTCACCAAATCCGATGGATTGACGGCGCCCGCTGCAGCCTTGTAGCAGTCGCTGCAGCCGAGCTGGCGAAACGAGTTGGGGAAAGTGGATTCGCGATGACCTATGTCGTCACCGAGGCCTGCATCAAGTGCAAGTACATGGATTGCGTCGAGGTGTGCCCGGTCGATTGTTTCTACGAGGGCGAGAACATGCTCGTCATCAACCCCAACGAGTGCATCGACTGCGGTGTGTGCGAGCCTGAATGCCCGGCCGAGGCGATTCTGCCCGATACCGAGGACGGGCTTGAACAGTGGCTCGAGCTCAATGCCACCTACTCGGCGCAGTGGCCGAACATCACGGTGAAGAAGGAAACGCCGCCCGACGCCGACGCGCACAAGGGTGAATCGGGCAAGTTCGAGAAGTATTTTTCGCCCGAACCGGGCAAATAGTCGCCAACGTTTGCGCCGCCGCGCCGCCGATGCGAATCGGCATGGCGCCGGCGTCACTTTTCTGTTATATAAGTGTCACCGAGCGCAGTTTTGCGAGCCTGCGGGGGTTCCCATCACGGCGCTCTTGTCATGTATAACCGCGCGCGCGGCTGTTCCTGCCGGCCGTCCGCCGCAATCAGGGTCGAAGCAGGTCAACCGAAAAGCCGGCACGCCTGACGCGATCGGGGCGGATCGCAGCGCGTTGCCGGAAACAATTGAGAGCGAAGGACAATTCACTATGGCGGCAAAGGCACTCGGTTTCAGCGTCGGCGATCACGTCGTGTACCCCAAGCACGGCGTCGGTCGGATCATGGAACTGCAGTCCACCGAAATCGCGGGTGCGAAGCTCGAACTCTATGTGCTGCGGTTCGAGAAGGAACGCATGACACTGCGCGTCCCCACCAACAAGGCGGAAGCCGTTGGCATGCGCAAGCTGTCGAGCCAGGCAACGCTTGCCGATGCCATGTCGACGCTGAAGGGCAAGCCCAGGATCAAGCGCACGATGTGGTCACGGCGCGCGCAGGAGTATGAAGCGAAGATCAACTCGGGCGATCTTGTATCGATTGCCGAGGTGGTGCGCGACCTGCACCGCGCCGAAGACCAGCCCGAGCAGAGCTATTCAGAGCGCCAGATCTATGAGGCGGCGATCGGCCGTCTCGCGCGCGAGCTCGCGGCGATGGAAGGTGTCGACGAGGCCGCTGCGCAGACCAAGATCGAGGCGGTGCTGATGAAGAAGCTCGCCGCAGCGAGGGCGGGCGCGGCGGCGCAGGACGCTGTCGCGGCCTGACCTTGTGTCGGCGGTTGGGAAAGGGCGGTCCGCTGGGCCGCCCTTTTCATTCGAACTCGATGACGATCGGCCAGGTACGCCGGTTGCGCCGCGCGTCGGCGTCGTCGCGCGGGGCGGGGCTGACCTGCTTGAAGCGCGGACCATCGCCGCTGTCGATGTCGCGCGCGGTTGCCGCGACGGTCGGCAGACGCGCCGGTTCGAGTATCACGACGCTCACCGCTGCAGCCGCGACCTCCGCCGACGCCTGGCCGGCGGTGGCGAGCGCGATCATCGCGACGAGGAGCGGCCGGCGCATTCATAATCGTTAACACGATGTTTACCGTCGCGCCAGCGGTGCGATGCCAGGCGCGCGCTTCGGCTGTTGCAGCGCCGGAAATCGTCTGCTAGAGGCGCACGCCTTGCCAGTCGGCGGCGCACCTGCGCTGTCGTTCACGTGCGGTCGTGGCGGAACTGGTAGACGCGCAGCGTTGAGGTCGCTGTGGCCGAAAGGCCGTGGAAGTTCGAGTCTTCTCGACCGCACCAATCCATTGTAATTTTAACGTTATTTCAAGGAATTAGGGGAAAGGCCAAAATCCGGCCCACCCTTCAGCCCACCTCGAATCATGTGTCGCGGCGGCCTGTCATGCGCCGTCATGTGTGGGTCTTTGACCTATAACGCAGGCCGGTGCGTGGATCAGCCCTGGCGTAATTCCTCAATAAAACTTGCCGGCACGGTTTCGAGATCAGGGTAAGTCGGATGGTCGGCAAAGTGTGTGGTCAGCTCTGAGTTGATTTGGCCCGCTGACTTGGCATCTTACGTGGTAGCGACAGCCCATGCCCGTCCAGGGTGCAATGTATCCCATGGGGAGAGCTTGTTGGCGCGCGTCTTCGCCTACACCGGCTTCCCCACCCAGCACCGCACGAAATTACACTCGACCCATCCGCTCGAGCGGCTGAACAAGGAGGTGAAGCGCCGCGCCGACGTCGTCGGCATCTTCCCCAACGAGGACAGCATCGTCCGCCTCGGAGGTGCTGTCCTGCTGGAACAGAACGACGAGTGGCTGATCCAGCATCGCTATATGCAGATCGAAGGCATGGCCGAACTCAACCAACCCATGATCGAGGAGGAAAATCAGCGTCTACACATCACCGCCAAAGCCGCCTGACGATGACCCGCGGCCACAGCTGAAATTACACCACTTTGACGGACGCGGCCAGCAGAACCGTTCCCAGGCGATTCATCTCTGACGTGCTCCCTGATTATCCTCCACGATCGATTTGTTCTGTACCTCCCAGCACCGTGAAGGCGGTTCCTTTGCCGCCGAGTAGCGGCTATGGCGATCCTGCGGCCGCTCCTGGCGGGCGCGGTGATCGTCCGCTTCGGGAATCCGGCAAGAACCCACGATGGCTGGCCTGTTCGATCGGACGGAGAAACAAACACATACCGGTTCCCGGTTGCATCCTTGTCGGCATGCCACGTCGCAATGGCTTGGCGATGCGGTGGGTTCCGCCTATTTCGTGCACGTTCAACGCATCGTCCCCGGAGAGTCCCCGCCATGACCGACTACCGCATCCACGGCGAAACCGGCGAGTGGGAGGTCGTCATCGGTCTTGAGGTGCACGCGCAGGTAACCTCGAACGCCAAGCTGTTCTCGGGCGCCGCCACCGCGTTCGGGGCGGAGCCCAACACGCAGGTCAGCCTTGTCGACGCGGCGATGCCGGGCATGCTGCCGGTCATCAACGGCGAATGCGTGCGCCAGGCGGTGCGCACCGGCCTTGCAGTGGGCGCCAGGATCAACCGCTGGTCGCGCTTCGACCGCAAGAACTACTTCTATGCCGACTTGCCGCAGGGCTACCAGATCAGCCAGTACCAGCACCCGGTGGTGGGCGAGGGCGCCATCCGCGTCGACCTTCCCGACGGCCGCAGCAAGACCGTCGGTATCGAGCGTATCCACCTTGAACAGGATGCCGGCAAGTCGATGCACGACCAGTCGCCGCGCTATTCCTATGTCGACCTCAACCGCTCCGGCGTCGCGCTGATGGAGATCGTGTCGAAGCCCGATATGCGCAGCCCCGAAGAGGCGGGCACCTACGTCCGCAAGCTGCGCTCGATCCTCCGCTACGTCGGATCGTGCGACGGCAACATGGAGGAAGGCTCGATGCGCGCCGATGTCAACGTCAGCGTGCGCCGGCCGGGCGAAGCGTTCGGCACGCGCACCGAATGCAAGAATGTGAACAGCGTTCGCTTCATCGAGGCGGCGATCGCCTACGAGGCGCGCCGGCAGGTGGAGGTGCTGGAAGCGGGCGGCAGCATCGTGCAGGAAACGCGCCTGTTCGACCCGGCGCGGATGGAGACGCGGCCGCTGCGCTCCAAGGAGGACGCGCACGACTACCGCTATTTCCCCGACCCCGACCTGCTGCCGCTTGAGTTTGACGATGCCTTCGTCGAGGCGTGCCGCGCAGACCTTCCCGAACTGCCCGACGCCAAGCGCCGCCGCTACGTCGACGAGCTTGGCGTCAGCGATTACAACGCCGCGGTGCTGACGGCAGAGAAGGAGACTGCCGACTGGTTCGAAGCGCTGCTCGCCGCCGCCGCCGCGAAGCAGGGCAGGCGCGAGGCGGACGTTGCCCGCGCCGCCTCCAACTTCGTCATCTCCGACCTGTTCGGTGCCTTGAACGCCATGGGAAGGGGCATCGCCGACAGTTCCATCACCCCTGCCGCCGCGGCGGGCCTGCTCGCGCTGCAGGCCGATGGCACGCTTTCGGGCCGGCTTGCCAAGGACGTCTTCCAGATCATGCTGGAAACGGGCGACGACCCCGAGGTGATCGTCGAGGCGCGCGGCCTCCGGCAGGTCAGTGACACCGGTGCCATCGAGGCAGCCGTCGCCGAAGTCCTCGCCCGGAACGCCGACAAGGTCGCCGAATACAAGGCCGGCAAGGAAGCTTTGTTCGGGTTCTTCGTCGGCCAGACGATGAAGGCGACAGGAGGGAAGGCGAACCCGAAGGTGGTGAATGAGCTGTTGAAAAAGGCGCTCGTCTGACCGGATTCCGGTTGGATCATGCCCATTCCGTTCGGTTCGATCTGTCGCCTTCGGCAACGGCTGCGACCGGGGCAGACACCTCGGTGTCCTGTGCCGCTGGCGGCGTCGGCAGCGGCTGAACCCCGCTAAGCCTCACCGACCGTGTCGATGAGCGCCGCTTCCAGGGCTTCCTTCGGGGTCTTGCCGCCCCACAGAACGAACTGGAACGCAGGGTAGTAGCGCTCGCATTCGTCGATCGCTGCTTCGACAAGCGTTTCGGTCTGCGCCAGGCTCAGCGCCGGGTCCTCACCGCCGTCGCTGCTGCCGCCCAGCATCGACGCGTGGCGGAACAGGATGGTGCCGTCGGCCGACCACATCTCGAAATGGCCGATCCACAGCTGTTCGTTGATCAGGCTCAGCGTCTCGTGGATCGCGGCGCGGCGGTTCTCGGGGGCCTTGATGTCGGGCATGGCGATGAACTGCAGCACCCGCT
>CAYVVV010000171.1:0-5357 GCA_964455325.1 uncultured Sphingosinicella sp. | reverse complement strand
TGCTGCCACTCAACGACGTCGCCGGCGGACGTGCGGCAGCGACGCTCGAGCGGATGCAGGCGGCGCGCGACGCCGCGGCCATCGTCGCCGCCGCCGATGCCTTGTTTCAAGGCCTCGCCGCAGCGCGCCGCGTCAAGCGTGCCTGGTTCGGTCCGCTGGTCGAGGACTGGCTCGTCGGCGGCAGCACCGGCGGCGTCGAGGGACTCATCGCGCGCGCCGAGCTGTCGTCACGCCAGGTCGAGCGCCTCTGCAGGCGCTATTACGGCGCGCCGCCAAAGCTTCTGATGCGCAAGTACCGGGCGCTGCGTGCCGCAGTGCGCCTCAGCGTCGACCCCGGTGTCAGCTGGCTGGACGCCGCTGGCGACGATTTCTATGACCAGCCGCATTTCATCCGCGAGTTCAAGGCGTTCGTCGGCGTGACGCCGACCCAGTTTGCGGCGCGGGGGGCGGCGGTGATGAACCAGTCGATTCGGCTCCGCCGGGCGTTGCCGACGCTGCCGAGGCTGTCGCTGGTCAGTTAGCGCCATCGGCACCGGGGGCGTGGTGACGCACGCGCTTGACTCGTCGTGACATCACCCTACATAAGCCGGACTGTTTTAATCTGAATTAGGGTCCGGGCGTGATTCGACTGACCAATCTGGCCGACTATGGTGTGGTGGTGATGACCACCGTGGCGAGCGATCCGCAGCGCCGCTTCTCGGCCGCCGAGATCGCGGCGCGGACCGGCGTTCCGGCGCCGACCGCGGCCAAGCTGACGGGCGTGCTGTCGCGTGCCGGGCTGCTCGAATCGGCACGCGGTGTCGCCGGCGGCGTCCAGCTCGCGCGCGCGCCTTCGGCGGTCAGCATCGCCGACATTGTCGAGGCGGTCGACGGTCCCATCGCGATCACGCAGTGCCTGCACAGCGGCGCGCACGAATGCGCGCTCGAAGCAGGCTGCGCCGTGCGGCCGCACTGGCCGCTGATCAACGACCGTATCCGCGCAGCGCTCGCCGAGGTCACGCTCGCCGACATCGTCGCCGCGCAGCCGGCGCGGGAGCTTGCCTGATGGCTGCCAACGAAGACGCGCTGGCGCTCGCCGAGGAGCGCAAGGCCTACCGATGGGGCTTCAGCTCCGACGTTGAGCAGGAGTTCGCGCCGAAGGGGCTCGACGAGGGCACCGTCCGCTTCATTTCGGGCAAGAAGCGCGAGCCTGCATGGATGCTCGACTGGCGGCTGAAGGCGTTCCGGCTGTGGCAGCGGATGGAATCGCCCGACTGGGCGAAACTGTCGATCCCGCCGATCGACTACCAAGACGCCTATTACTACGCTGCGCCGCGCCGCAAGCCGACGCTCGCTAGCCTCGACGAGCTCGACCCTGAGATCCGCCGCACTTACGAGAAGCTCGGCATCCCCATCGAGGAGCAGAAGGTGCTTGCCGGCGTCGAAGGCGCGCGGCAAGTGGCCGTCGACGCGGTGTTCGATTCGGTCTCGGTCGCCACCACCTTCCGCGAGGAGCTGAAGAAGGCCGGCGTCATCTTCCTGTCGATCTCGGAGGCGATCCGCGAATATCCCGATCTTGTCAGCAAATATCTCGGCTCGGTGGTGCCGGTGCGCGACAATTTCTTCGCCTGCCTCAACAGCGCGGTCTTTTCCGACGGCACCTTCGTTTACGTGCCCGAAGGCGTGCGCTGCCCGATGGAGCTGTCGACCTATTTCCGCATCAACGCTGAGAACACCGGCCAGTTCGAACGCACGCTCATCATTGCCGACAAGGGCAGTTACGTCTCCTACCTGGAAGGCTGCACGGCGCCGCAGCGCGACGAGAACCAGCTGCACGCCGCCGTGGTCGAGCTCGTCGCGCTCGACGATGCGGAGATCAAGTATTCGACCGTGCAGAACTGGTACCCCGGCGACGCCGACGGCAAGGGTGGCATCTACAACTTCGTCACCAAGCGCGCGCACTGCCGCGGCGACCGCTCGAAGGTGTCGTGGACGCAGGTCGAGACGGGGTCGGCAATCACCTGGAAGTACCCGTCGTGCGTGCTGGCGGGGAAGGATAGCGTCGGCGAGTTCTACTCGGTCGCGCTCACCAACAACCGCCAGCAGGCCGACACTGGCACCAAGATGATCCATCTCGGTGCCGGCAGCCGCTCGACGATCATCGCGAAGGGCATCAGCGCAGGCCGCTCGAACAACACCTATCGCGGCCTCGTCCGTGTCGGACCGAGCGCCGAGGGCGTGCGCAACTTCACGCAGTGCGACTCGCTGCTGCTTGGACCCGACTGCGGTGCGCACACGATCCCGTACATCGAGGTCCGCAACCCGACCGCGCAGATCGAGCACGAGGCGACGACGTCAAAGATCTCCGATGACCAGCTGTTCTACGCGCAGTCGCGTGGGCTGGACACCGAAAGCGCCGTCGCGCTCATCGTCAACGGCTTCGCGAAGGAGGTGCTGCAGCAGCTCCCCATGGAGTTCGCGGTCGAGGCGCAGAAGCTCCTGGGGATCAGTCTCGAAGGGAGTGTCGGATGACGCGCATCGTTGATGCCGTCACCGGTGCGGCGCTTGCGGCGATGCTTGTTGCGGCGTGCGGGGACGGGCGGCAGGGTGCCGTCGAGACAATCGATCCGGCGCTGCGGCAGGCGGTCGATGCGGCAACGGTGGCCTATTACCGCTGCATCGACGAAGCGGCGGCGGCGCAGCTGCCGGCGGCGGAGCCGGTCGCGACGATCGTTATCAAGGCCGAGAACGCCTGCCGCGCGGCGCGCGCGCAACTGGCTGAGGCGATCGCCGCGCTGTCGCGCGCCGAGACGCCAGCGCTGTCCGCGGCAGAGATCAAACAGGTCGCCAACACCTCGATACTGGCCTACGCGCCCGAAATCCGACAGCGCGTTGCGGCGGCGCTGGTGGTGAAGACGCTGCCCGAGGCGCAGGTTGCGGCCGAGCGGGGCAACACGACGACTGATGAAACGACTGGGCAAAACACCGATGCTGCACATTGACAAGCTCCACGCCAGTGTCGGCGGCAGCGAGATCCTGAAGGGCCTCAGCCTCACGGTGAACGCCGGCGAGGTGCACGCGATCATGGGACCGAACGGCTCGGGCAAGTCGACGCTCGGTTACGTGCTCGCCGGGCGCGACGGGTACGACGTGACTGCCGGCAGCGTGAGCTTCGATGGCCGCGACCTGCTCGCCCTCGCACCGCACGAGCGCGCCGCCGCCGGCCTGTTCCTCGGGCTGCAGTACCCGGTCGAGATCCCCGGCGTCTCCAACCTCAATTTCGTGCGCACCGCCCTGAACGCGCAGAAGAAGGCGCGCGGCGAGGCGGAGGTGTCCGCTGCCGATTTCATGCGTGCGGCGCGTGCCGAGGCCGACGCGTTCGACCTCGACATGGAGCATATGAAGCGCGGCGTGAACGTCGGCTTCTCGGGCGGCGAGAAGAAGCGCAACGAGATGGTGCAGATGGCGCTCCTGCAGCCGAAATTCGCCATCCTCGACGAGACCGACTCAGGCCTCGACATCGACGCGCTGAAGGTGGTGGCAGGCGGCATCAACCGCATGCGCTCGCCGGATCGGGGCTTCCTGCTCATCACCCACTACCAGCGGCTGCTGGATTACGTGAAGCCCGATCGGGTGCATGTGCTGTCGGACGGGCGCATCGTCCGCTCGGGAGGGCCGGAGCTGGCGCTCGCGCTCGAGCGCGAGGGCTATGGGGAACTGGCCGCATGACGCTGCCGCTGCCAACCCGCAAGGCCGAGGCGTGGCGCTACGCCGACCTCGACGCGCTCGCCGAGGTGTGGCCCGCGGGCGTCGGCAGCGACTCGCTGGTGGTGCCCGCGGGCGAAAGCCGTTTGCTGGCGCTCGTCGCCGATGCTGCGCCCGTGTCGGTGCGCGAGCTTCGTGTGTTTCTGAATGCGGGCGCCCGGCTTGACCTGCGCATCGTGCTTGCCGGCCGCCGCTATGGCCGCATCGCCGTCGACGCGACGCTCGCTGAAGGCGCGCATCTCGAACTTGGCGGCGTCATTCTTGGTGGCGGCGACGAGACGCACGAGATCGTCACCAGTGTGCGTCATGCCGAACCCGGCGCAAGCAGCAGCCAGATCGTTCGCGCGGTGCTCGCCGGGCGGGCGACGGGCAGCTACCTCGGCAAGGTGACCGTCGAGCGCGGCGCACAGAAGACCGATGCCGAACAATCGGCCAAGGCGATGCTGCTCGACCGCACGGCGACCGCCAACCTGAAGCCTGAACTCGAAATCTACGCCGACGACGTCAAGTGCGCGCACGGCGCCAGCGTCGGCGAACTCGACCGCATGCAGCAGTTCTACATGGCCGCGCGCGGACTGCCGCCAGCCGAGGCAAAGCGTTTGCTGCTGACGGCGTTCATCGCCGATGCGCTCGGCGGCGACGAGGCGCTGGAACAACACGCGATCGCCGCGCTGGAGGCGGTGACATGCGGCTAGTCGCCAACCTTGTCGAAGATGTAGCCGCCCGCGCGCGGGCCCCACACGTGGCTGCCGTCCACGGCGAAGCCGCGGTCCCAGTTGACGAAGCGACCGGGCGTCTTGACCGACAAGCTCACCATCGTCACGGCGCCCTTGTAGCTTTTGGCGCAGTTTTCGGTGGTGCCAACCCAGGTGCCCGCGGCGACTCGCTGGATGATGTTGTGGCAGCCGGCGCTTTCAAGACCTTCGGGCGTCAGCGCGTCGAGCCGGCGCGCGCCGACATGTGCCGCCGGAACCTTGATCCGGAAGTTGTCGCGCCGCAGCGTGTGGTCCGACGCCATCGTCACGCGCGCGACTCGCTGGAAATAGGGACGCATGCGCGCCGCCTCGGCGGTCAGGCCGGGCTGGTTGATGATCGCCTGCTCCTGATAGAGCCAGACGCCGTCGGTGCGCTCGGGCCAGATGCGCACGACGCGCGCCTCGACCTCGTCGTAGGCGGCATCGGCGCGGTGCTGCGCCGCGTTCGAATAAAAACCCGTCGAATCGCTTGCATAGTCGACGAGCAGCGGATTGAGCGCCGTGGCGGCAAGCAGCATGGCGAGCATGGGTTCCTCCGTCGGCGGAGCCTCGCATGAACGCACCGTTCGTCAATCCCATTGTCGACTGCCGCGCCGATTTCCCGGGAGTCGGCGAATGGGCTTATCTCGATACCGCGGCAACCGCTCAGAAGCCGCGGGCCGTCATCGACGCGGTCGCACGGGCTTACGGCTCCGACTACGCCACCGTACACCGCGGCGTCTATGCGCGATCGGCGGCAATGACCGAGGCCTATGAGGCAGCGCGCGCCGCCGCAGCG
Organism: uncultured Sphingosinicella sp.; assembly: GCA_964455325.1. Classification (GTDB taxonomy): domain Bacteria; phylum Pseudomonadota; class Alphaproteobacteria; order Sphingomonadales; family Sphingomonadaceae; genus Sphingosinicella. The sequence goes on along the minus strand of CAYVVV010000171.1, from coordinate 80 downwards.
CGTTTCATCAAAGCGGCGAGCGCCGACGAGATCGTGTTCGTGCGCGGCGCGACCGAGGCGATCGCCCGCCTCGAGGCCCT
>CAYVVV010000170.1:0-5373 GCA_964455325.1 uncultured Sphingosinicella sp. | reverse complement strand
GAATGCGAGTATCTGACCGGCGCCGTCATCCCCATCGACGGCGGCCAGTGGCTCAACACCGCGGGCAACTTCGGCATGATGACCGCGCTCGACGACAATGACTGGGCAATGATCCGCGCCGCGATCCAGAGCACCAACCAGCAGGACCGAGCACAGCGCACGACGTGATTTTTTGGCAGCTTTGCGCCTGCGGACACGCTAGAGCCTGTCCTGTTCAGGTTGCAGCCCTCACACGACCCCGCTCATCCCCAGCGAACAGGACAAACGCTAGGTCTCAACGCGCATGACTCCCGCAGTGGTTCCTGGCGACGCGTCGCGCCGCTCGCTGGTCTTCGTGTTCGTGCTGGTCGCGATCGACATGATCGGCTTCGGCATCGTCATGCCGGTGCTGCCGGCGCTGATCGTCGAGCTGACCGGCCAGACAGTGGCCGAGGCCGCGCGCGACGCCGGCTGGCTGGCCTTCACCTATGCGCTGCTGCAGTTCGTCTTCGGCCCGATCATCGGCAACCTGTCCGACCGCTTTGGCCGGCGTCCGGTGCTGATGTCGGCGCTTGTCGCCTATGCGGTCAACTACGCGCTGATGGGGCTTGCCCCGACGCTGCTGTGGCTGTTCATCGGCCGCGCCATCGCCGGCATCACCGGCGCCTCGTTCAGCGCCGCCTATGCCTATGTCGCCGACGTCTCGCCGCCCGAGCGGCGCGCGCAGAACTTCGGGCTGATCGGCATGGCGTTCGGGGTCGGCTTCATCATCGGCCCGGCGATCGGCGGCCTGCTCGGCGAATATGGCACACGGCTGCCGTTCTTCGCCGCCGCCGGCCTGGCGCTCGCCAATGCCGCCTACGGCTTTGCGTTTCTCAGGGAAAGCCTGCCGCCCGCGAACCGGCGGCCGTTCTCGCTGCGGCGGTCGAACGCGCTCGGCGCGCTCGCCAGGCTCGGCGCGACCAATCCGGCGGTGCTGTGGTTCGCGGCGGCGATGCTTGCCTGGCAGACCGGCCACCACGCCTTCCCGACGATCTGGTCGTTCTTCGCCATCGAGCGGCTCGACTGGAGCGCGTTCGACATCGGCCTGTCGCTGGCGGCCGTCGGCGTGTCGAGCGCGCTGGTGCAGGGCGGGCTCATCCGCGTCGTCGTGCCGCGCATCGGCGAACGGCGCTCGGTCGTGCTCGGCCTCGGCGCGATGATCGCCGCCTACGGCCTGTACGCCTTGCTCGTCGCCGGCTGGCAGGTCTATGTCGCGATTGCCATCGGCGCGCTTGGCGGTCTCGTCTATCCGTCGCTGAACGGCATGATGTCGCAACGCGTCGCCGCCGATTCGCAGGGCGAGCTGCAGGGTGCGGTGGCCAGCCTGTCGAGCCTGGCGACGATCGTCGGCCCGCCGGCGATGGCACAGGTGTTCGCCGCCTTCTCTGGACCGTTGGCGCCGGTTTACCTGCCCGGCGCGCCGTTCGCGCTCGCCGGCCTGCTCGCGATACTGTGCCTGCTGCTGTTTGCCGCCGGCAGCCGCGCCGGCGTCAGCGAATCTCGAACAGCTTGATGCCGCGGCTGCTGTAGAGGTAGCCGAACACCAGCGACGAGAACAGCCGGCGCTTGCCGCGTCGGCCGCGCGCGATATAGACCCCCTCGGGATGGCGGTACAGGTTGGGGTAGACCTCTTCCGATTCGGCGATCATCTGGTCCTTCATGTCGCTGTCGAGCCCGCGCCAGCGCGACAGCGAACGCCGCTGGCGCCGCCGCTCGCGCACGGCAAGCGCCGCTAGCCAGATTGCCAGCGCCACCGCCGCAGCCGCGGCTGCACGGGCCAGCCAGACACGCGCGGATCGCTCGCCGGCCGGCGGCGGTGGCGCTTCGCCCTCCGCCTCGCGTACCTGCGCCGCGCGCGTGCTGGCGATATACTCCTCGACGCGCACGCCCATCATCGCCTTGATCGGGCCGTCGTCGAGCCGCATCGGCCCGATCGTGCCGTCGCCGCCCGCAACGAAGCCTTCGCCCGAAATGCCGACAGTGACCGCATAAAGCGGGCGTTCGACGCACTTCATCTTCAGCGTCCGCGACCGCTCGCTGGCGCGATAGACCTGATATTCCTTGACCCGCGGGCAATCCATGTCGAGCTCGCGCGCGACCGCGGCGACCAGCCGCTCGATCTCCTCGTCGGCGGCGCCGCCGGTCAGCGCAGCGAACAGCCGCGCCGTCGCCGGCTGCAGGCGCAGCAGCGCCGGGTCGGGCGCATCGTCGGCGGCTGGCGCGGGCGGCGCCGGCGTCCGCGTTACCGGATCGCCGTCGAGCACAACCTCGGGCACGGCAGGCGCAGCCTCGTCGACCGCAGCCGCCGGCGCCGCCACCAACGCAACCAGAATGGCGCCGATCCCCGCTAGCATTGCCTTCAGATAGCGCTGCGCGACGCGGCTGTCAGCAGGCATGACGGGAAATGGTGCTGCCGGCGAGGATTGAACTCGCGACCTCAGCCTTACCAAGGATGCGCTCTACCACTGAGCTACGGCAGCACGGCCTGCGGGCGGCGGTGCTATGGGCGAGGCGGTGACGCATTGTCAAGCAATCGGCGCTTCACCTCTGCCACCGGCGCGCTAGACTGCGGGCATGGCGACAGGCGGCAACGACGCGCGCAAGGCGCGGCTGGCGGAGGCGCTGCGGCGCAACTTGCGCCGCCGCAAGGCTGCGGCGCAGGCGGTCAACGCGACCGCGGCGACTGCCGACGACGCGGATCGGCCCGACTAGATCGGCCGCGTCGCCGTTTCCAGCCACTCGGCGAGCTCGGGCTCGACGAGCGGCGACAGCTCGCTGCGGACGCGCGCGTGATAGTCGTTGAGCCATTGCCGCTCGTCAGCCGTCAGCAGCGCGGCATCGACAAGTGCGATATCGATCGGCGCCAGCGTCAGCGTCTCGAAACCCAGCATCTCGTGCTCGGCGCCGGCGATGGTGACCGGGACGACAAGCAACAGGTTTTCGATGCGGATGCCATATTCGCCTGCCTTGTAGTAGCCGGGCTCGTCCGACAGGATCATGCCGGCAAGCAGCGGTTCGTCGCCGCCGCCAAAGGTGGCGATGCGCTGCGGCCCCTCGTGCACGCTGAGGTAGCTGCCAACGCCGTGCCCGGTGCCGTGCGCATAGTCGAGTCCGGCCGACCACAGGAACTGCCGCGCCAGCGCGTCGAGCTGGCTGCCGCGCGTCCCCGTCGGAAACACTGCGCGGGCGAGCGCGATGTGACCCTTGAGAACGCGTGTGAAGCGGTCCCGCATTTCGGCGGTCGGCGTGCCGACGACGACGGTGCGGGTGACGTCGGTGGTGCCGTCGACATATTGGCCACCCGAATCGATAAGGAAGATCGAGTTGGCCTCGATCGGCCGGTTGGTTTGCTCGCTGGCGCGGTAGTGGACCACCGCGCCATTCGGGCCTGCGCCAGAGATGGTGTCGAACGACAGGTCGCGCAGCAGGTTCGACTCGCGCCTGATCGCCTCCAGCTTTGCCGCTGCCGAGAGCTCGGTCAGCCAGCCTTTGGGCGCCTCGTTCTCGAACCAGTGCAGAAACCGCGTCAGCGCCACGCCGTCGCGCCGATGCGCGGCGCGCGCTCCCGCGATTTCGGTCGCGTTCTTGACCGCCTTGGCGAGGATGCAGGGGTCGCGCGCCTCGATCACGCGCGCGCCGGCGGCCGCGAGCGCGGCGAAGATGGCGGCGACGCACGTCGCCGGGTCGGCGACGACGGTCTTGCCGCCAAGCGCGCCGAGCGCGGCAACGAACGCCGAACGATCGCGGACGGCGATGGCGTCGCCAAGATGCGCGGCAACTTCAGCAGTGACCTTGCCTTCGGCAGCGAACAGCTCGGCGCTGCCATCGGCATTGACGATGGCAAACGCGAGCCCCACCGGCGTTCGTGCCACATCGCGGCCGCGCACGTTGAACAGCCAGGCGATCGAATCGAGCGCGGCGATGACGACGCAATCGGCTGCCCTTGATTTTAGCCACGCCGCGATGTCGGCGCGCTTGGCGGCCGAATCGCGGCCGGCGTGGGCAACGTCGTGCACCTCGAACGGCGCTGTCGACGGATCCGGCCGCGTCGACCAGATGCGATCGATGGGATTGTGGTCGACGGCGACCAGTTCGGCACCGCGTTCATTGAGCCGCTTGCCCGTATCGCGGACCCAGCCGCACGTGTGTAGCCAAGGATCGTAGCCGACCCGCTGCCCCTGCCTGACCCTCTCCTCCAGCCAGTCGGCAACCTGGACACGTGGCACGGTCTGGTAACTGTACAGCGCTGCGTCGACCTGTTCGCGCACCTGCAGCGTGTAGCGGCCGTCGACGAAGATGGCCGCCTCCGCAGCCAGTACCGCCGCCGAGCCGGCGGACCCCTCGAATCCGGTCAGCCAGGCCAGCCGCTGCGCATAGCCGCCGACATATTCGCTCATGTGCTCGTCGGTGAGCGGCACCACGAAACCGTCAAGGCGGTCATCGGCCAGCGTGTCGCGCAAGGCGGCAAGCCGGTCGCGGAAGGTCGACATGCGTGCGTCTCCAGATGGGTTCCTGCCCGACGCACCGGCGCCAAGGCTTTGTTAAAACTCGGCTGGCAATATGCGGCCTGATCAGTTCTGGAACAATCGCAATGATCGACCGCCTCCTCGCTCTCGCGGGGCACCTTGACACTGATTTCATGGCGATCGCCGCGCTCGTCTGCATGACCTCGTCGCTGACCGCGGTGCGGCTGTTCGCGCGCGGCTTCGTCGCACGCGGCGAGGCGCGGCCGGTATGGCTGATCCTTGCCGGTCTTGCCGCGGGATTCGGCGCCTGGTCGACACACTTCCTGGCCATGCTCGGCTATGACCCCGGCGTTGCCAGCGGCCATGGTCCCGTCGGCCTGCTCGCGTCGATGGTGCTCGTCCTGCTGATGGCGACGGCTACCTTCTATTCGGCGGCGAACCTCGATGGCTGGATCCGTCCGGTGTTCGCCGGCATCATCTTCGCGTTCGCGATGATGCTGATGCACTTCTCGAGCATGGACGACTTCCACGTTCGCGGCGAAATCAGCAATCATCGCAATCTCGTCGGCATGGCGTTCGCATCGGCGGCGCTGCTGGCCGTCGCCGGATTCACCGCCATCGGCACGGCGCGCTTGGTCTGGCGGCAGGCGCTCGGCGGGCTGCTGCTCGGCGGCGCGGTCTGCGCCTTCCAGCTGTTCGCGCTGGCGGCAATCAAGGTCATGCCCGTGTCGGGCGCATCGGCGTCGGGGCTGGTGATTTCGAACACCGCCATCGCCGTGTCGATCGCCGCCGTGACGCTGATCGTCATCGCCACCGGGCTTGGCGCCGTGCTCATCGACGCGCAGGCGAGCGAGCTCGTCCGGAGCCGGGGCGGCAAGCTCTTCAT
>CAYVVV010000169.1:0-5382 GCA_964455325.1 uncultured Sphingosinicella sp. | reverse complement strand
TCGCGCAGCGCTGGCGGAACTCGGCAAGGGCAACCGCAGGACAGCACTCGCGGCGCTCGACGACCTTGCCGGCGCCGACGGTCTTCGCGCCGACGTTGGGCTGGCGCTGGCGCTCGCCGGCGACACCGATCGCGCCGTCGCGCTGCTCGAGACAGCGGTGCGGGCCGGCGACACCAGCCCGCGCACGCGGCAGAATCTGGCACTTGCGCAGGCATTGTCCGGTAAATGGGCGGCTGCCCGTGTGACCGCTTCGGTCGACCTCGCACCCGACGCCATCGACGAGCGCGTCGCGCAATGGGCGGAGCTCGCCGGCAACAGCGACGTCGCCTGGCGCATCGCCACGGTGCTTGACGTGACCCCCGCCGAAACCGACGCCGGCCGCCCGGTCGAACTTGCCTGGGCATCACCGACCGCCGCGCCGACCGCGATGGCCGACGCCGCGATCCAGCCCGCCATTGCACCGGTGCAGCCGGCCGAGCTTGCCGCCGCGGTTGACGTGCCGGCAGCCGAAACGCCGGCACCCGTCGTCGCCGCACCCGTCGTGCGCCCCGAACCCGTCGCCATCGCCAAGGTCGACGTGCCTTCGGCCGATGCTGCAAAGCCCGTCGTGTTCGACGGCCTGCGCCGGACTTCGGCGGAAACGCCGCAGCCCCGCAAGGCGATCGCGACGGCGGTCTCGCCGCGCGCTGTTGCCGCCGTGAAGCGCGAAATCCGGGCGCTGCCGAAACCGACCGTGGGCACATGGGTGGTGCAGGTCGGCGCCTATGCGAAGCCCCAGTTCATGACCGTCGGCTGGCAAGGGCTGGTTCGCGCCAACAAGGCGCTCGGCGAGTTCACGCCGATGAAGAGCAGCATCGACATCGACGGCGCGACCTACCACCGCCTCGCGGTCGGGACGTTCGCGACGGCGACCGAGGCCGGCGCGTTCTGCCAGGCGCTCAAGGATGCCGGCCAGAAGTGCTTCGTCCGCAGGGGCGACGGCGGCGCGGTGCGCGGACCGGTGAAAAGCGCCTGATCAAAAGCGCGTCGCGCGCTACGCTGGCGCGTCGGCGTGCCGGTAGACCAGTTCGCCGCCCTTGACCGTCATCGCGACGCGACCCTGCACGGGAAGACCATCGAACGGCGTGTTGTCGCCGGCCGACGCGAATGCCGAGGCGTCGATCCGCCATGGCGCCCCCGGATCGAACAGCACGATGTCGGCGGGGCCACCCGGCGCCAGCGTCCCGCCGGGAACACCGAACAGCCGCGCCGGCGCCGTCGTCAGCGCACGGATCAGTCCTGCCAGCGGCATGTCGCTGCCGGCTGCCGCGGACAGGCCGAGTGCAAGCAAAGTCTCGGCGCCCGATGCGCCCGGCGCCGCCTGGCCGAACGGCAGGCGCTTGTCGTCCTGCGTTCGTGGATCGTGCGCCGATGTCAGGCAGTCGATGTCGCCGGCCGCGAAAGCCGCCGCGATCGCGCGCCGGTCATCTTCGCTGCGCAACGGCGGCGACAGCCGTGCGAACGTGCGGTAGCCGGTCGCCGCCTCGTCGTTGAGCAGCAGGTAGGCAGGCGCGGTCCCGCACGACACACGGACACCGCGCCGACGCGCGGCGCGGATCACCTCGATGCCGTCAGCGGTTGTCACCTGGTGCACATGCAGCCGAGCACTCGCCGCTTCAGCGAGGCGCACGTCGCGGGCGATCGCGATCGCTTCGGCCGCCGCCGGCGCCGATGACAGCCCAAGCCGCGACGCCGTCTCTCCCGTCGTCGCCTCCGCGTCGCCGACAAGGCTTGAATCCTCGGCATGGACGACGGTGACGAGGTCGAACGCCGCTGCATATTGCAACAACCGGAACATGACCGCGCTCGACGCGAGCTGCCGGCGGCCAGTCGCGAGGCCGACCGCGCCGGCCGCGCGCATCAGCCCGATCTCGGCGAGTTCGTCGCCGCCGAGTGCGCGCGTCGCCGCTGCCAGCGGATGCACCCAGACATGCGGCTTGCCGATCCGCTGCGCGCGCTCGACCAGCGCCGGGTCGTCGATGACGGGCGACTGGTCGGGCATCAGCAGCAGCCGGGTGATGCCGCCGCGCAGGAATGCCGCCGGTTCCGACCTGAACACGCCAGCGTCGATGAAGCCGGGGGCGGCGACCAGCCCGCGCGCGTCGACGCGCTGCGCGTCCGCCGGAATCGCGGGCCTGCCGACCTCGACGATCTTGCGGTCGGCGACCAGGATGTCGACGACGCCGTCGACGGACGCCGCCGGGTCGATGACACGCGCGCCGGTGATGGCAAGCACGCTCATGCCCAAGCCGTCCCGTTCCAGGCGATGCCGCGCCGCCGTCGCGTCAGCACGTCAAGACAGGCCATGCGCACGGCGACGCCCATTTCGACCTGCTCGGTGATCGCCGAGCGCGCAATGTCGTCGGCAACGCTGCTGTCGATCTCGACGCCCCGGTTCATCGGGCCGGGGTGCATGACGAGCACGTCGTCGGCCGCCTTGGCCAGCCGCTTCAGTGTCAGGCCGTAGAAGTGGAAATACTCGCGCTCGGACGGCACGAACGCTCCGGCCATCCGCTCGCGCTGCAGGCGCAGCATCATCACGACGTCGGCGCCGGCAAGCCCGGCGTCCATGTCGGTGAACGCAGTGACGCCAAAGCGTTCGACCGCGGCGGGCATCAGCGTCGGCGGCGCTACCGCACGCACCTCGGCGCCAAGCGCGGCAAGCAGGTGGAAGTTCGAACGGGCGACGCGGCTGTGCAGGATGTCGCCGCAAATGGCGACGGTCAGCCCCGCGATCCGGCCCTTGCGGCGGCGGATGGTCAGCGCGTCGAGCAACGCCTGTGTCGGATGCTCGTGACGGCCGTCGCCGGCGTTGAGTACGGGGCAGTCGACCTTGGAGGCAATCAGCGCGACCGCGCCCGACGCGTCGTGCCGGATGACGATGACGTCAGGGTGCATGGCATTGAGCGTCAGCGCCGTGTCGAGCAGCGTTTCGCCCTTCTTCATCGACGACTGCGCGACCGCCATGTTGACCACGTCGGCGCCCAGCCGCTTGCCGGCAATCTCGAACGACAGCAGCGTCCGTGTCGAGTTTTCGAAGAACGCGTTGATCTGGGTAAGGCCGGCAAGCCGCTCGTCGTGCTTGCGCGCCGAGCGCCCCGTCGCCACCCAGCGCTCCGCCTCGTCGAGCAGGAAGGTGATCTCCCACGGCATCAGCCCTTCGATGCCGAGCAGGTGCGCGTGCGGGAAGGGGTGCGCGCCATCGGGCGTCGCAGGATGCGCTGACGATGCCATTAAAGCCAAGCCTCTAGCCGCGGGCGCCAAGTTCCGCAAGCGCGTCGATGGCGCCTTGCAGGATGTGCGCGGCGGCGAGCGCGTCGATGCGGGCTTCGCGTCTGCTGCGGCTCACTCCGGTTGTAATCAGCGTCTCCTCGACCGCGTGCGTCGACAGCCGCTCGTCGTGGAGCAGGACCGGCAGCCCGAACTCGGCATCGAGCGCACGCGCGAACGCCCGCGTCGCCTGTGCGCGCGGACCGCTGCTGCCGTCCATGTTGATCGGATAGCCAAGCACGATGCCAGCCAGCCGGCGTTCGCCCGCAAGTCGCCGCAATTCGCTGAAATCGCTGGCCTGTTTGCGCCGCGTGACAGTCGCAGCCGGGCTGGCGAAGCGCCATTCTGCGTCGCAGAAGGCAACGCCGATCGTCCTGCTGCCAAGATCGAGTCCCATCAGCACGCCCCTCGCCGGCAGCGATGCTGCGAACGCGGCGATGCTGCGTGCGGTCACCGGCGCAGCGCCGCCTGCGTCCGCCGCTCGACATCGGCGCGCAGGTTGCTCCAGAACAACGGGTAGTCGTAGACGTGATAGTTGTTCCCCGGCAGCACGTAAGCGCGAAGCTCTTCGGGCGGACCATCGCCGATCGTCAGGTAGCCTTGGGCGGTACACTCTGCTCCCACGAGCCCTGGCACAAGGCGGGCGTCGGCATAGGTCTCGTCGAGCGGGATGAGCGTGCCGAGGTTGCGTTCGGGCCGCAGCGGGTCGCCCGACACCAGTTCGACCCCTTCGGCTATGTCGTTCTCGACCAGACTGTCGAACGTGATCGGGGCTTCGGCGGTGCTTGCGTCGAGCGGATTGGTGCACAGCAGCGTGCTGCCCTTGCGCGCCAGGCCGGTAAGGCCGGTCGTTTCGAAGAAAGGCTCGAACACATGCCGTGTCTCCGCGGGCTCCGCATAGCTCTGGTAGCTGACGATGCACTGCGTTGCCTCCGGCGCCGCGCACGGCCCGATGCCGAGCGCCGGCAGGTCGGCCTCGATCGAGATCGGCCAGCCGATGAGGTAGGCGGCGACGATGCGCCGCGCGACCGGCGTTCCGGCGATCCGTCTGGCGAGCAGCGTGACGAGGTGCAGCGACCCTTGGCTGTGCCCGGCGAGGATGATCTTCCGGTCCGGGGGCGTCTCGGCAAGGAAGATGTCGAACGCCTTCTCGATGTCGGTATAGGCGAGCGCGAACGCCTTCATGGCATCGGGCTCGCCGAGCGACAGGAATGCACCGAATGTTGCCTGCCGGTACTTGGGGGCCCAGATTTCGCCGAAACCGTTGAAGACGCTCGCCTGGCTGCGCAGGAACACTTCGCGGCGGAACGCCTCGTCGCCGGACAGCGCCACCGGTGCGTTCCAGCGATCCGCGCGCAGGTAGGTCGTCGGATGCACGTAGAAAACCGCAACCGCGGGTTTCGGTGCCGGGGCGAACCCCTCGGGTGTCCAGCGCACCGGTTCGCCGGGGATGCCGGGGCGTGCCAGCCATGCGTCAGGACGATTGTAGAACGTCGCCGGCGGCTTGGGGCTTTGCGCGAAGCTGACGTCGGGCACCAGCGCCGCGCGCATCAGCAGCGGCGCGAAGACGCGATAGGCGAACACGCCGGCGATGACGAGGATCGTCAGACCGGCGACGGCATAGAGAAACCGACGGGCGAGCACGGCTGGAACTCCTTCGCGGGCGCGCTTAGCATGCAACCCGCCACAGGGAGAATATGATGCACACTCGCCCGGTTGTCATTGTCGCCCTGCTGCTCGGCGGCTGCGCCAGCGCGCCCGTCACGCCGGTCCACGACCTCGTTATCCGGGGCGGCGTCATCTATGACGGCAGCGGCGGCGCACCGCGCGTCGGCGATGTCGCGGTCAACGGCGACAGGATCGTCGCGGTTGGACCGCCAGCCCGCGGGCGGACCGAAATCGACGCGCGCGGCATGGCGGTTGCGCCGGGCTTCATCAACACGCTGTCGTGGGCGACCGAATCGCTGATCGCCGACGGCCGCGCCATGTCCGACCTCAAGCAGGGTGTCACCACGCTGGTCATGGGCGAGGGCTGGTCGATGGGACCGCTGAGTCCGGCGATGAAGCGGATCG
>CAYVVV010000168.1:0-5404 GCA_964455325.1 uncultured Sphingosinicella sp. | reverse complement strand
ATTCCGACAGCATGTAGCCCATGTAGATGAACATGGGCAGGGTCAGCAGCGGGTACCACTTCATCAGCTTCATGGCGGCGCTGAAGCCCATCTCGGTGCCGCCGGTCCCCCACAGGAAGAGCGCCGCCGTCACCGCCACGAAGCCGATGGCGCCGAACACGCGCTGGCCGGTCAGGAGCATCAGCATCATGCCGGAGAACATCATGAGTGCGATCATCTCGTAGCTCATGACAGCTCCTCTCCGCGTGCGGCTGCGATGTTCCTGAAGAAGGTGGCGGTGGCCTGCAGGATGATGAGCACGATGCCGATGCACATCACGACCTTGATCGGCCACATGTAGGGCGACCAGGACGAGTAGCTGGTCTCATTGTAGAAGAAGGCGTACTCGGTGCTGGAGACGGCGCCCCACAACAGCATGCCGAGGTAGAAGAACAGCGCCAGGATGGTCACCGCGTCTGCCGGGGCCGTGGCATCGGCGGTTGCCTTGAACTTAGCAATGCCCGTGCCAGATCTCTAACATATTGAATTTGCTTGAATCGATACCCGCTTTATTCTGGCGTTCTGGCCCGAATCCGGACAGGTGGCGTACCGCCTGTCCCGCGCCGGCACAGCCGCGACGGCTTGGCTCAGTCGCCGAGGCCGAGCGCAGCCTTGTAGGTGTCGAGCAGCGCTTCCATCTGCTTCCGGTCGGCCGTGTCCATCTTCCTGAGGCGGACAATGGCGCGCATCGTCTTCGCGTCGAAGCCCTGCGCCTTGGCCTCGGCATAGACGTCCCTGATGTCGTCGGCGATGCCCTTCTTCTCTTCCTCAAGCCGCTCGATGCGCTCGATGAACAGCCGAAGTTGATCGCTCGCTACCGCGTCCGCCATTGCCGTGCCCTCTGGTGATTCGTGTGCGTGAAGAGCGCGCGGGGTTAGGCGAAGCGGTGGCAGGGCTCAAGCCCCTCGGCAACGCGCCGCGCAGCCGCCGGGCCAGTCAATGCGCGTTCCTGGCGACGCTTGCATCCATGCGGCGCAGCTGCTCGTCGCTCGCCGGCGTCTGGTACTTCGCCTTCCATTCGGCGGGGTCCATGCCGTAGACGAGCGCACGCGCCGCATCCTTCGTCAGATCGACGCCCCGCGCCGCGCCCGCCTCCCGCAGCCAGTCGCCAAGGCAGTTGCGGCAGAAGCCGCCCCAGCCCATCAGATCGACGTTCTGCACGTCGGTGCGGTGGCGGAGGTGGTCGACCAGCCGGCGGAATACCGCCGCCTCCATCGCGGTCATCGTCTTTTCGTCGATCGCCATCACGCCTCTCCTTCGCAAGCGCGTGCCGAGCCGCTAATGCTCGCCGCAACGTTCTTGTTCCGGAGTTCACATGAAGATTGAGCCGCGCCGCCGCAAGGTCCGCATTCTGGCGACGCTGGGTCCGGCATCGAACACGCCCGCAACGATCCGCGCGCTCTACCTCGCAGGCGCTGATGGCTTCCGTATCAACATGAGCCATGGCGCGCACGCCGGCCATGCCGAGGTCATCGGCCACATCCGGGCTCTGGAAAGGGAACTCGGCCGGCCAATGACCGTGCTTGCCGACCTGCAGGGGCCGAAGATCAGGATTGGCGCATTCGAGTCGCCGGTGGAGCTGAGGGCCGGACAGGCGTTCACACTCGACCGCGACCCGGCACCCGGCACGGCGCGGCGCGGGCACCTGCCGCACCCTGAAATCTTCGGCGCGGTCGAACCCGGCCAGCGGCTGTTGATCGACGACGGCAGGGTGGTGCTGCGCGTTGTGTCGACCAGTGTCGACGCGATCGAGACCGAGGTCATCGTCACCGGCCGGCTGTCGTCGAACAAGGGGCTCAACGTCCCCGACGCGGTGATCCCGATGGCGGCGCTGACCGAAAAGGACCGCCGCGACCTGGATTTTGCATTGGACCAGGGCGTCGACTGGCTGGCGCTGTCGTTCGTGCAGCGGCCCGAGGATGTCGCCGAGGCGCGGCGGCTGATCGGCGGCCGCGCCGCCCTTCTCGCCAAGATCGAGAAACCAACCGCGCTGGAGCGGCTCGACGAGATCCTCGAGATCGCCGACGCGGTCATGGTGGCGCGCGGCGACCTTGGCGTCGAGCTGCCGCCACAGGCGGTTCCGATGGCGCAGAAGCGGATCGTGCAGGCGGCCCGCCGGGCCGGGCGCATCGTCGTTGTCGCGACGCAGATGCTCGAATCGATGATCAGTGCGCCGACGCCGACGCGCGCCGAGGTCAGCGACGTTGCCAATGCCATCTACGACGGCGCTGATGCAGTGATGCTGTCGGCCGAATCGGCGGCCGGCAGCTATCCGGTCGAGGCGGTGACGATGATGGATTCGATCGCGTGCGCGGTCGAGGCGGACCCCGAATACGCGCGCCGCGTCCACTTCACCGAGACGCTGCTCGAACCGACCACCGCCGACGCGCTGGCCGGCGCTGCAGGCCAGATCGTCGAGACGATCGCGGCAAAGACGATATGCTGCTTCACCACGTCGGGATCGACCGCGCGCCGCGCCAGCCGCGAGCGCATCGAGGCGCCGGTGCTGGCGATGACGCCGAAGCTGTCGACGGCGCGTCGGCTGGGGCTGCTGTGGGGCACGCACGCCGTCCACACGCGCGACGTCGCCAGCTTCGAGGAGATGGTCGACAAGGCTAAGCGCATGGCGCTGCGCACCGGGCTGGCCGCCGGCGGCGACGGCATCGTCATCATGGCGGGCGTGCCGTTCGGTACCCCCGGATCGACCAATGTCCTGCATGTCGCCCGGCTGACCGGCGACGAGCTCAGCGGCCGGAAATGACCGCAGACGGCATGCCGAGTCGCGCCAGTTCGTCGTCAAGCGCGGCGCGGCCGTTGAAGCAGTGGCCGCGAAAGCCGGCGGCCTCGGCCGCCGCCACGTTGTCGGCGCGGTCGTCGACGAACAGCGCCCGCGCAGGGTCAACGGGAAAGCGTCGGCGGGCGAGCGCGAAGATCGCCGGGTCAGGCTTCATCAGTTTGACCTCGCCCGACACGATGATGTCGTCGAAGCGGGCGAAGGCAGGCTCGGTCGCGGCGAAGCGCGGCCAGAACTCGTGGCTGAAGTTGGTGATGCCATAGAGCCGAACGCCCGTGTCGGCGAGCGCGTGGACGAGCTCGATCATGCCGTCGACCGGGCCGGGCAGCGTTTCCAGCCAGCGCGGCACATAGGCTTCGATCAGCTTCCGTTCGGTCGGGAAGCGGGCGATCAGTTCGGCGGTCGTTTCCGCCGCCGGGCGTCCCGCGTCGTGCTGGAAATGCCAGTCGGGGGTGACGACATTGGCGCAGAACCAGTCGAGCCGGTCCCGGTCGGGGATCAGCTTTTCGTAGAGGAAGCGCGGGTGCCAGTGGTAGAGGACGCCGCCGACATCGAAGATGACGGCATCGATCGCAGCGGGCAGCGGCTCAGCCCTGGCGCGCCTTGAAGCGGCGGTTGGTCTTGTTGATGACGTAGGTGCGGCCGCGGCGGCGGATGACGCGGCAATCGCGGTGACGCCCCTTCAGGGACTTGAGGCTGTTACGGATCTTCATTGTCTTCCGCCTGGATACCGATTCGGTGCTGTCGAACGAGCGCGCGTCCCTAAGCGGCGAAGGCGGCGAAGTCAAGGCACGTGCCCGCTTCCATCGTCGCCATCGCGCGCCTATCTCAGCGGCATGTTGAGCCGCTTTCGCCGACCGCCGCGCATCGACCGCGTGCCTGAAGGGCAGCGCGTCTACGCGATCGGCGACGTGCATGGCCGTGCCGACCTGCTCGACCGGATACTTGCCCTGATCGATGCCGATCTGGCCGGCTGGAGTGGCGAGACCGAGATCGTTTTTCTGGGCGACTATGTCGACCGCGGCCCCGCGTCGGCGGCGGTACTCGACCGGCTGACCCGGGCCGCGCCGGCGGGGCAGCGCTGGACGCTGCTGAAGGGCAATCACGAAGCAATCCTCGCCCACCTGCTGTCGGGGCGGCCGCGCGACGAGACGCTGCTGCCCGCCTGGCTGACGCACGGTGGGCGCGAGACGCTGGCGAGTTATGGGCTGCCTGCCACGATCGTCTTCGGCGACGCCGACAATCAGATGCTCGGCGCGCTTGCCGAGGCGATGCCGGCGGCGCATCGTGAACTGCTCGGCGCGCTCGCACTGACGCGACTGAGCGGCGACTACCTCTTCGTACATGCCGGCATCCGCCCCGGCGTACCGCTTGCCGCGCAGCGCCAGCGCGATCTCGTCTGGATCCGCGAGGCGTTCCTCGAGCACAAGGGCGACCACGGCGTCCATGTCGTCCACGGCCATTCGATCCGCCGCGAGGTCGACGCGCAGCCCAATCGCACCGGCATCGACACCGGCGCCTATGCGACGGGGCGACTGACCGCGATCGTGCTCGAAGGTGCCGAACGGCGCTTCCTGTCGACCTGAAGCGGACAGCTACGGGGCAGCGGCCGTCGCGGAGTCGCGCATTGCCGGCGTCGCCATGGTCGGGCGCTCGAACAGCGGCGCAACAACGACGGTATCGGCAGCATCACCAACGGCGGGCGCGTCGAGGGCGACCGGGCTGATGCCGGCGTCGATCAGCCGCGCCGCGACGGTTTCAAGCCGAACGTCGGCGATATCGCGGCCATCCTCCGCCGCCGCAGCCGTGACCGCCACCGATGCCCGCTTCGCGCGCCACCGATTGAGCGCCCAAATCGCGTCATCGAGCTGCCCGGCACCAGCAGCCGACAAGCCGGCGGCGCCAGGCTCGAACACAATGTCGAACATGGTCAGCGCCGGCGGCGCGACGACGACCTTCCAGCCACCGGCATTGCGGACCGCCGCCGCTTCGGCGGCCCGATAGTCGCCGGTCGTCCAGGTGTCGTCGGCGGCGGGCACGATGTTGACCGTGCGCGCCGGGCGGTCGATCCACATTGATTGGATCGGCACGCCAAGCGCGTCGCGGATCGCCGTGTAAGGCGGCACGTCACGGGCAATGCCGGCCGCGCGCCGTTCGAGCGCCGCCTCGACGATCGCGCGCGTCTTGCTGTCGATATCGGTGGCGAGGATCTGCTGGAGGTTGAGCCGCGGCATGCTGCCGAGCTCGCTGGCAAGGCGTTCGCTGACCGCGGCCTGGGCGTCGCCGCGAAACTCCGACGCGATGACGACGGCGTCGATCGACAGCGAATCAAACAGCGGCCAGCGGACGTCGAGCTGCGCGATGCCGCTGTCCCTGACCCCCAGTTCCGCCTTGAGCACGTCGCGAACGGTGTTGCGCGCATTGGCTTCGTGCGCGACGCGGTAAAGCGTCGATGCCAGCGGCGTCGCCAGCGCGAGAAAAGCGGCAACGCCGGTGGCAACGTGACGGGTTGTCAGCTCGACCACGCCGATCGGCCGCGCCACACCACTGAGCCGGGCGACCATCGCGAAC
>CAYVVV010000167.1:0-5463 GCA_964455325.1 uncultured Sphingosinicella sp. | reverse complement strand
GTTCGATGGCGTCGAACGGCACCGGGCCGCGCGAGGTCGGCAGACCGCCGTTGTTCAGGCCGAAATCGTCGGAGAACTGCACACCGTCGACCGAGAAGCGGTTGAGACGGCCGTTGTTGCCGGCGATCTCGATCGTGCGGCTGTTGGTGAGGTCGAGCGTGACGAACGGATCGCGCCGCGCCGCGTCGCGGATGTCGCGGTTGATGGAGGCGACGCCTTCGATCTCGGTGCGGCCGAGCGTGGTGATCGGGCCGCTGCTGGTGGCACTGGCGCCGGCGATCGACGAGGCGGTGATGACGATTTCCTCGGCCTGGCGAAGCTCGATCGGCAGGCGGAACGGCTGACCGGCCGACAGCGTAAGCTCGGTGACCTGCGCCGATTCGAAGCCTGCCGCGCTGACCGAAACGGTGAACGGACCGCCCACACGCAGGCCGGACGCCGAGAATGAACCGTCCGCGCCCGTGGTGGTCGTTGAAACGGTGCCAGACGGCTCATGGCGAACGGTCACCTCGGCGCCAGCGACCGGCGCACCATCGCTGGTCACGATGCCGCGCACCGCCGACGTCGTTTCCTGCGCCGCCGCGGGCGCGCTCATCGCCACGGTCATCGGGATCGCGGCGGTGGTCGCCGCGAGGAAAAGCCTGAAAGCTCGCATCGAATCTATCCCCATGCTGTAGTTGCCGGCCCGGCACGCGGCATCGCGCCGATCCCCGGACTTGCGGCGCGGTTAAGCGTCTAGTGTTACAGATTTTCTACGGCCAGGAGTCGCTTTCGCGACCGCAACGACATGCGCGAGGGCGTGACTTTTTTGCAACGCAACATCGCGCGCCGCGACCTCTAACGCACGCGATCAGGACGCCTTGCGTCAGGCGGCGTCGCCGCCGACCTTTTCCTTCGCCGGCCGCTTGGCGAACACCTTGATCGGCTCCTTGGCGCCGGAGACGACGTCCTTGTCGATTCGCACCTCGTCGACGTCGTCAAGTCCCGGCAGCTCGAACATGGTGTCGAGCAGGATCGCCTCCATGATCGAGCGGAGGCCGCGCGCACCGGTCTTGCGCTCGATGGCGCGCTTGGCGACCGCCATCAGCGCGTCGTCGGTGAAGGTCAGCTTGACACTCTCCATGTCGAACAGCTTCTGGTACTGCTTGACGAGCGCGTTCTTGGGCTCGGTCAGGATCTGGATCAGTGCTGCCTCGTCGAGATCCTCGAGCGTCGCAATCACCGGCAGGCGGCCGATGAACTCGGGGATGAGGCCGAACTTCAGCAGGTCTTCGGGTTCGCAGTGCTTCAGGATCTGCCCGGTGCGCCGCTCGTCGGGCGCGGCGACGAAGGCGCCGAAGCCGATCGACTTGCCCTGCAGCCGGTCGGAAATGATGCGTTCCAGCCCCGAGAAGGCGCCGCCGCAGATGAACAGGATGTTGGTGGTGTCGACCTGCAGGAACTCCTGCTGCGGATGCTTGCGGCCGCCCTGCGGCGGCACCGATGCGGTCGTCCCCTCCATGATCTTGAGGAGCGCCTGCTGCACGCCCTCGCCCGACACGTCGCGCGTGATCGACGGATTGTCGGCTTTGCGGCTGATCTTGTCGATCTCGTCGATGTAGACGATGCCGCGCTGCGCCCGCTCGACGTTGTAGTCGCTTGCCTGCAAAAGCTTCAGGATGATGTTCTCGACATCCTCGCCGACGTAGCCAGCTTCGGTCAGCGTCGTCGCGTCGGCCATGGTGAACGGCACGTCGAGCAGCTTCGCCATGGTCTGCGCAAGCAGGGTCTTGCCGCAGCCGGTGGGGCCGACGAGCAGGATGTTCGACTTCGCCAGCTCGATGTCGGCGCCCTTGGCGCCATGGTTGAGGCGCTTGTAGTGGTTGTGGACGGCCACCGACAGCACGCGCTTCGCCTGGCTCTGGCCGATCACATAGTCGTCGAGGTGGTCGCAGATCTCGCGCGGGGTCGGCACGCCGCCGTCCGATTTCTTGGCCAGCGCGCCCTTCGTCTCCTCGCGGATGATGTCGTTGCAAAGCTCGACACACTCGTCGCAGATGAACACGGTGGGGCCGGCGATCAGCTTCCTGACCTCGTGCTGGCTTTTGCCGCAGAACGAGCAGTAGAGCGTATTCTTGGAGTCGCCGCCACCGCTAAGCTTGGTCATAACCGCCTCTTCTGGCCATCCGTGCCAGTCAATCTGCCCAGCCCCACCATCATCCTAGCGCGCGAGCCGCGTGCTTCAATGGCGAAAGCTGTCACAGGATGGAAATATATACCGCGCTTGTTCAACAGAGTCTGAACGAGCGCCGCAACCCCGCGCAACCCGCGTCAGGCCGCCGCCTTCGCCTCCTCGTCGGCAGGCGACGGCCGCTTCTCGAACACCTGGTCGATGAGACCGAAGTCCTTCGCCTCGTCCGCCGACATGAACTTGTCGCGTTCGACGGCGTTCTCGATGCTCGCCACGTCCTGCCCGGTGTACTTCGCCATCAGCTCGTTCATGCGCTGGCGGATGCGCAGGATCTCGCGCGCCTGGATCTCGATGTCAGTCGCCTGTCCCTGCGCGCCGCCCGATGGCTGGTGCACCATGATGCGCGCGTTGGTCAGCGCCACGCGCATGCCGGGCTCGCCCGCCGCGAGCAGGAAGGCGCCCATCGACGCCGCCTGGCCGATGCACACGGTGCCGACGCGCGGCCGGATGTACTGCATGGTGTCGTGGATCGCCATGCCCGCCGTGACGACGCCGCCCGGCGAGTTGATATACATGTAGATGTCCTTCTTCGGGTTTTCCGATTCAAGGAACAACAGCTGCGCCGTGATCAGCGAGGCCATGTGATCCTCGACCTGCCCGGTGACAAAGATGATGCGTTCGCGCAGCAGCCGCGAATAGATGTCGAACGACCGCTCGCCGCGGTTCGACTGCTCGATGACGATGGGAACGAGGGCGTTGTGAAGGACGCTCATGGGATCGCGCATGGCCGATGGTGCTCTTTCAAGATGACAACGGATAGGTCGGAGTCCGGCGCCCCGCTGTCAATAGGCGATGTTTGCCGGGCCGAAGGTGGCGGCACCGCCGCCCGAACATCACGAAGCTCGCGCACATTAGGGGCAAGCGCCGTCCGCGCCGCCGTCATCGACACCGTTTCCACAGGCAGGCACAGACCCCTCCCGGGGTCAGGATGACAGGCAAAATCCTATTATGGAAGAGTCGGCGCGCGGCGCGGCGCCGTCAGCGAGCGCGCGCGGCAGCTCCCCGCCGCGCCACGCGCCGCAGTTGCCGGGCGCCCTCGCGTTCCAGCGGATTGACCAGCGCCTCGTAGCGGCCGAACAGATGTTCGACGCGGTCGCGGTCGGACCCGAACGGCTCGCGCCGGTAGAGGCGGTCGACGGCAAGGTCGAGCGCCCGGTGCGCCGACCGCAGGTTCGCCGGCATGGTGTCGGGGTCATAGAGGTCGGCAAGGCTCGACGTCGGCCAATCGGCGCGCGCGTCGAGCACCGCCTGCGCCAGCGCCGCCAGCTTGTCGCGCTGCGCCGGCGCCGCCTCGGGCCAGGGGAAGGTGTTGTAGACGAGCCCGATCGAGTAGCGGAACCGGCTCTCAAGCCGCCCGCCGATATGTGCCAGCCAAGCCATGTGCATACGGCTGGTGAGGATGGCGAAGTCGAAGATGGTGGCATTCGTCAGTACCCGCACGAGGTTGCTCGGAATGGTCGGCGGTTCTAGCCAGCCGATGGGAATGTAATCGCGTCGTTCGGAACTGACCTCAGGTATTGCAAGAAACGGGGAACTCGGAATGACGGTGACATGAAACGCTGTCGGTGTTGCAGCGAGCATCGATGATGAAATGCCACGCGCTGCCTGCTTGCCATCATCCTTACCCTTCGGTGGGATCTCTCCGCTACGAAAGCGGCGGACGAGCGACACGCGCTGCATCAGTTTTGGGAGCCGTCCCATTTCATCCGGCGAGGCGCCCTGCAACGCTGCAATCCAACGCTCGCCGCCTTTGATGAACTCTTGTGCGCCAACATATGGCCGAATGAAGCGCTCAGCTTCCGGCTCGGTCGTCAATAACTCCGCACGTTCGCGAGCATCAAATATCAAGTAACCGCCGTCGATTGGCTTGGAACCGATGATGACCCTTCCAGCCCCATTGATCGGCCGCCCTTCCTCCTTCACCACCAGATGCCGGTTCGCCACCGAGCGCGCGTCGAACAGATAGGCGGTCAGCGCGCCGTGGCGCGTTTCGATGGGATCGCCCCTGATGTCGTCATAGCTGAACAGCTTTTTTTCGGCGGGTTCGGCATCGCGGTGGGCAAGGCCGATCACAACGACGTGGACGTGCGCCTTGCCGCGCGCCTCGCTGTCCCACTGGAAGGTGCGGTGCGCGAACGCGATCTCGAGGCCGAAACGGTCGAACAGGATCGGCCACAACTGCGCCACCTGCTCGCCCTGCGTGATCGAATTGGTGGCGACGAAGCCGACACGGACGCGGCGGTTCGCCTGCACATAGGTGCCGGCCTTCAGGAACCACGCCGCGACATAATCGAGCGTGCCGCCGCTGCCGCCCAGCCTTGCAAGCTCGCGCACCTGCTGCCGCTGCGCCGGCGTCTGGTACTTGGCGCCGACGAACGGAGGGTTGCCGAGCACATAGTGGCAGCGTTCCGCCGGGATCACGCCGTTCCAGTCGGTCTCCAGCGCGTCGCCGTGGACGATGTTGGCGCTGGCTTTCAACGGAATGCGCGCATAGCTTTGCCCGAAGGCGAGGCTGAGGTCATTGTTGGCAAGATGGTCGGCCATCCACATGGCAACCCGCGCGATCTCCGCCGGAAACTCCTCCAGCTCGATGCCGTGGAACTGCGCGACATCGACGCGCGACAGCAGCGACAGGTCGGTAAAGCCTTGCCGCGCGGTGTCGTCGCCAAGGCTGACGGCCTTCGGATAGAGCGCCTCCAGCGCGTCGAGTTCGAGCGCGCGCAGCGCCCGATAGGCAACGACGAGGAAGTTCCCGCAACCGCACGCCGGGTCGAAGAAACTGAGCCGCGACAGTTTGGCCAGATACTCCCTGAGCCCCGATTCGCGCCCCGTCCGCCGCGCCTTCAGCCGGTCGAGCTCGTCGCGAAGATCATCGAGGAACAGCGGCCCGATCACCTTCATGATATTGGCTTCGGACGTGTAGTGCGCGCCTTTTGCGCGGCGCTCCTTCGCGTCCATCACCGACTGGAACAGCGACCCGAAGATCGCCGGGCTGACCTTGCCCCAGTCGTGCCGGCAGGCGTCGAGCAGCATTTCGCGCATCGCCGCAGTGAAATTGGGCATGCGGATGCCGCCCCGGAACAGGTCGCCGTTGACGTAGGGGAACGCCCTGATCTCGGCGGGCAGGCTCGCTTGCCTTGCGTCCTCCGGCGTGTTGAGCACGTCGAACAGGCGGGCCAGTGTCGGGCCGAGATCGCTGCCATCCTCCTTGGTGTCGGCGTCGATCAGTTGCA
>CAYVVV010000166.1:0-5465 GCA_964455325.1 uncultured Sphingosinicella sp. | reverse complement strand
CAGCACGTTGCGGCCGGGGCGCTGGCGGTGGCGCTGGCCGCCTTCACGGCGCCGGCGGCTCCCGAAACGGCGGTGACGCCGCGACCGCCGGCGCGCGCGGTCGAGCAGCCGCGCGTGCCGGCGCACATCGTTCTCGGGCTAAAGCTGCCGCCGAAGGACGCCGCCGGCCGCTTCATCACCGCCAATTCGAACCTCGGGCCGCTCGAAACGATGTTCCACTTCCGCGCGGCGCTCAATGTCGCCGCGCTCGGCTGCGCACATGCGCGCGATACCGAGCCGCGCGACGGCTACAACGCCTTCCTCCGGCACCACAAGGCGGTGCTGGCGCGCGCCAACGCCGCGATCGATGCCAAGTACCGGCGCGACTTCGGGGCGCAGGGCCTGCGCCTGCGCGACGCCAAGCTGACCAGCCTTTACAACCACTTCGCCTACCCGGCGGTGAAAGCGAAGTTCTGCGCAACAACGGCCAAGCATCTCGCGGCGACCAGGGCGATGCCGTCGCAGCGTCTCGAGGCCTATGCGCAGGGCGCGCTCGCCGAGATCGAGCAGCACTTTCAGGACCATTTCGCCGAGGTCGAGGCCTATCAGGCGCGCCATGGGCGCGTGCTGGCGACGGCGAAGTAGCGCTACAGCGCGACGACGAGCGCTTGCGCGCCGTCAATCTTGCCGGTGGCGAGCCGCTGGTATGCAGCCTCGGCTTCGGCAAGGCCGGCGAGCGTCGTCACGGCGAGGTTGGCGCGGGCGTGCGGGACGAATGCCGCAAACGCAGCGCCGCTCGCTTCGGCGAAGCCGGCCGGGCCGAGCGCTGCGACCGCCGCCTCGGCAGCGCCCGGTGCGAAGAACAGCTGCGGCGTCGGGCTGGGGATCGCGGTGTCGCCGCCGGCGTCGCTCCAGTGCGTCATGCCGACGATGGCGCTGTGCTTCAGCCGGTCGCCAAGATGCGCGTGGACGCGTGCGGTGAGCGTCCGGTCGCCGGCAAAGTCGACATAAGTCGAGGGCAGGCGCGGCAGCTCACCGACATCGGCGTAGGCGACGACACGGTCGTAGCTGCCGACCGATTCGACGAACGCACGGTTGCCGGCCGAGGTCAGCCCGATCACCGCCGGCGCGCGCTCGCGGCGCGCGAGATTGAAGGCGGTGGCAAGCGCGGTCTTTGACGACGCGCTCGACAGGATCACCTGGCATGTCCCGAAATCGCCTTCACCGGCAAGGAAGCGGTCAATGAGCCAGCCGGTCATGAACAGTGGCCGGAACAGGGCCTCGACAGCCTCGTCGTCGGCGTCGCGCGCGGGCGCGCGCTGGTAGCGGTTGTAGAAGTCGGACAGGCCGCGACGATGCGGCGCGGGATCGCTGAAGCCGCTGGAGCCGGCGTCGGCGACGGAAACCACGAGATGCGTCGCCAGCGGCCAGTAGCCGTAGAAGCGCTGGCCGGGCTCGATGCCCTCGGCACGGCTGTCGACGACGTCGGCGAAGCCCCAGACGGGGAGCACGCCATAGCCATCGGGACCGGGGAAGAAACGCCAGTAGCCGAACGAGTCACCCGCCGCCGCATAGGTGACGTTGTTGGCGGTCAGCGCGACGCGGCGCACGCGTAACAGCGCCTCGTCCGCGCCAAGCGCGCGCGGCGCGACGGTATCGCGACGCGTCGACGCGATGTCGCCGCGGTCGATCAACATGCGCTCGCCAAATACCGTGTCCGTCATGGTTCCTCCCGTGCAGGCGATGTAGCCGATGTCGGCGGCGCCGGCGACCTGTGCAAAGTCATGCAACAAAGTAGTTGCATGACTGACGCGGCCGCAATATGCAACAGTTTGATTGCATGATGGAGACGAGAATGAACAGCGATCGCATCGAGCAGCGCGTCTATCTCGAGGCGCGGCCCGAACGGGTCTGGCGCGCGCTCACCGACGAGACCGAATTCGCAAGTTGGTTCGGCGTCGGGCTCGATGGCCGCATCGCCGCCGGAACGCGTCTCCACATGACCTGGGAAGGCCAGCGCTTTGCCGTCGACATCATCGAGCTGGTGCCACCCAGCCGGCTCGTCTGGCGCTGGCATCCGGGCATGTTCGACGCCGCCGTCGACTACAGCAAGGAGCCGCAGACGACGACCGTGTTCAGCCTTGTCCCGCATGGTTCGGGGACGATGCTGACCGTCGTCGAGAGCGGTTTCGACGCGATCGCGGCGGCGCGCCGGCCATCGGTGCTCAAGGACAACGTCAACGGCTGGCTTGAACAGGCGGTCGCGCTGAGGAATCACCTCAAGCATGCCGCCTGATCGCACCCGCCAGTTCGCGGCACGCTTCGCCGCGCTCGGCGATCCGCAGCGGCTGCGCTTGGTCGAAGCGCTTGCCGAGCGGGGCGATGCGTCGATCAGCGACCTGACCGCTGGGTCGGGGGTCAGTCGGCAGGCGGTGACGCGCCACCTGCGGGTGCTCGAAGGCGCCGGGCTGGTGCACGGCCGCGTCGCGGGGCGCGAGCGGCGCTGGACGCTCGATGCGGGCGGAATCGACGCCGCCGAGACCGAACTCGAGCGGCTCAAGGCGGCATGGCGGCAGCGGCTGGCGCGACTCAAGCTGCTCGTCGAGCGATGATCTCTGGGCGCCGGCCACGCCGGCCGCATCCTCTGAGAAACTGTTTGCGCCGCGTGCCGCCGGTGCTAGCGTTTTGGCCGCGCGCTGTGTGGTGCGCCCCCGCCAATACTGACCCGTACGACCGTGCTTGAAAAGAAGATCACGAGCATCGCTGACATCGCGCGCATCGCCGGCGTGTCGGTGTCGACGGTGTCGCGCGCGCTGACCAACAAGGGCGCGCTCAGCAAGCAGACGCGCGAACGCATCCTGGCCATCGCGCAGGCGCACGATTTCCGGCTCAACGTCGCCGCGCAGAACCTGCGCATGGGACGCACCGGATCGATCGGCGTGCTGCTGCCGCTGGGTCACGAAACCGCGCAGCACCTGTCGGACCCGTTCTTCATGACCATGCTCGGCTACCTCGCCGACCAGATTTCGGAGCGCGGCTACGACCTCGTGCTGTCGCGCGTCATCCCCAAGGACCGGCACTGGCTCGACAGCGTCATCGACAGCGGCCGCGTCGACGGCATCATCGTCATCGGCCAGTCCGACCAGAGCGACGTGCTCGACGCCGCCGCCGAACGCTACCAGCCGCTGGTCGTCTGGGGCGCGTGGCGCGCGGGACAGAAGCATGTGACCGTCGGCAGCGATAACGTCGACGGTGGCCGGCTTGCGGCGCGCCATCTGCTCGAGCGCGGACGGACGCGGCTGGCGTTCCTCGGCAACCCCGAGGTGCCCGAGTTCGGCCAGCGCTACGAGGGCTTCCTGTCGGTGCTGCCCGACAAGCTGCGCGCCATGCACCATCTGCTGCCGGTGCATCTGACCGCCGACTACAGCTATGCCGCTGTGCACAACTTCCTGCGGCGGCGGCCGCCGGTCGACGGCGTGTTCGCCGCGTCCGACGTCGTCGCCATGAGCGCGATCCGTGCGCTCGCCGACATCGGCCTTGCCGTGCCGCGCGAT
The DNA here is from genome assembly GCA_964455325.1 of uncultured Sphingosinicella sp. Classification (GTDB taxonomy): domain Bacteria; phylum Pseudomonadota; class Alphaproteobacteria; order Sphingomonadales; family Sphingomonadaceae; genus Sphingosinicella. Next base: position 1,932 of record CAYVVV010000166.1, on the reverse strand, counting down.
GTTGCCGTCGTCGGCTTCGACGACGCGCCGATGGCGGCGCACGCCAATCCGCCGATCACCACCATCCGCCAGGACGTCGAACGCGGCGCGGCGCTGCTCTGCGACCTGCTGTTCCGGCGCATGGCGGGCGAGGCGACCGCCCCGGTGCAGCTGCCGCCGACGCTTGTCGTCCGGGCGTCGAGCTAGCCGAAGGCGGCGACCACCGCGGCGGTGAGCGCGAGCAGCACGACCGACTGGACGCGATAGTTGCGCCATGCCGGCACGCCGGCGAGCGCCGCGCTTTCGTCACGCCAGAGCTGCGGCCGCCACAGCAGCGTCGCCACCGCCGCCGCGTCGGGCGCCGCCGCCCGCCGGCTGCCGACGACGAGCGCGGCGGCGCATAGCGCGAGCAGCAGCGGCGCGACATAGAGGAAATGCAGGTCGATGACGCCGAACACGGCATTGAGTGCGAACAGCATCGTGCCGGCAACCAGCCCGGTCGCGATCGTCCAGCGCGCACCGCTGGCGTTGGCGCGCGGCCACAGCACGCCGCCAACGAACAGCACGACGACGGGTGGCACCGCGTAGGCGAGGATCGCCTGCAGATACTGCCACAGCGACCCGAAGCGCTCGATCTGCGGCGCCCACAGGATGGCGAGCAGCATGAAGCCGAGCGTCGTCAGGCGCCCGGTCCGCACCAGCACGGCGCCGCCGAGGTCGGGCCGCCAGCGGCGCACGAAATCCATCGTGAACAGCGTCGCCGCCGAGTTGAAGGTCGACGCGATCGACGACATGATCGCTGCCAGGAAGCCGGCGACGACGAGACCGACGACACCGGCCGGCAGCAGGTCGAAGACCAGTGTCGGATAGACGAGGTCGCCATTGGCAAGGTCAGGGTAGAGCAGGATCGCCGCCGTCCCCGGCAGCACCATCAGGTACAGCACGGGAAGCTTTAGCAGGCCCGCGAACAGCGAACCCCAGCGGCCGTGGTCGACCGACCTTGCCGACAATACCCGCTGCACCATGAACTGGTTGGTGCACCAGAAATAGAAGCCGAGGATGGGAACGCCGAGCACGAGCCCGGGCCATGGCACCCCCGGATCGTCGAGCGGACGGATGAGGCTGAGCTTTTCGGCCGGCACGCGCGTCATCACCTGCTCCCAGCCGCCGGCGCGGTCGAATGCGAACCAGGCGATGGCGCCGGCGGCGGCGAGCAGCACCACCGCCTGCACGACCTCGGTCAGGATGACCGCGCGCAGGCCGCCGGCGATCGTGTAGATACCGGCGGCGACGGCGATCGCTGCGACGATCCAGACCAGTGGCGCCTGGGGATAGACGAGCTTGAAGATGAGCGAACCACCGTAAAGCGTTCCGGCCGTGTCGACGACGATGTTGAGAAACAGTGTCAGCACCGCGAAATAGCTGCGCGTCGCGCTGTCGTAACGGCGACCGAGGTACTCGGGCATCGTGTAGACTTGGTTTCTCAGGATGATCGGCAGCACGAACACGCTGAACAAGACGAGCACGACGCCCGCCATCCATTCGTAGTTGTAGACCGATATGCCGATGACATAGGCGGCGCCGGCAAGCCCGACCAGGGTCGTCGAGGAGATGTTCGAAGCGAGCAGCGACAGCCCGACAACGGGCCAGGTCGACTCGCGCGAGGCAAGGAAGTAGCGCTCGGCGCCCCCCGGCTGGCGCGATACCCACAGGCCCGTCAGCACGATGCCGGCAAGGTACAGCGCGATGACGGCAACGTCGACGCGGCCGAAGTCCGCAACAACTGGCATTCCGGTCCTCCCCGTCGGACCTTGTTATCATCGCGGCCCGTGGTTTTGCAGTAACAGTGATCCTCGTTCAAAGCAAACGTTTGCGAAAAATGTTTGCAAACGTTTGCGCTCACAGTTACGCACGGGTTCCATCGCCGGGCCAACCGGTGCGGACTGGAACGAT
>CAYVVV010000165.1:0-5504 GCA_964455325.1 uncultured Sphingosinicella sp. | reverse complement strand
CGAGGCGGCGCACGCCTGCATGTCGGCGCGCGGGGTCAACACGCCCGGCGTCACCATGATGACCAGCCGCATGATGGGCATCTTCCGGTCCGACGACCGCAGCCGCAAGGAGGTGCTGGCACTGATGGGGCTGGGTTGAGCCTCAGCCGTCGGGCGCCATTTTTTCGATCCACGCCCGCATCAGCCTGACTGCAGCGTCATGCCGCTGGGTGCGGCCGAGTTCGGGCATCATCGTGCCCGGCTCTACCGACTCCATCCGGTAGACGAGGATCGAGGCGTCGGGCTTGCCCGGTTCGACACCATGCGGCCGCCCGAGCCGCGCCCGGCGGCGACCGGCCCCTTGCCGATACCAAGACTGGGCCCGTGCGGGTCATCGAAGGTCAGGAACAGACCCGAGTTCGACGCCGGGCCGGCGCGGCTGTGGCAATGGCCGCAGTTGACGTCGAGATAGGCGCGGGCGCGGTCGTTCAGCGATAGCTTCGCGTTGTCCCAGCGCGGCAGCTGCGGCACGTCCGCTGGCATCGCGGGCAACAGGCCGAGCCGGGCGAGGCGAGCGAGGTTGTTCTCGCCCCGGTAGTCGCCGTTGAGGTTGCGTGCCTTGGGACCGATCGGCACCAGCTCGCCGCCCGACGCGTGGCAGCCCTTGCACTGGTTGACGTTGGGCACCTGCCAGTCAAGCGCGAGCGGCTTGCCGCTGTCGTCGTGCCCGGCGACGGCGAGGCGGGCGCCCGCCTTCTTCAAGGTCGCGGCGCTGTCATCGGCGTTCCAGACATAGGGCCACGCCTTCCAGCCGTCCGCCTGCCGCACCAGCAACCGCGTTTCGATGAGGTCGAGCGAACCGTCGGCGCGGGCGAACCCGAAATGCTTGATGAGCGCGCTGCCGACCGGGAAGTCGAGCACGCCCTCGGCGCGGTAGCCGATCGTCGTGCCCTCCGGCACGTAGATGAACCGCGCCTTGTCGGCGTGGTCGGAGAACAGCGGCGTGTTGAGGCCATAGGGCACGACCCGCGCGTTCGGCCGGTTTGCACCGACGTCAAGAAACAGGCGCGTTTCGGCGAGGCTGGCCGGGGCCGGTCCGGCGAGGGCGGCATCGTTGACCTCAGCAGGCGAAGCCGACAACAGTGCGAGGGCCGCAGCGGCGAGCAGGCAGTACGTCCCTCGACTTTGATCCCATCGGGATCGAAGTTCATCCTGAGCGCCTGCAAGGCAGTCGAAGGGCTCGGGATGAGCGACATTTGTGGACCGGCGATCTCCACCCAAACCGCTCATCCCGAGCGAAGTCGAGGGACGCACCCCGTTCACGGCATCGGTTGGTCCGCCGGCAGCACAACCGCGGCGAGCGTGCCTTCGACCGGCCCGTTCGGCGGGAACGGCGCCGGCTTCGCTGCCGTCGTCGGCGTGCCCGCCAGCCCCAGCCCCAGCGACACCGCCGGCACGTCGAGACGCGGAGTCGTCGCCGGATCGTGCGGATGGTCGCCGAAGCGCGTCACCCCGTCCCACATGACGGGCGGCAGCGCGCCGCCGAAAGCCGCTGCGATTTCGGCACCGCCCGGGTACGCCGGCGCCCAGCCGTTACGGCCGAAATCATTGCCGAACACGCGCACGTTGCGCGGCAGCGGGTTGTAGCCCTTGTCGTCGAACGGCCGCAGGTAGGAGACGATCATCACCCCGCCCGAACGGTTGCCGACGATGCGGTTGCCGGTCACCTCAACCCGGTCGTTCGCCATCACCATGATGCCGAGCCCGCGCGGCACCTCGGCGACGATGTTGCCCGGCGCGGCGAAGTTGGGCGTGTCATTGTCGACGACAGTGTTCGAGAAGACGCGCGTGGAGTTGCCGCCCATCTTCGGCAGGTTCGGCAGGTCGAAAACGAGGATGCCGCCGGTGTTGTGCATGGCGAGGTTTGAGTAGACGTCGGCATTGGTCGAATTCTCGATCTCGATGCCGGCGACGTTGAAGAAGACACGGTTGCCGCGCACGACGATGTTGTCCGACTGGCCGACGTAGACGCCGGCGTCGGCGCAGGCGATGACGGTGCTGTTCTGCACCAGCACGTGCTTCGATTCGACCGGGTAGATGCCATAGGCACCATTGTCTTTGTGGGGGCCGCGCGTCCATTCGACGCGGAGGTTATCGAAGCTGATCTTTTCGACGCCCTTCGCCTTGATGCCATCGCCCTTCGTATCCTCGACCGCAAAGCCAGTGAGCAGCACCCTGTCCGACGTGACCAGCAGGCCTTCGCCGGCCGTCGTCTGCCCCTTGAAGCTGAGCACCGTCCTGTCCGGCCCAGCACCCTTCACGGTCACGTTGTCGACATCGAGCGAAAGGCCCGAGTTGAGCGTGTAGCGGCCGGCCGCGAGCTCGACGACATCGCCTGGCGCAGCCTCGATGAGCGCCGTCTGCAGCGTCTCCTGGTCGTTCGCCGACGGCGCGATGGCAATCGTCTTCGCCAGCGCCGGCGACGACGCGATCATCAGCGCGATGAGCGTCGAACCTGCCCGCATGTCTCACTCCCCTTGCCTTTTGCTGGCCATTATCGCCAGCTTGACCTGGGCTCACAAGCCTGACGAAACTGGCGGCCGTCCAGGCTGGAGGGAGGCCTTCATGCACGATATCGTCATCCGCGGCGGCACCGTCGTCGACGGCTCGGGCGGCGCACCATACCGGGCCGATGTCGCCATCGATGGCATGCGCATCAGTGTCGTCGGCGAGGTGCGGCAGGCAGGCCGCGAGGAGATCGACGCGGCGGGGCGCATCGTCACCCCCGGCTTCGTCGACGTGCACACGCACTATGACGGGCAGGCGACGTGGGACGCCGAGATGGCGCCATCGTCGTGGCACGGCGTCACCACCGTCGTCATGGGCAATTGCGGCGTCGGCTTCGCACCAGCGAAACCCGACCGCCACCAGTGGCTCATCGGCCTGATGGAAGGCGTCGAGGATATTCCGGGCACCGCGCTCGCCGAGGGCATGACCTGGGACTGGGAGACCTTCCCCGAGTACATGGATGCGCTCGAGAAGCTGCCGCGCACCGTCGACGTCGCCTGCCACGTGCCGCACGGCGCCATCCGCGCCTATGTCATGGGCGACCGCGGCGCCGCCAACGAAGCGCCGACCGAGGCCGAGATCGCCGCAATGTCGCGCATCGTCGAGGAGGGGATGCGCGCCGGCGCGCTTGGCTTCTCGACCTCGCGTACCATCCTCCACAAGTCAATCGACGGCGAGCTCGTCCCGGGCACCACCGCCACCAAGGAAGAGCTCATCGGCATCGGCCGCGCCATGGGCCGCGTCGGCCACGGCGTCTTCGAGATGGCATCGGACCTGAAGCGCGCGTGGAACGAATTCGAATGGATGGGCGAACTCAGCCGCGAGACCGGCTTGCCGGTCACCTTCGCGGCGCTGCAGTCGATCGCCAAGGAGATGTCACTCGACGAGCAGATCGCGGCAATGCGCGCCGAAAACGCACGCGGCGCCAACATCGTCGCGCAGATCGCGCTGCGCGGCAACGGCATCGTCATGGCCTGGCGCGGCACCGTGCACCCGTTCCGGCTGAAACCGGCATGGACCGAGATCGAGTCGCTGCCCTGGGACGAACAATACGCGCGGCTTCGCGACCCGGCTTTCAAGGCGCGCATGCTTGCCGAGAAGTCGGTCTATCCCGAAAGCGATATCCTGCCCCTGCTCTATGCGGTCACCATGGGCTGGGCGCTGCAGTTCGAAATGGACGAGGACTTCGACTACGAGCCCGGCCAGGACGCCACCATCGCGGCGCGCGCGAAGGCTGCGGGCAGGGATCCGGCCGAATATGCCTACGATCTGCTGATGGCGGACGACGGCAAGGGCTTCATCTACTTCCCCGTACTCAATTACGCCGACGGCAATCTCGATTTCCTGGAGCCGCTGTTGTGGTCGGACGACACGGTCAACTCGCTGTCCGACGGCGGCGCGCACTGCGGCACGATCTGCGACGCCGCCTCGCCGACGTTCATGCTGCAGCACTGGGTCAAGGGACGGGCGCGCGGCCGCATTCCTCTGGAACTCGCGATCAAGCGGCAGTGCCGTGATACCGCCCTGCTCTACGGCATGGCCGACCGCGGCCTTCTGGCGCCCGGCTATCTCGCCGACATCAACGTCATCGACCTCGACCGGCTGCGACTTGGCAAGCCCTGGCTCGCGTTCGACCTGCCGGCGGGCGGCAAGCGGCTGTTGCAGAGGGCCGAAGGTTATGACGTCACCATCAAGTCGGGCGCGGTCACCTTCCGCCACGGCGTTATGCAGGGCGCGCGCCCTGGCCGCGTCATCCGCGGCCCGCAGGCCGACCCCTTGCTGATGGCGGCGGAATGAACCATCTATCCCCTGGCGTGTTGGCGTCCTAACGCGACCGGAGGGGTGAGAGGGTCATGCACAAACTGCTGTTGCCGATCATTGCCGCACTGGCCCTGAGCGCCTGCGGCATCAACACGGTACCGACACGCGAGGAGGCAGCGAAGGCGGCATGGGCCGACGTCGAAAGCCAATACCAGCGCCGCGCCGACCTTATCCCCAACCTCGTTGCCACGGTCAAAGGCTTCGCCGTGCAGGAGCGCGAGGTGCTGGAAGCGGTGACGCAGGCGCGTGCGTCGGCGACGCAGACGGTAGTGAATGCCGACCAACTCACCGATCCCGCGGCGGTCACGCGCTTCCAGGCCGCGCAGGATCAGTTGTCGGGCGCGCTGTCGCGGCTGCTGGTGACGGTCGAACGCTACCCCGAGCTGCGGTCGAACGAGAATTTCCTCGCGCTGCAGTCGCAGCTTGAAGGCACCGAGAACCGCATCACCGTGGCGCGGCGCGACTACAACCAGGCGGTGCAGGCCTACAACACCGAAATCCGCACCTTCCCCAGCCTGATCGCGGCGCGCTTCATCTATGGCGCCGAGCCGATGCAGCCGTTCAAGGCAACCGCCGCCAACGCCGAGACCGCGCCGACCGTTTCGTTCGAATAGCCGTGCCCGGGCGCATCGCCCTTGGCTTCATCGCGCTGCTGCTGGCGCTGCCGGCGGCGGCGCAGACGTTTCCGCCGCTGAGCGGCCGCGTAGTCGACGCAGCGAACCTGATTTCGCCAGCGACCGAGGCGTCGCTGAACGGAAAGCTTCAACAGCTCGAGGCCGAAACGACGCGCCAGCTCGTCGTCGCCACCATCCCCGATCTTCAGGGCTACGAGATCGAGGAGTACGGCTACCGGCTTGGCCGACACTGGGGCATCGGACAGAAGGACGAGGACACCGGCGCGCTGCTCATCATCGCGCCCAACGAGCGCAAGGTCCGCATCGAGGTCGGCTACGGGCTCGAAGCCTATCTGACCGACGCCTGGTCGTCGATCACCATCCAGCGCGCCATCCTGCCGCGCTTCCGCGCCGGCGACATCGAGGGCGGCATCGTCGCCGGCGCCGATGCCATCATCGGCCAGCTGGCGCTGCCGCCCGACGCGGCGCGCGCCAACCTTGCCGCCGCGAGCGAGCAGGCGA
>CAYVVV010000164.1:0-5525 GCA_964455325.1 uncultured Sphingosinicella sp. | reverse complement strand
AGCTGCGGCCGCTTGTCCTCGCGCTGCTCTACGGCGCGGCTGAGCTGCGACAGGGCGAGCACGGGGACATTCAGTTCCTTCGCCAACGTCTTGAGGCCGCGGGTGATTTCGGAAATCTCGTTGACCCGGTTGTCGCTCGACTGGCGGCTCGTTCCTTGCAGCAGTTGCAGATAGTCGACGACGATGAGACCGACACCCTTCTGTCGCTTCAGCCGGCGCGCGCGCGAGCGCAGCGCGGCAATGGTGAGACCGGGCGTGTCGTCGATGTAGAGTGGCAGATCCTGCAAGGTGCCGGCGGCGCGGGCAAGGTCGCGGAACTGCGCCTGGCTGATCTTGCCCATGCGCAGGTCTTCGGAACTGATGTTCGACTGTTCGGCAAGGATTCGCGTGGCGAGCTGATCGGCCGACATCTCCAGGCTGAAGAAGGCGACGCCGGCCCCCGACGTCTTGTCGATGCCGTCGGCCTTGTCGCGCATCAGCCGCTCGGCGGCGGCGAAGGCGATGTTGGTGGCAAGCGCGGTCTTGCCCATCGCCGGGCGCGCGGCGAGGATGACGAGGTCGGAGCGGTGCAGCCCGCCGATCTTGGCGTTGAGCGCGTTGAGGCCGGTGGTGATGCCGGACAGGTGCCCGCCCGACTTCAGCGCGCGCTCCGCCATCTGCACCGCAAGCGTCGCCGACTGCGCGAAGCTCTTGACCGACGAGGCGACCTCGCCTTCCTCGGCGACGCGGTAGAGCGCGAGTTCGGCGGCCTGGATCTGCTCGTGCGGGTTGACGTCGTTCGACGTGTCCGACGCCTTGACGACAAGCTCGCGGCCGACGCGGATCAGCTCCCTCAGCAGTGCAAGATCGTAGATCTGGTCGGCGAAGTCCTTGGCGGCGATGAGCGCCGCAGACTGTTCGGTGAGCTTTGCAAGATAGGCGGGTCCGCCGAGATCGGCCATCGCCGGATGGTCGGCGAACAGTGGCCGCAGCGTCACCGGGTTGGCGATCATGTTGCGGTCGACTAGCTTCAGGATCGCCGCGTAAATGTCACCGTGCAGCGGTTCGTGGAAATGCTCGGGACGCAGCTTCAGCTGCACGTCCTCGGCGAGGCGGTTGTCGATCATCATCGCGCCGAGCAGCGCCGCCTCGGCGTCGAGGTTGCGGGGCAACGACAGCAGGTCGTCGGCGGGCGCGGGAAGCGCGCGGAGTTGCGTGGCCATGACGCCCTTATACAACCGCGGCGGCAGCGTGCTCTGTGGAAATGCTGTGGATAGTCGTGCGTCCCTCGACTTCGCTCGGGATGGGCAAGGTTTTTCCACTGACACCGCCCATTCCAGGCGTAGTCGAGGGACGCATTGCTAACCGATTTCCTTGCAGAGCTCTTCGACCAGCTCGGGGACCGCCTTGAGCCGCGGCGCCTCGGCCTTCATGACGGCACGGAAGGCCTGTCGCTTGAGACTCGCGATAAAGCCATCCGGCAGCGCCGTCCCCTCGGGCAGCGCCGAGGCGACAATGTCGATCAGCCGGTCGACGCCGTGCAGGCGCCCCCAGAGATAGTCGTTCTCGCGATAGGCGCGGCTGAAGAACGCGCCAAAGCTGCCGAACTTGATCCCCTTCAGCGTTGCCTGCGCGCCGCCGGCGCGAATCGTGGTCGCATCGTCGGGCGAGATGCGGTCGACCTTGATCTCGTCGAACTCGTCGAGCCCCTCGCCCTGCAAAAGGGGGAAGGTGGCGATGTCGAAGAAGGGAAAGCCGAGATAGGCCTTGAGCAGGGCCTGCCGCATCGGTTCGCTGAGTCCCCCGTCAAGCAGCTGCGCGATGCGGGCATCGACGCGCGCGTCGAACGCGGTGAGGCCAAGCGCCTCGCCATAGGCATCGATCACCGGCACCGGGTCTTCGTGTGCGAACGCGGCCGGATCGCGCACCCAGCCGCCATAGAAGGCGGCGCTGCGGCGATCGAGATACGGTGCCAGCAGCTCGTAGAGCGTCGACTTGACGCGTTCGACCTCGGCGACGCGCGCGGCATCGTCGACATTGCCGAGCTCGGTCGCGCGCCGCAACAAATATCGCAGACGGCGGATGCGGAAGCCGAGGTCGAAGCGGCGGACGAACTGCACGAACTCGTCGTGCTCGGCATCCTTCACGCGCGTCGTCCTGGTGACCAGGTCGACGCCACCGCGGCGGACGTGACGCCAGACCTCCTTGCGCACGCGCTCGGCGCGGCCCTTGTCGATGTGACCGCCGACCTGCGCGAACAGCCGTGCCATTTCCTCGACGATCTGGCTGAGCTTGAGATGCGCGTAGGCCGGGTAGGTAAAGCCGGCGCGCGCGACAGCGTCGGCGTTCGCCCTGGCGCGCCATCCGGTCATGCGCTCGGGCGTGGCGCGCGCGCGCAGCTGGCGCCAGCCGATCGCTTCGTCGACCGCCTCGTCGACGGCGGCGCGGACTCCGTCGACGACATGGCCGAGGCGACGCACGCGCGCCGACAGGCCGGCGAGATTTTCAAGATCATCGCGAATCGGCTGTTCGCGCGGGATGTCGGACAGCGAGCGGATGATCGTCGAGAAGAAACCCGGCGGTCGCGTGGGGTCGACCTTGGTACCGATCGCGCGGATGCCCGGCTTTGGGTCGATATAGACGAAGCGGCGGTCTACCTCGCGATGCGCCGGGCGCTGGCGCAGTGCCGCGATCGCCGGCGCGAACGGCGCGTTGTTGAGGATCGATCCGTCGAGCAGCGGCGCGTGGCGCGGGTCGATGCCGGCGGCGGTACGGCGCGGGAATACGCTGGCCAGAAAGGCGCCGCGATTGGGCCAAGGACGCCCCTGCCGTTCAAGCACGTCGTCAAGCTCGGACGGCTGGAACGGTGGAAAGGCACCGGGAAACGACGCGGTCGCCCGCGCCGCGAAGGCAAGGCTCGGCACGTCGCACAGCCGCCGTTCGGTGCCGCGTTCGCCCGAATCGCGCATGGCGATCACCTTTCGGTGCTCGACCTCCATCACCTCGGGCGGACTGTTGAGCCGCAGCCGTTCGGGATAGCCGTGGTAGTCGGTGACGGTGACGAACAGGTCGAGCGGCTGTCCCGGCGGCAGCAGCGGCGGCTCGGCCGTCCCGGCGGCCATGCGGTCGAACGCGCCGAGCAGCAGCTCGGTGAAGTGCGGCCCGGAGAACGGCGGCTCGAACCAGCGCGAGCGGACGAAGCGCGAAACCTTGCGCTTCAGCTCAGCGCGCGCGCTGGCCTCGACGATCTCGTCCATCGGATCGACGCGGCCAAGCCGCGCCAGCCAGAGCAGCGGCGCCGCGTAAAGCTTGCTGAAGCGCGACCGCGGCACGGCAGCGGGGTCGAGCAGCTCGTCGGCGTCGGCCTTGTCGAGCCAGAGATCGGCCAGCGCGTCGAGGCTGTGGCCGCTGGCGATCGCCTGGCCAAGGAAAATGCCGTTGATACCGCCCGCCGACGCGCCGGCGATGATGTCGACGAGCACGCGCAGCCGCACGTGCTTGCCGATCTCCGTGAGCAGCGCGTGGTAGGCAAGCTCGGTATCGCCGGTCGCCGGCCTGTCGGCGTTGAAGTCGCGGCTGGCGCGCAGCAGCTTCCAGATTTCGCGCGTGATCCCGTGCATGTAGACGGCAAGGCTGATGCCGCCGTAGCAGACGAGCGCCAGTCGCAGTTCCTTCTCGCGCATGCGGCGACGTTACCGTGCCCCCCATGGCGTGTCGACCAGGCGCCTTGCGCTGGCGTCGCGAACGCGGCAGCATGCCGCCATCGATACATCGGGGGAGGTATCACCATGCCATTCAACGCCAACATCATCTCGATGCTGCAGGCCGTCGTCGCGATGGGTCTGCTCAACCTCGTCATGTTCATCTGGATGTACGCGACGCGCATCCCGGCGATGAACCGCGCCAAAATCGACCCGCAAAGCGCGCAGCACCCGGGTTCGCTCGACCAGCTGCCAAGCGAGGTGCGGCGCGTCGCCGACAATTACAACCACCTGTTCGAGGCGCCGACGCTGTTCTACGCGATGGTGTTCGCCATCGTGCTGCTCGGCCACGCCGACAGCTGGCACGTCATCGCGGCGTGGAGCTATGTCGTGCTGCGCGCGCTGCATTCGCTGACCCAGGCGACGTTCAACCGCGTCGTCGTGCGCTTTTCGCTGTTCTTTCTGTCGTGGGTCGCGCTTGGCGTGATGATCGTGCGTGAAGTGGCGGCGTTCTACGGCTAGATTGACCTTGCGCAAGGCGACGGCCGCGACATGCGGCGCATAGGAGTCAACCGCGCGGAGGACGCCGATGGAACTGACGATTTCGCTCGACGAGGTTTGCCGCATCGTGCTCCGCGCCCGCGAGTATGATGCGCAGGTACCCGCGGTCGATCCCGACGACGCCTCGCACATGGCCGACGACGATGCCGTCGGCGTGCTCGAGGATTCAAGCAACACCTCGGTCGAGGAAGAACTGTCGAGCGCGATCGAGGATCTCAATGACGACGAGCAGGCGGAGCTGTATGCGCTGATGCTGGTCGGCGGCGGCAGCTATGACGCCAGCGAATGGGACGAGGCGCTGGCGATGGCGACCGAGGAGGTCGCCGACATCCCCGCCGCGCTGATGCGCACACCGATGCTCGCCTCGCTGCTCGAGGCGGGGCTCGCAGCGTTCGACCTCAGCTGCGATGACATCGGCAGCATGAGCTGATCAGCCGAAGCGATAGTCCTTCAGGTGGTCCCAGCGACCGTCGCGATAGGCCCACAGCGTCAGCCCGTCGATGCGCAGGCACCACGGCCTGAAATCGCGCCCGAGCGTTTCGAACAGTGTCTTCGCGGCGGCCGGGTCGACCTTGTTCTGGATGGTGACGTGCGGCGCGAAGCGCTGACGGTCCTGCGGAATTAGCCAGTCGGCCCAGACCTCGGCGAGTTCGGCGCGCAGCAATTCCAGCGCAGGCGAGTCAATGCGCAGCGCGACGCCGCGGCCAAGATTGCGCGGGGCGGCGACGCGGGCATCGATCGGGCGTTCGGCCCGCGCCGTCGCGGCGAGCCGGCGATCGATCGCCGCGGCCTGCGTGCCGGGCAGATGGTGGAACAGCGTGATGTGCGCCGGCACGAGGTTGCGCCCGGCCGGATAATGCGCACGCCGCAGCGCATTGAGGCGCGCGAACGCCGCCCGGTCGAGCAGCGCAGTAAGGATGAGGGGCTGCGGACCCGCAGGCCTGCCGTCCAAAAGGCCACCTCGTTCAGAACGTGTTGTACGGCGATTCGGTAAGCCCTGGCTGCACGCTCATCAACAGCACGATGGCGATCGCGAACAGGAAGATGATCTTCTTCGCCTCGGTCTGGAACAGGTTCACGCCAGCGCTCCGTAGTTCGCGATGTACGACAGGCTGATAATCGCGATCCAGGTAAGCAACCGTAAACATGCCGCGACGGCCCCGGCGAAGGCGCGCTTCGGCCATGCCGCCATCATCGCGCCATGCGCGACACCCCAGATCAGATAGCCCGCAGAGACGTTGTGCCACAGCCCCATGAAGGTGAAGGCGGCGACCGTCCCCAGCC
>CAYVVV010000163.1:0-5630 GCA_964455325.1 uncultured Sphingosinicella sp. | reverse complement strand
GCCGCCGCTCGTCGAGTTCGAGGCGAGCCTGGTGTCGCGGCTGTCGTCGGCGCGGCCGCAGGATCTGCTGCGCTTCGTCGATCCGCTGTCGCAGCGGACGCTGGCGCTGCGTCCCGACATCACCGCACAAGTTGGCCGGATCGCCGCGACGCGCCTCGCGCATGTCGCGCGGCCGCTCAGGCTCGCCTACGGCGGGCCGGTGCTGCGCGTGCGCCCGGCGCAGGTCGGCCCGGCGCGCGAGGCGTTGCAGATGGGCGCCGAGCTCATCGGCTGCGATCACGTCGACGCGGTCGCCGAACTGCTTGGCATCGCGCTCGAAGCACTGCGTTCAGTGGGCCTTGACAAGCTGTCGGTCGATCTGACGCTGCCCGACGTCGTCGGCGCGCTCGCGGCGGGACCATGGCCGCTCGATGCACCGCTCGCCGACGTGCAGGCGGCGCTCGACGGCAAGGACGCGGCCGCGCTCGCCGCGCTCGGCGCCAGCCATTATGGCGCGCTGATCGAGGCGGCAGGGCCGGCCGATGCGTCGCTCGCCAAGCTCGCCGCGCTCGACTCCGCCGGCGTGCTCGAAACGCGTATCGCCGCGCTGCGCCGTCTGATCGCGGTCGCCGCGGCGCATGGCGATGTCACCATCGACCCGACCGAGCGGCACGGCTTTGAATACCAGACCTGGATCGGCTTTTCCGTGTTCGCCGCCGGCGTCAAGGGCGAGGTCGGGCGTGGCGGCAGCTACGCCGTGCATCATCCAGCCGGCGCCGACGAGCCGGCGGTCGGTTTCTCGCTCTACGTCGACGGCCTCGTCGATGCCGGCCTTGGCGCGTCGCGGCGCAAGCGCCTGTTCGTGCCGCTGGGCACCGAGCTGTCGCACGCCGCCGCATGGCGTGCTCAGGGCTGGACGACGGTGGTCGCGCTCGCGCCCGGCGACAGCGCGGCGACGCTGCGCTGCGACTACATGCTGGGCGAGGACGGCCCGGTCAGAGTGCCCGCCTGAGGAACGCGTCGACAAGACCGGTCGCCGGGTCACCGGCAACGCCAAGATTCTGGTTGAGTTCAAGGTGGCTGCTGTTCGCGACCGGCACCGCCTCGGCAGCCGCGCCCGCATCGCGCAGCGCCTGCACCAGCGCCTCCGACTGCTGCGCGGATGCGGCTCGTTCGGCGACATGCAGCGCCAGCCAGCTGGCGGCATTCGGCGCCGCAGCATGGCGAAGCGGCGACAGGCGCGCCTGACGCTGCGCGTCATCGCCGAACGCGGCCCGGTAGATATGGCGTGCGAGCGGACCGTCCGACGTCATCTGCCGCGCGACATCATAGCCGGCCCCGTCGAGCAGGACGACCGCCTTGACCGCCGCCATCGGGACATCGGCGGCCGCGAGATACTGGGGATCGGTGGCGACGAGCGCCGCGAGGTGGGCGCCGGCGCTGTGCCCCATCAGCGCGATGCGGTCGGCATCAATGCCAAGGTCTGCGGCGCGGTAGCGCAGCGTATCGATCGCGCTGGCGATGTCGGCGGCCTGCTGCTCGACGGTCGCGGCGGGGACGAGGCGGTAGTTGATCGACGCGAACGCGTAGCCGCTCGCGGTGAAGTGCGCCGGTTTTTCGGCCGATGCCTGCCGCTTGTCGCCCATGCTCCAGCCGCCGCCGTGGATGAAGACGATCAGCGGCGCGCTGGTACCCTGGTTCGACCGGTAGAAGTCGATCGCCTGGCGCGGGTCATTGCCATAGCTGATCGTCGTTGTCGGCATGGCGCCGGCGCCGGGCCCGTCGCGCTGCTCGCGAATTGCATCGCGGCACCTTGTCGACAGCCTGTCACGATTGTCGATCATGCACGCGCGCAGCTTGCGCCTGTCGCCGCGCGCGTCGCCACAATGCGCGGCAATGTCGGCGCGGCAGGCGGCGATCACGCCGCCGCGCGGCTGCGCCTCGACGGCAATCGAGCCAAGCAACAGCGCCGTTGCAGCCATACCGAACGCCAACGTCGTGCGCATGCCGTCTTCCTTTCGTGCGCTGCTGAACCTTTACGTGCGCGTGCCGCCGATCCTTCGCCACGGCAACCGATAAACACGTGGACGCGCCGCCGCGCACTGCTTAGTGGGGGCGGCCGTGAATTGATCCTGAACGCGAGAGGTTGATGGCCAACGTCACCGTGATCGGCGCGCAGTGGGGCGACGAGGGCAAGGGCAAGATCGTCGATTGGCTGTCGGCGCGTGCCGACGTCGTCGTGCGCTTCCAGGGCGGGCACAACGCCGGCCATACGCTGGTCGTCGGCAATACCACCTACAAGCTGTCACTGCTGCCGTCGGGGATCGTTCGCGGCACGCTGTCGGTGATCGGCAACGGCGTCGTGCTCGACCCCTGGCACTTGCGCGACGAAATCGCGAAGCTGCACGGCCAGGGCGTCGCGATCAGCCCCGACAACCTCGTCATCAGCGAGACCTGTCCGCTGATCCTGCCCTTTCACCGCGACCTCGACGCGCTGCGCGAGGACGCGAGCGGCGCCGGCAGGATCGGCACGACGCGGCGCGGCATTGGCCCGGCGTACGAGGACAAGGTCGGCCGCCGCGCGCTGCGCGTCTGCGACCTTGCCCATCTGGGCCACGCCGGACCGCAGATCGACAGGCTGCTCGCGCACCACAACGCGCTGCGCGCCGGTTTTGGCGTCGACCCGATCGACCGCGACGCGCTCGTCGCCGAGCTTGCGGCGATCGCGCCGGTGGTGCTGCCTTATGCCGGACCGGCATGGGTCCACCTCAACGACGCCCGGCGGCGCGGCAAGCGCATCCTGTTCGAAGGCGCGCAGGGCGTTCTGCTCGACGTCGACCACGGCACCTATCCCTTCGTCACCTCGTCGAACACCATCGCCGGCACGGCGAGCGGCGGCTCGGGTCTTGGGCCAGCGGCGACGGGCTATGTGCTCGGCATCGTCAAGGCCTATACGACGCGGGTCGGCTCCGGCCCGTTCCCGTCTGAGCTGGACGACGAGACCGGCCGGCGGCTCGGCGAGGGCACGAGTTCGGCACCGTCACCGGCCGCAAGCGCCGCTGCGGCTGGTTCGACGCCGCGCTGGTGCGCCAGTCGATCGCCGTTTCCGGCGTCACAGGCATCGCGCTGACCAAGCTCGACGTGCTCGACGGTTTCGATGCACTCAGGATCTGCGTCGCCTATGAGGTCAACGGGCAACGCATCGATCATCTACCGGCGCACCCGGCCGAGCAGGCAGCGGCGAAGCCGATCTACGAAAACTTCGACGGCTGGGGCGAATCGACCGCCGGCGCGCGGTCGTGGGCACAGCTGCCGGCACAGGCGATCAAGTATGTGCGCCGCATCGAGGAGCTGGTCGGCTGCCCGGTGGCGCTGGTGTCGACGAGTCCAGAGCGCGACGACACAATCCTCGTCACCGATCCGTTCGCGGACTGATCATGACGTTGCGCGACCGCACCGCGCTGATGCCAAGGACAGTCGATTTCAGCGCACTGCCGCTCCTCGACCGGCTGACAAACCGGCTCGCCTTCTGCGGCTTCGCACTCATCCAGTGGCCATGGCTGCTGCAAAACCTTTGGGGCGGGCGGCTGGCCGACAAGCACGCGCTGCTCGACCGGCTCGGCCTGCCGCACGGCGCGCTGCCGCACCTTGGCAGCTGGAAGGCCGACGTGCACCTGCTGACGCTGCTTGCCGACCATATCGAGCGCGCACGGCCGCGCACCGTCGTCGAGTTCGGCGCCGGCGCCTCGACGCTGATCATCGCGCAGGCGCTGGCGCTTGCCGGCGGCGGCCGGCACATCGCCTTTGACCAGCATGCCGACTTCGTCGAGGCAACGCGCCGCTGGCTTGACGAGCACAACCTCGCCGCCGATCTGCGCAGCGCCCCGCTCGTCCGCGCGCCGGGCTGGCCTGGCGTCTGGTACGACCATGGCGAGCTGCCCGACGGCATCGACCTCGTCGTCATCGACGGGCCGCCGTGGACGATACACCCGCTGACGCGCGGCGGCGCCGAGTGCCTCTTCGACCGCATCGCCCCCGGCGGTGTTGTGATCCTCGACGACGCGGCGCGGCCGGGCGAACGCCTTGTCGCACGGCGCTGGCGGCGTAACTGGCCCGATTTCAGCTTCGAATATGTGGCCGGCGGCACCAAGGGAACGCTGATCGGCCGAAGGATGGTTTGAACGATGGGACTGAATATCGCGATCTTCTACGGCTCGTATCGCCGTGACCGCCAGGGCATCCGCCTTGCCCGCTATCTGGTTGATGCTTTCGCCGCGCGCGGCGACGCGGTGACGTTCATTGACGCCTGCGACGTCGGGCTGCCCATCCTCGACCGCATGTACAAGGAATATCCCAAGGGCGAAGCACCCGAAGCGATGGAGCGCGTCGCCGAGGTCATCCGCCGCGCCGATGCCTTCGTGTTCGTCACCGGCGAGTACAACTGGAGCGTGCCGCCGGGGCTTAAGAACCTCACCGACCACTTCCTCGAGGAATGGTTCTGGCGACCGGCGGCGATCGCGAGCTATTCGGCGGGCGTCTTCGGCGGCGTGCGCGCGCAGATGCACCTGCGCGCCATCCTTGGCGAGATGGGAATGGTGGTGACGTCGTCGACGCTGCCCGTACCGCGCATCGCCGACGCCTTCGACGATGCCGGCAAGCCGATGGGGGACGGCGGCCGGCTCGTCGAGCAGGCCTTCCCCAGCTTCGCCGCCGACCTTGCCTGGTGGGCCGAGGCCGCCAAGGCACAGCGCGCCGCCACGCCGCCGCCCTACTGATCAGCCGGCCCTGATCTCGGCGTTGAGCCGCAGGCTGCCGCGCCAGAAGACATAGGCCGGAACCAGCCCCAGCCACGCCGCGCCGAACAGCACCCACTGCACGCTGCCCTCGCCGACAATGGGCCGCAGCCCGTCCGACAGCATGCCGAAGACCAGCGGCCCGAGGCCGAGGCCGATCAGGTTCTGCGCGAACAGCATCACCGCGCTCGCGACCGCGCGCACGCGCGGTTCGACGAGGCTTTGCACGCAGGCGTAGGTGGGGCCGTAGTAGAACGAGTTGAGCACCGTCGGCACGAACAGCAGCGCGATCGCCAGCTGCCATCCCGGCGTCACATAGGCCAGAAACAGCAGTGGCGCGGCGATCGCCATGCCAAGCGCCGGCGCGGTCAGCATGTGGCGCTTGTCGGCGGCGCCGAGACGATCGGCCAGCCAGCCGCCCGCCCAGGTTCCGATCATGCCCGCAACGCCGATGGTGATGCCGAGCCAGAAACCGGTCTCGCCCGGCGACAGCCCGTGCGAGCGGATGAAGTAGATCGTCGCCCACACGGTCTTGCCATAGGCGAGGAAGGCGGTCACCGACGAGGCGATCGCGATCAGCAGGAACGCCCGCGATCCGGCGATCGCCCGCAATGCGTCGCGCAGCGGAATGGGCGGAGGCGTCGTGGTCGCGGCGGTGAGGCCGGCGCGGCGCGGTTCGCGGATCAGCGCCATCACCACGATCGCCAGCAGGATACCGGGAACGCCGACGACGACGAACGCAGTGCGCCAGCCATAGGCGTCGTTGAGCGCGCCGCCGATGACCATGCCGAGCAGCGCGCCGATCGGAATGCCGAGCCCGTAGAACGAGATCGCCGACGCGCGCTGTGCGGGCGGCAC
>CAYVVV010000162.1:0-5676 GCA_964455325.1 uncultured Sphingosinicella sp. | reverse complement strand
AGCCTTGAATCAAAACTCGGCTCGATTGGGAATCCCTTTTGTCAACAGGGACTAGTCAGGACTGACTCTAGCGCCGCAACCGCGCGCGGGCCTGTAAGGATTGGCAGCTGGCCGCCGGCCGCGGCGTCAACTGCCGTCAGGCGGCGCGGCCCATCGCCAGGAACTTGGCGCGGCGCGCATCACGCAGCGTCGCCGCGTCAATCCCCTGCATCGCCGTCAGTTCGGCGTCGACCGCGTCGCCGAGGGCTTTGAGCGCGGCGCCGGGACTGCGGTGCGCGCCGCCGGTTGGTTCCGGGACGATCACGTCGATGAGGCCGAGCGCCTTCAGATCCTGCGCCGTCTGCTTCATCGCCGCGGCGGCGTCGGCGGCCTTGTCCGCCGTCCGCCACAGGATCGAGGCGCAACCTTCGGGCGAGATCACCGAATAGACGGCGTGCTCGAACATCAGGATGCGATTGGCGGCCGAAAGTGCGAGCGCACCGCCGGAGCCGCCCTCGCCAACGATCGATGCCACCATCGGCACACCAAGCGCGAGGCACGCTTCGGTGCCACGTGCGACCGCCTCGGCCTGCCCGCGTTCCTCGGCCTGGATGCCGGGGAAGGCGCCCGAGGTGTCGACAAAGGTCAGGACGGGAAGCCGGAAGCGGTCGGCCATTTCCATAAGACGGACGGCCTTGCGATAGCCCTCGGGTTTCGCCATGCCGAAATTGTGCTTGAGCCGGCTGGCCGTGTCAGAGCCTTTCTCGTGGCCCATCACCATCACCGGGCGGCCGCGGAAGCGCGCCGGGCCGCCGATGATGGCGACATCCTCGCCGAACTTGCGATCGCCACCGAGCGGTGTGAAGTCGGTGACGAGCGCGGCGGCGATGTCCTTGAAATGCGGTCGCGCCGGATGGCGCGCGACCTGCGTTTTCTGCCACGGCGTCAGCTTGCCGTAGATGGCGGCGAGTTGCGCGTCGACCTTGGCTTCGAGCTTGCTGACCTCCGCATCGATGTTGGCCGCGCCGTTGCCACGTAGCGCTTTCAGCTCCTTGATGCGCGCCTGCAGTTCGGCGACCGGTTTTTCGAAATCGAGATAGGTGATCATCGGACAGCGGGCTTAGTCGTCTTGGTCCGGGTCGGCAAGCGGATGCGCGCGGTTGACCAGTTCGACCAGCCGCGCCGATTGCACGTGCGTGTAGATTTGCGTCGTTGCGATGTCAGCGTGGCCGAGCAGCGTCTGCAGCGCACGAAGGTCGGCGCCGCCGTCGAGAAGATGCGTCGCGAAGGCATGGCGCAGCACGTGCGGGCTGACGCGCGCGGGGGCGATGCCGGCTTCGACGGCGAGCGCCTTCAGCATTTGGAACAGGCGAACGCGCGACAGATGGCCCTTGCCCGACGGGAACAGGTAACGCTCGTCGGCGGGTAGCGTTGCCAGCCAGGCCGCCACCGCTGCGCCAGCGCGCGCCGACACCGGGACCAGCCGTTCCTTGCCGCCCTTGCCGGTGAGTACGGCGTAAGGGCGATCGGGCTGGATCGCAGCGCGCGGCAGCGACACCAGCTCACTCGCGCGCAGGCCCGAGCCGTAGAGCAGCTCGACGAGCGCGGCAAGCCGCAACCCCTCGCGCGTCCCCGTCGCCGCCTTGTCGGCGACTGCAGCGAACAGGAGCTCGACCTCGTCCACAGACAGCGTTTTGGGCAGCGGTCGGCCCCGTGCTGGACCGGCAAGCTCGCCCGCGGGATTGTCGGCGCGCAGTCCCTCGGCGACCAGGAATGTGAAAAAGCGGCGAAGCGCCGACAGTTTGCGCGCAAGGCTGGATGGCGCAAGCGCGCGCCATTCAGCGACAAGGCGCTTGAGGTCGCGTGCGTCTGCCACTGCGAGCGTGCCGCCAAGCCGTCCGCTCGCCTGCTTCAGGTCACGGCCATAGGCGGCGACAGTGTTGCTTGCGGCGCCGCGCTCGGCGACGAGCATGTCGAGGAACAGCGCGATCGCGCGGCGGTCGGGGAGCGCGGTCAATTCCGCGTCAGCGCCTCGACCGCAAGCAGACGCGCCTCGTTGCGGAAGCCGACGTGGTCGAGCGCGCCGACAATCGCACCGAGCTGGCCTGGCGACACGCGCGGCCAGTCCGATTGCAGGCCGAGTCCGACGAGCAGTGCGACTTCGCCCCGGCGCCGTGCCGAGGCCGCAGCGCCGAGCCGGCGCGTGTAGCTGTTGTCCAGCCGCTGGTAGCCGTAATTGCCGGCAAAGCCTGCCCAGTCACCGGGTTTGCCGAGCGCATCCATAGCCGCGCCAAAAAGCGCCGCCTTGCGGTCGGCGTCGCCACCAAGGCGCTTCACCGCGTCGCGCCAGTCCTTGCCGCGCCCGGTCGATACGGGCACGCTGCCGCTGCGGTCGACAAGCGCGAGATATGGCCACGCCGCGATGCGGTCATCCTGGTCGGCGCCGGCAAGCACTGGCCACCAGGCAAGTGCCGCGCGCGTGCGTCCCGCGCTCAACATCGACGCAATGAGCGCCGCGGCATCGCCGGCGTTACCGGCATCGGGCATGACGCGCGCGGCGGCATCGGCGGTGGCGACGATGCGACCATAGCGGTCGAGCGGCGAGGTGCCCGCCGCCCAGACGCGCCGCATCGCCGCGATCCGCTCGTCGTTGGTCCGACCGGCGAACGCGGCGCGCATGTCGGCGAGCGCGTCGCCGCCATCATCATCGGGGTCGAGCGAGGCGATCTGCATCGCTGCGATGGCGGCCAGTTCGCCTGCCGAAGCAATGCCGAACGCGGCCGCGCGCGGCGCGATCCCGGCCCGCCTGCTGGCGGCGACACCGGGCGCCCGCGTCAGCCAGCCGGTCAGTGCGACGCCCGGGCGGTCGATCAGCTCGGCGGGGATCTCGATGCCGGCGGCGGTCGCCAGCCCGAACCGGTAGGCGTTGATCCTGTCGACAGCCTCCCAGGCGACGTTAGCGCCGCGCCCTTCGCCGGTGAGCACCGTCGCCACGCGTTCGGCGAGGACGATGTCGACGATCGGCACCAAACGCTGCGCTCGCATACGATCGAACAGACCCGCCGCCGTAATGTCGTCGCCGTCGAGACCGGCGCACACGGCGTTGGCCAAGTCCCAGAGCGGATCCTTCGAGAAGCCCTTTGCCGACGGCGTCAGCGGGCAGATCGCGGGAATGTCGGCGGCAGCGAGGTGGACCTGGCTGGCGACGCCATAGAGGCGCGGTGTGTAGCGGTCGAGCGGCAGTGAATCGACGAGCAGCTTGGCGCCGTCGACCTCGCCCATCCTCAGCAGCAGCAGCGCGCGCGCAGCAACCCAGTCGGCCGGGCGAACGCCAGCGGGCGTCGGTACGCGCGACAGCAGCGCCCGTCGTAGCACGATATGCCCCCAGCGCGAAGCAAGTGGCGGGTCGATGCGGCCGATGACTTCGGAGAGAAAGCGGCCGTCGCTGCCCGCGAACGCGCGCATGCCAAAGCCGCCAAGGCGCGCCGGCAACGGACCGACGATGTCCAGACTGCGTGTCGTCGAGGGTTCGCTGGCCAAGGGATCGCGCGCCGTTGGCACGGCAGGCGCTGCAACTGGCGGCGGTAGGTCGGCGCCGGGCGCCGCAGCCGGCAGTGCCATTCCGGGCTCCGCCGTTTCCGCGTCCGGCCGCGCAGGTGTCGGCGGTGGCGCGGCCTCGGGCGGCGGCGCGCCGAAAACGTCGGGCAGCAGCGACTTCGGCGCGTCCTGACCCGCCGATGGTGCGGCGACGAGCAGCGCCGCCAGCGGCGCGCTAAAGACCCAGCGTTTCATTCGAAACCGGCTGCTCGACGCGTGTCGGCTGGTACGGCACCTCGACCAGCATAAGGCCGACCACGCCAAGCACGACGGCAAGAACGATGAGAATCAAGAGCCAGGTCAGCGGGCGGGGCACCCAAGTCTCCAAAGCCAGTGAACGTGGGACCGAACGGCGGTTGGCGTCCGGCAAGGGCACTGTGTATAGCGGGCGCGATGGGTGCTTGCGAACCAAAAAACGTCGACCACGACGCGACCACGCCGGTCCCGGCGCGAGAGCGATCGATCGTGCTTGTCGGGCTGATGGGGGCCGGCAAGTCGACCGTCGGGCGGCGTCTCGCAAAGCGGCTCGGCCTCGAATTCGTCGATGCCGACGAAGCGATCGAGGCAGCCGCCGGTCTCAGCATCTCGGAAATCTTCGCGCGCTATGGCGAACCGCATTTTCGCGATGGCGAGCGGCGCGTCATCCAGCGCCTCGTTGCCGGGCCGCGCAAGGTCATCGCCACCGGCGGCGGCGCCTTTGCCGACGCTGAGACGCGCGCAACCATCCTGCGCGATGCCATTGCCGTGTGGCTCGACGCCGATATCGACACGCTGGTTGCGCGCGTGTCGCGGCGCGATCATCGTCCGCTGCTGAAGGGCCGCGATCCGGGCGAGGTGCTGCGCGACCTCGCGGTGCGGCGCAACCCGTTCTACGCCGAAGCACCGATCCGCGTCGTCAGCGAGCCGGCGCCGCACCACGTCACCGTCGACGCCATCGTCGCCGCACTGCGAAAGCTGGAGGCGGTGTGAGCGAGACGGTCCGCGTCGCGCTCGGGGAGCGCACCTATGACATCGTCATTGCCGCGGGCGCGCTTGCCGATGCCGCACGGCTGGTCCCGGCGCCGAAGCGCGGCCGGCGTCAGGTCATTGTGACCGATGCGACCGTCGCCAACCAGCATCTGCGGCGGCTGGTCGATGCGCTCGACCGGCCGACGGATGCCATCGTGCTTGCTGCCGGTGAGGTGACGAAGAGCTGGCGCAGCCTAGAAGCGCTCGTCGAGCGTTTCCTCGACGCCGGGGTCGAGCGCGGTGACGCCGTCATCGCCTTTGGCGGCGGTGTCATCGGCGACCTCACTGGCTTTGCCGCGGCGGTCACGCGGCGCGGCTGCGACTTCGTGCAGATTCCGACGACACTGCTGGCGCAGGTCGACTCATCGGTTGGCGGCAAGACTGCGATCAATGCCGCTGCCGGCAAGAACCTTGTCGGCGCGTTCCACCAGCCGTGCCTGGTCCTCATCGATCCCGAGCTGCTCGACACGCTGCCGGAGCGCGAGCTGCGTGCCGGCTATGCCGAGGTCGTCAAGTACGGCCTCATCGGGGATGCCGGCTTCTTCGACTGGTGCGAGGCGAACGCCATGAACGTGCTCGCCGGCAACCGTGCCGCGCAGGTGCACGCGATCGCGACGAGCTGCCGGATGAAGGCGGCCATTGTCGCTGAGGACGAGCGCGAGACAATCGGGCGGCGCGCGCTGCTCAACCTCGGCCACACGTTCGGCCATGCGTTCGAGGCCGCGGCCGGGTTTTCGGAGCGGCTGCTGCACGGCGAGGCGGTGGCGATCGGCATGGCCTGCGCCTTTGCATTTTCTGCCGAGCGCGGACTGTGCAGCGCTGCCGACGCCGCGCGCGTTGCCGCCCACCTGGGTGCGGCGGGCCTGCCGACGCGGCCGGCGGGCCACGGCTTCGCGGTCGAGAAACTCATCGAGCACATCCGGCAGGACAAGAAAGCGAGCGGCGGCACGGTCCCGTTCATCCTCGCGCGCGGGATCGGCAAGGCGTTCGTCGACACGACGGTCAGGCTTGACGATGTGGCGCGCTTTCTCGCCACGAGGCTCTAGGTCACCGACTCATAAATCGCATCCAGATTTTTGAGGCGGCGAGTTT
>CAYVVV010000161.1:2734-5698 GCA_964455325.1 uncultured Sphingosinicella sp. | reverse complement strand
CGCCGGTCATGGCCACGGCGTCGTTGTAGAGGATCTTGTAGGTGATGTTGACGCCCGCCGCGATCGACTGCCGGATCGCCAGGATGCCGGAATGGTAATAGGTGCCGTCACCGAGATTGGCGAAGATGTGCGGCTCGTCGACGAACGGCGCCTCGCCGATCCACGGCACGCCCTCGCCGCCCATCTGCGTGAAGTTGTCGGTTTCGCGGTCCATCCACATCGACATGATGTGGCAACCGATGCCCGCAAGTGCGCGGCTTCCTTCAGGAACGCGGGTCGACGTGTTGTGCGGACAACCCGAGCAGAAATAGGGCGAGCGCTTCAGCGGCGCCGCATAGCTTTCGTTCGCCTTCGCCCGCTCGGCGAAGAAGGCAAGACGGCCACGGATCTGGTCGGTGTCATGGTATTTCTGGATGCGGCTGGCGATGACGTGCGCGATCATGCCCGGCGTCAGCTCATTGTCGGGATTGAGGATCCACTGACCCGTCTCGTCCTGCTTGCCGATGACGCGCGGCCGCACGTCCTCGCGCCAGTTGTACAGCTGCCAGCGCACCTGATACTCGATGAACTCGCGCTTCTCCTCGATGACGAGCAGCTCCTCCAGGCCTTCGGCGAAGTGGCGGATGCCGTCGGGTTCCAGCGGCCAGGGCATGCCGACCTTGTAGATGCGAAGGCCGATGTCGCGCGCGACCGCCGCGTTGATGCCCAGTTCGTCGAGCGCCTCCATCGTATCGGCATAGGCCTTGCCGGTGGTGATGATGCCAAAGCGCGGGCGCGGCGTGTCCCAGACGGTGCGGTCGATACCGTTCGCCTTGGCGAAGGCTATGGCGGCAAAACCCTTGTAGCGCTGCAGGCGCGTATCCTCCTCGCGCCAGATGTCGCCGGCGCGAATGCCGAGGCCGCCTTCGGGCATGTCGAACTCGGGAATGACAATCGAGCGGCGCTCGCGCGCGAGGTCGATCGTTGCCGAGGTTTCGACCGTATCGGCGGTCGCCTTGAAACCGACCCACGTGCCGGCGAAGCGCGACATGCCAAAGCCGAGCAGGCCGTATTCGACATATTCCTCGACACTCGCCGGGTAGAGGAAGGGCACGAACGCCGCCTGGAAATTATGATCCGACTGGTGCGGCAAGGTCGACGACTTGGCGCCATGATCGTCGCCCACAATGGCAAGGACACCGCCGTGCTTCGTGGTGCCAGCGGCGTTGGCGTGCTTCAGCACGTCCATGGCGCGGTCAAGGCCCGGTCCCTTGCCGTACCAGATGCCAAAGACGCCATCGAACTTCCGGTGCGGGTTGATGCCGACGTGCTGCGTACCCCAGACAGCGGTCGCGCCCAGTTCCTCGTTCACGCCAGGAACGAAGCGTATATCATTGGCTTCGAGTAGTTTCCTGGCCCGCCACAGCTCCTGGTCATAGCCGCCGAGCGGCGAGCCGCGGTAGCCAGAGATGAACCCCGCCGTGTTGACGCCGGCGGCGCGGTCGCGTGCCTTCTGAATGAGCGGCAGTCGCACAAGCGCCTGTAGCCCGCTCATGAACACCCGCCCGTCCTCGAGCAGGTACTTGTCGTTGAGCGTGACCGTCATGCCCTCGTCTCCCAGCTATTAGGACAGTTATACTGCCTTATCCGGGAATGCGCAATAAAATTACAACGCTCAGCCACCCTCACCGACAGCCTCGGCCTGCCGTTCGGCCTCGGCGGCAAGCGCGTCGTTGAGACGATCCTGCAGATCTTCCGCCGCAGCGCGCAGTTCGTCGGCATCCTCGGGCGCATTGGCAATGATGCTGCCGAGCTGGCCGAGGATGCGGGCGGCGCGCGCGATGTCGACGCGCTCGCCCGACAGTAGCGCTTCGACATCGTCGCCAAGCACGCCCGACAGGTCAACGCCGGCGCCGCGCGCAAGGCTGGCCGCTTCCTCCGCCGCCCGCCGTTCGGCTTGCTCGCGCGCTGCAATCTCGCGGATTTCGGGCAGCGCGACCTGCATGAAGTCGCGCCACATCTCCGCCGGCAACGTCGACCCGAGCACACCCTTCATAGGCGTGTTGTCGTCGTTGCCGACCCACACGCCAACGACAAGGTCGCCGGCGAAACCGACGAAGATGGCATCACGCTCGTCCTGGGTCGTGCCGGTCTTGCCGAACGCCGCGATCGGCAGTTTCGCGCGCGTGCCGGTGCCATAGTCGATCGTCGCGCGCATCATCTCGCGCAGCGCCGCGCGCTCGGGCATGTCGCTGCCGCCGGCGGCGCGGCGGATGCGCGCTGCCAGACTGTCGTCAGCCGGCCGCACGACGCCGTAGGGACGCACCGGCGGCGTCCCGCCGGCGACGGCAGCATAGGCCGCAGTCAGGTCCATCAGCGACATCGTCGACGTGCCGAGCGCAATCGTCAGGTCGTCGCCGATCGTGTCTGTGATTCCAAGGTCGCGGGCCGCGCGACGGATCGCGCCGACACCGACTTCGTTGGCGATCTGTGCCGCCGCGACGTTCGACGATACCGCGAACGCCTGCTTGAGGCTGATGTCGCCGCGATAGCGATTCTCGCTGTTCCTCGGACTCCAGTCTCCGATCGTGATGGGCGCGTCGTTGATGCGGGTGTCGACATCCATGCCGTCGCGAAGCGCGGCAAGATAGACGAACAGCTTGAACGCCGAACCCGGCTGCCGCTTCGCCTGCACGGCGCGGTTGAATACACTGGCCTGGTAGTCGCGGCCGCCAACGAGCGCGACCACGCGTCCGTCGGGGCGCATGGCGACAAGCGCGGCCTGTCCGACATTGTGCCAGCCGGCACGGTCGAGCGCGCGTTTGACGACGCGCTCGGCCGCTGCCTGCAACTCGGTGTCAAGCGTCGTTTCGACGCGCACCTCGCCAAAGCTGTCGGGCACGCTGTCAGCTGCCTGCGGCCAGACCCAGTCGGCAAAATAGCCGCCGATAGGCAGCCCCTTGCGGCCTGGGTTGAGCACTGCCC
>CAYVVV010000161.1:0-2724 GCA_964455325.1 uncultured Sphingosinicella sp. | reverse complement strand
CGTCGGCCGCATTGGTTTCCCACGCTGTGCCGTTCCAGTATTGCACCCGCATCGGGATCGGCAGGTCGAGCTTTTCGCTCCCGACCGCGTTGTCCAGCCGCAGCCGGCCGAACCGCAGCCCGGTGTCGGCGTCTGTCACGTCGGTGATCAGGCCCTGCTCTTTCATTGCCGCGATGACGAGCTTGCCGCGCGCCCGTGCGGCATCATAGTCATTGGTCGGCGCCAGCCGCGACGGCGCCTTGACGAGGCCGGCCAGCATCGCCGCCTCGCCCAGCGTCAAATCCTCGGGCTGCTTGGAGAAGTACTGCTCCGCCGCCGCACGGATGCCGTAGGCGCCATCGCCGAAATAGACACTCGACAGATAGCGCGACAGGATTTCGTCCTTGGTCAGCCACGCCTCCAGCCAGAACGCGATAATCACTTCCTGCAACTTGCGCGTGATCGAGCGGTCGAGCGTCAGGAAGCTCGTCTTGGCGAGCTGCTGGGTGATCGTCGATCCACCCTGGACGACACGGCCGGCTTCTGCATTCGCCTGCATCGCGCGCAGGATGCCCCGCGGATCGACACCCCAATGGTCGTAAAAGCGGCGATCCTCGATCGCGACAAAAGCCTCGCCGACATAGTCCGGCAGCGCGGTGACGTCGACCGGTTCCGCCTTGAAACCACCGCGACGCGCGATCGGTGTGCCGTCAGCGGCAGTGAGGACGATCGCGGGCGTCTCCAGCGGCTCGAGCGCCTTGCCGAGCGGCGCCGTCAGCGCAAGCCACGCCACGAGAATGAAGAACAGCAGCAACAGTCCCGCGACGGCGCGCGGCCACCAGCGCCGGCGCGGCCGCGAATCGACCGAAACGGCCATCGCGTCGCCGGCCATCCGATCGAAGTCGGCGGCGTAGGCGCGATAATCGTCGGGGTCCATCGACTCGACTCGCGGCCGACGCAAGATCATTGGCTGGCACCCGTTGTCATAGTGTCATGGTTGCGCAAAACAGTGCGGCAATCAATCCGCGGTCTAGGCGCAGGCCGATACTTCGGCAAGCAGCTGCTCGATCTTTGCGAATTGCGTCGCACGGGCATAACGGTCGGCGACCCCGTCGGGAAGGTCGGGCAGCCGGCCGGCGGCGCGTTCGGCGAGCCGCGCCTGCAGCCATTCGGCGATCGTTCCGGGATCGTTGCTGACCAGTCCCAGCACGTTGCGGCGGATAATGTCGGCTGCCTCGCCTTCCTGCTGGCCGTGACAAAGGATCGGTCGCCGCGCGCCGACATATTCGTACAGCTTGCCGGCAACGACATGACGCTCGCCTTCGCTGGCGAAGCGCAGCAGCAGCAGGATGTCGGCGGCGCGCTCCGCCCCTAGCACGGTCCTGCGGTCGATTGGTGGATGCGCGTGGACGAGATGGGCGACGCCGGCTTCACCCGCCATCGCCATGGCCACGGCGCTGTCCTCGCCCCAGAAATGCACCGCCAGCCGTGCCGGGTCCGGCCGCAGCCGTGCCAGCGCCGCGAACAGCGGCGCCGGCGAGCGCGCACCCTTGTAGGTCGAACCGGCGTGCACGATTGTCAGGCGCTCGGGATCGAGCGGCGCCGGCGCCGCGAGCCCGTCGAAGTCGGCCGGATCATAGCCGTTGGCGGCGCAGACGACGCGCTTGCCATAGCGACCGGCGAGTATCGACGCGCTGCCCTCGGTCACGGCGACGAGCGCCGCTGCCCGCCGCAACACGCGCCATTCGAGCCATCGATCGACGACATTCGCAAGCGTCGCGGCATTGCCATAGATATTGTCAGCCCAAAGATCGCGCAGCTCTGCGACGAACGGGACGTGCAGCGCGCGCGCGAGACGGCTGGCGACGATATGGCTGGAGTGCGGCGGCCCGCTCGAAAAAATGACGTCGGGCCGGCGATTTCGCGCCAGTCGCACACCTTCGGCGACGGCCGGGTCGATCCAGGTAACGTGCGGATCAGGCAGATAGGCAAGTTGCCAGACAAGCCGGCGCAGGCCGCCGTGGCCTGGTGCTGCGCCAACCGCCGCGACCGGTGCTCCGTGCGTCGTGTCGGCTTCCGTCAGCGGCGCCGACCGGCCGCGGCGGACGTAGGGGACCGCGGCAATCCGATCCGCAGGGATTTCCGGGTCGACCGCTGCCGGAAACTGCAAGTTGAGCGCCGACAGCACGCTGACGTCGTGTCCGCGGTCGAGCAGGAATCGCGCGAACTTCGGGACACGCACCGTCGCGGTCGGCGCGTTAGGCGGGTAGAGGCCGGTAACGATGAGGACACGCAGCGACATTCGGCCGTCGTCATGGCAAGTGCACCAGGCGCGCGCAACCCTTGCCCGGGCGCAGCGTCAGATGAAATTAACTAGACTGAGCCGGCCGATCTGCGCCAGCACCTGATAGGATGCCTGCAACGCGGTCTGTTCAGCCTGCAGCCGCGTGATCGCCTCGGCCGGGTCAACATCCTCGATGCCTGCCAGCGCCAGCTCATAGTCCTGCGCACGTGCGTCGGCCGCTGCGATCGCTTCATCGGCGGCGGCGGCACGCGCGCCATTCTCGGCCTGAACGACGTTGGCGTCGGCGACGGCAGCCTCGATGAGCGGCAGCACCGCGTTCAGCGCTGCGGTTTCGGCAGCGTCGAGCGGCCCATCGATCGGCAGCAGCGCGCCCAGTTGACGCAGCGCCTCGGCGAGCGGGGTGCCGAGCATGTCGCCGGCGAAGCCCGTCGTGATCGCCT
>CAYVVV010000160.1:0-5763 GCA_964455325.1 uncultured Sphingosinicella sp. | reverse complement strand
GCAAGCAGCTGTCGGCCGCACTTGGCTTGCCGCGTGACGCCGCACGCGCTCTTGCGCTCAGGCAACTGCTCGCCTCCTCGCGTATTGCCGAGCGCATTGCAAAGGCCGGCGCCGTGGTGGGCCCGGAGGGATTCGAACCCCCAACCTAGCCGTTATGAGCGGCCGGCTCTACCGTTGAGCTACAGGCCCACAGCGCCCAGCGGCGCTTAACCGCTTGCTGACAGTGGAGCAAGGCCGTCACGCTGACGGTGCGCGGCGTCGATCACCTCTTCGACCGTGATCGGCCTGACACCGGCTTTGGCGAGCGTCGTCAGTACGCCGTCCCACCAGCTGTAGAACGCGGCAAGGTCGCTGGCGTCGCGGACATAGGGCGTATGCCCCGGCTCGACCGACGGCGAATGGAATGATATCGAGAACAGCTGCGTACCGGCTTCGACGAGCAACTCGATCGCCTTTACCGCTTCGTCGAGCGGAATCCCCTCAGGGGTCAATGCCACCCGACCTAGCATCGCTGTCCGCGAGAGCAACCCGTGCAGGCGCGGAACCCGCGCTGCCAGTTCGAACGCCGTTTCACCCACTCCCCGCAGCACGCCCGTGAACGTCGATGTCAGCGGCAGTTCCAGCAGCCGGCGTTCGGGGCCCGTCCAGTACAGCTGCGGCCGGATCCGGCGGAAGCTAGGCCCGCCCTCGTCGCGATAGTCGAAATAAGGACGCACCGATACGTCGAGCCGGTAGCCAAGCTCGTCGAGGATCGCCTCGGTGTTGGGACCGACGCCGTATCGCCCGGCGCGATAGACGACCGGCCGGCTGGCGAAGTTGTCGGTAATCGCATCGGTCAGCGTCTTGACCTTCGCGAATTCGAGCGGACGCGGCAAGTTGCCGGGGAAGCTGTTGGCGCGGTCGACACGCTCGATGAACGGCGGGTTTACCCACGGATGCAACTGCGCACCGATCGTCGCGCCGCCGTTGTCGGCAAGCCCACGCAGAACCTCCACGCTCTCTGGCGTGGTCGCAACGGGATAGTCGACAAGATAGGCTGGCTTGATGCCGTATCCGCGCAGCAACGCATGCACCTTCGGCAGCGCGCTGACCGATTTGACCGAGGTCGAATCGCGACTCTTCGGCTGCGACCAGTCGAACTCCTCCTCGGTATCGACGAAGACGAGCACGCGCTGGCCGATATCCGGTGACAGCTCGACATACTGCGCTGCTGCGGGTGAAAGCATCCCTCCGTGATAGGCGTTTCTCAGTTTCGGGCAAGTAAAGACCACGTCGAAACGCGTTGGATCCCCGGCTTAAGGGAGGGAGGGAGGAAAGCCGGGGATCCGATCATCGAAGTCCGCGGGGAGGGAGGGAGCGGAGGTTCGATCTGCGTTGCGGCACATCGTGCTGCGTTGCAACCTTGTTATTCGAGTCGCGCCTTATTGTGCAGTGCCGCAAAACACCTAGCAGCTATGCATCATAGGTATGGCTGGCGTCGACATCGAGCGCGTCGGGGGTCATTCGTTCGATCAGAAAGTCACGCAAGACTTTGACTCGAAGCGCATTTCTAAGTTCATTCGCATAGACGAAGTGGGTTCGGAAAACGGGGCCCATCACTTCCGGCAGGATCACTTTGACGGTCGCCGACGTGCGGATCAGATAGCTTGGCAATGCTGCAATGCCCGCACCGCTTTCGCACGCCTTCAACACGCCGAAGATGCTGTTGACCATCATCGCCGGCTGGCGCGGCAGACCTTGATGTCCGACGTCCTGGATCCAGTTCACGCCGCGGATTGCACCCGGGGCCGTGTCACCGAATGCAATGATGCGGTGGTTATCGAGGTCGGCAACCGATTTCGGCACGCCGTGCCTGGCGAAATAGGCGGGCGACCCGCAAATCCGGTAACGGATCGGCGCCAGTTGACGCTGGACCAGTTCGCCTTGCGTCGGCGGGTGAAAGCGGATCGCAACGTCGGCTTCGCGCTTCTGCAGGTCAAGGTCATCGTCGGAAAGCACCATCGACACGCGGATGTGCGGATAACGATCGAGAAATTCGGTCAACGCGCTTGCCAGCCATGTCGACCCGAACGAGATCGTGGTGGTCAGCCGTATTTCGCCGGTCGGCTTGTCGCGCGACAGATCGATCGCCTGGCGCGTGCGCTCGACCCGGTCGAACATGTCGTTCGTTGTCTCGAAAAGCTGCTCGCCCTCGTGCGTCATCGCCAGCCCGCGCGCGTGCCGGTGAAACAGCTTGGCGCCAAGCGACATCTCGAGCGTGGCGATCTGGCGCGACAGCGCCGGCTGGCTCATTCCAAGCCGCCGTGCGCCCTCGGTGAAGCTGCCCGCATCGGCGACGCAATGAAAAAGCCGCAGCTTTTCCCAGTCGAGCACCACTATTCAGCGGCCTCGGCCAGTTGGGCCACGCCGTGCGCGAGGAAGCGCTCGGCTTCAAGCGCAGCCATGCAGCCCATGCCGGCCGCCGTGACGGCCTGGCGATAAACCTTGTCCTTGACGTCGCCTGCGGCGAACACGCCGGGCACCGACGTCGCCGTGCTGTCGGGCGCGGTGACGATGTAGCCTTCGGCATCCATGGTAAGCTTGCCGCGGAACATCGCCGTCGCCGGATCATGGCCGATGGCGATGAACACGCCATCGACCGCGAGCGTGCGGTCGGCCGCACCGGCGGTGCCGGCCAGTCGGACGCCCGTTACGCCCAGCGGGTCATCATTGCCGACAATCTCGACAAGTTGTGCATTCCAGACCGGTTCGATCCTTTCGTTGGCGAACAGCCTCGCCTGATTGGTCTTGTCCGCACGCAGAGTGTCACGCCGGTGGATGAGATAGACCTTTGCCGCGAAGTTGGTCAGGAACAATGCTTCCTCGACGGCCGTATTGCCGCCGCCAACGACGGCGACCGTCTTGCCGCGACAGAAGAATCCATCGCAGGTCGCGCACGCCGACACTCCGAAGCCGCGAAAGCGCGTCTCACTGTCGAGCCCAAGCCAGCGCGCCTGCGCACCGGTTGCGATCACCACGGTGTCGGCAAGGCAGGTTCGCCCGGAGTCGAGTGTCAGCCTGAACGGTCGCGTCGCAAAGTCGACGTCGACGACAAGGTCGTCGACGATCTGCGCGCCGACATGCATGGCCTGCGCTTCCATCTTCGCCATCAGATCCGGGCCGAGAATCATCGACTCGCCCGGCCAGTTCTCGACATCGGTCGTGATCATCAGCTGTCCGCCAGGTTGCAGTCCGCGGATGATGACCGGCTGCAACGCGGCGCGCGCCGCATAGACGGCGGCGGTATAGCCGGCCGGTCCTGAGCCGATGATCGCGACGCGCGTCGCTATTGTGTCGCTCATGCTGTTTCGCTTCCCGCTCGATTCGTTCGCAGCAGGATGTAGTCCGCCCGGAGTCGAATTACGAGGCTTCGCTGTCGCGCTGCTCGACGCCGAATGGCACGGTGACGACGAAGCCCCAGGGCTGCGTTTCGAACCGGCCGCCGATGGTGCCCGTAAGGCTCGCAACAAGCTTGAGGCCAAAGCCGACGCCCATGATCGGCGCCCCCTCACCAACGACAAGGCCAGCCGGGTCGAGCAGTGTCTCGTCGG
This sequence comes from uncultured Sphingosinicella sp., assembly GCA_964455325.1. Taxonomy (GTDB): domain Bacteria; phylum Pseudomonadota; class Alphaproteobacteria; order Sphingomonadales; family Sphingomonadaceae; genus Sphingosinicella. The sequence goes on along the minus strand of CAYVVV010000160.1, from coordinate 2,173 downwards.
GCTGGCCGACGAGCGCGCGCGGACGGGTTACCACGACCTGGATCGCGTTGGCCGTCGCCTGCACGACGACGAGGATGGCTTCGCCGGCACTGACTACCGCAAGCACCGAGGTGAGCAACCTCGACAGCAGCCGTTCAAAGACCGCCGCGTCGGCGGTCAGCGCAGGCATGGCATGCGCCACCAGCGGAACGAGGGTGACGTCACGCGCCGTAGCAAGCGCACGATAACGGTCGATCACCGCGCGCGCGTGCGCGGCAACGTCGAACGGCTCACTGCCGACGCGATAGCGGCCCTGTTCGATGCGCGCCGCGTCGGTCAGGTCATCGAGCGCACCGAGCAGCTTCTCGGCGTGCTCCAGAATGCTGCCGGCTTTCCGCTTGTAGGCGTCGCCGGCCTCGCCAAGGATCTCGTTCTCGATCAGCTGAGCAAAACCGATGATGGCGTTGAGCGGCGTCCGCACTTCATGTGCCATCGTCGCCAGCGCCTCGCCCGACGCGCCGGTACCGAACAATCCGCCGCCTCGTTGCGGCTCTGGCACGCCCGCCGCATCATTCGCGATGGCGCTGCCCCAGTAACCGGTGAAACGGCCTGTCTTGCGATCGAACTGCGGCAGCCCGGACATTCGCCAGCGGCCGGCGAGCAACTCGCCCGGCGCCGTGACGGCAACGTCGCGAAACGGAACCCGACGCTCAAGCGCGCGAGGCAACAGATCGTGCGCTTCGACCGAGACCAGTTCGGTCAGCCAGTGTCCGACGAGATGTTGCGGAACATCGGGACTGTCGACGAAGACACCGCTTTCGTCGGTTCGCCACGTCCATCGCGATGATGTCGTCGACGGCCCGCCGGCCGGGGTTGCCTGAGCGCGGCTGGCCGCGCCTTCGCGCGCGCGAAACGCCGCGATCCGGTCAAGCAGTTCACGGACCTGGCTGCGGCCATTATCGATTGCCGGCGTCCGGCCCGACGCCGGACCGTCGTCGACGGACGGCACAAATCGCGCCTTGTCGACAACCTCGCCGCCGCGCTCGGAGAGGGAGGCGTCGGCGACGAACAGGCGCGAAGCCGCATCGCCGCGCGCCGACAGCATCTCGCGAACGGATCCGGGCAGATCCCGACGCGCGAGCAGGGCGGCGTGAAGATGCGCCGGCGCACGACGCGCGAAGCGCCACCATTCACTTTCGTCGAGCTTGGCGACCTGTAGCAGACGGTCGTAATGATGGGTCAGTTCGTTGCGAAACAGCCGAAGGTGCAAGGCGCCGGCTCCTGCCTTTGCGGCCTTGTCGATCATCGCATCGCGCAGCGGCGCCGGCACCACGCACGCCCGCCGCGCAAGCGCCCGAAGCGCGCGGCGACCCTGGCGTGCGTCCTCGCAGCGTCCGCGCTGCAACGACAGGTCGACGAGCTGGCGGAACGCCGCCGCTTGCGCGTCGGGCGAATCCCGCAGCGCGAGCCCAACCGCCGTCTGGATCATATCATCGTGGCGCATGAGCCGTTGCGCTGGTCCTTTCGGGCACGCAATGTGCCCGGATCGCGCCGATTCTTGAAGGATTGAGGTTAAATCCGCCTTTACGACAGCAATCAATTGCGTTGTCTTGCAACTTAATTATATTGTCGCGAATAATTCGCTGGAAAGATTGCGCGCGATGCCGTCCGTCCGACATATGCTTGACGAAACTGACCGCCTGATCCTGCGCAGCCTGCAGGCCGAAGGGCGGCTGACCAATGTCGATCTTGCCAGTCGTGCCGGACTGACGGCGCCGCCGACGCTGCGCCGGGTGCGCGCGCTCGAGCAGGCTGGCGTCATTCGCGGCTACCACGCCGACCTCAATCCCGATGCCCTCGGTTACGGCATCACCGTGTTCGCGATGGTCAGCCTGAAGAGCCAGGCGGAGGCGGATCTGCGCGCGTTCGAGGAGCACATGGGACGGCTGCCGCCGGTCCGCGAATGCCACATGCTGAACGGCGAGATCGACTTCATCCTGAAAATCGTCGCGCACGATCTTCAGGAATTTCAGCGTTTCCTGACCAGCGAGCTGACGTCGGCGCCCAATGTCGAGCATGTCAAGACATCGCTGACCATCCGCACCGCCAAGCAGGAGCCGGGCATACCCGTCGACTGAAGCGCCGCTGCCGCACGCCTAGACCGCGATCGGTTCAGATTGAATCACTCTGAACC
>CAYVVV010000159.1:0-5840 GCA_964455325.1 uncultured Sphingosinicella sp. | reverse complement strand
AGTCTCCACCTCGGCGATGGGCAATCCGAGCCAGGGCACGCCGGCCGTCAGGGTAGGATCGGCCCGATCCAGACGATGGTCGATATGCTCACAGCCCAGTGCACGTGCGAGTTTTTGCAGGAGGTGGAGCTCCTCCACGGTCTGGTGCGGCGAAGCCAGGATGCCGATCGAATCGGGCCCGTGCGTGTCGATGAGGACCCTGAGCGTGCCGGCGACCTGGACCAGGGCCTTCTGCCAGTCCACTTCACGCCATGACGCGCCATCGCGCACCATGGGCCGGGTCAGACGTGCATCCGAGTTCAGCGCCTCATAGGCGTAGCGGTCGCGGTCGGCCAGCCAGCACTCGTTGACCGCCTCGTTCTCCCGCGGCAACACCCGATACACCCGCTTGTCCTTGACGTGCACCTCCAGATTGGCACCCAGACCGTCATGCGGACTGATGGACTGGCGGCGCGAGAGCTCCCATGTCCGGGCGGTGAAACGGAAGGGCTTGGAGGTCAGCGCACCGACCGGGCACAGGTCGATGACGTTGCCCGAAAGCTCAGATTTGACCGCAGCCTCCAGATACGACGTGATCTGCATGTTTTCGCCGCGATAAACCGCGCCGAGCTCGTCGGTACCACCGACTTCCTCCATGAAGCGGACGCAGCGCGTGCAGTGGATACAGCGCGTCATCACGGTCTTAATGATCGGCCCCATCGACTTGTCGGTGACCGCGCGCTTGTTTTCATGATAGCGGGTGCGGCCGCGACCATAGGCCATCGCCTGGTCCTGCAGGTCGCATTCGCCACCCTGGTCGCAGATCGGGCAGTCGAGCGGGTGATTGATGAGCAGGAACTCCATCACCCCCTCGCGCGCTTTCTTGACCATGGCACTGTCGGTACGCACCTCCTGCCCGTCCATCGCCGGGAGCGCGCACGATGCCTGCGGCTTCGGCGGTCCTGGTTTCACTTCGACAAGGCACATGCGGCAGTTACCGGCGATCGACAGCCGCTCGTGATAGCAGAAGCGCGGAATCTCCTTGCCAACGGCCTCGCACGCCTGCAGCACGGTGGCGCCTGCGGGAACCTCGACCTCGATGCCGTCGACCTTGAGCTTGGGCATTCGCTAACCAACCCTGTTGCCGGCGACGCGCTGGTAAAGGGCGTCGGCGATCGCGTTGCGGGCATCCGGCACCGCGACTTTCTGCGCCGAACCCTGCTTGCCGCAGGTCTTCATGGCGTCGCCGAAGCCGTTCATCGCCTCGCGCTCGGTCAAGCTGCCGCGTCCCGATGAAATCAGCGCCATGGCTGCCTTCGGATCGCTGGCGACAAGACACGCGCCGAGGCTGGCGATCATCGCACGCCCGTCCCCGGTTGCCGGCGACGGCTTTTCGATCGGCGCCAGCGCTGCTGCGGCGGCGCGCAAGGCCGGATCGGACAGCAGCAACGCCTCCGCCAGCATGCCGCGCAACATCGAATAGCCCGGCGGCGGCATTTCGGTATCATTGAGACAACGCTGGTAGCGATTGACGATCAGCGAACCCAACCGCTCTTCGGCAGCGCTATCGATCGGTGCCGCCAGCAGCGCGCGTGCATCGTCGCTCGCACGCTTGAGGATGCAGGCGGAGTAGGTACGAACGTCCGTCGCGCTTGCCGCCTGCGCCGTGGCGGACGCAGCGGCGGCTCCCGCCAAGCCGATCGCGATGCAGCTGATTATGCGTTTCATTCCGCAGCCTCCAACATTGGCGCGAGTCCGCGCCGCTCCATGATCCGCCGCTCCAGCTCCGGCCGGAAGTGGCGGATGAGCCCCTGGATCGGCCACGCCGCCGCGTCGCCGAGCGCGCAGATGGTGTGACCCTCAACCTCGGTCGTCACGTCGAGCAGCGTGTCGATTTCCGCGACTTCGGCGTCGCCGGTGCGCAGCCGTTCCATCACCCGCCACATCCAGCCGGTACCCTCGCGGCAGGGCGTGCACTGGCCGCAGCTCTCGTGCTTGTAGAAATAGGAGATGCGGCTGATGGCGCGGACGATGTCGGTCGACTTGTCCATGACGATGACCGCCGCCGTGCCGAGGCCCGATTTCAGCTCGCGAAGCCCGTCGAAATCCATCGGCGCATCGATGATCTCGTGCGCCGGTACCAGCGGCACCGACGAGCCGCCCGGGATGACGGCCAGCAGATTGTCCCAGCCGCCGCGGATCCCGCCGCCGTGCTTTTCTATGAGCTCGCGGAAGCTGATGCCCATCGTCTCCTCGACGACGCAGGGGGTGTTGACGTGGCCCGACAGCTGGAAAAGCTTGGTACCGACGTTGTTGGGCCGGCCGAAGCCGGCGAACCAGTCGGCACCGCGCCTGAGAATGGTCGGCACCACCGCGATCGATTCGACGTTGTTCACCGTCGTCGGACAACCGTACAGACCGGCGCCCGCAGGGAACGGCGGCTTCAGCCGCGGCTGGCCTTTCTTGCCTTCGAGGCTTTCGAGGAGCGCCGTCTCCTCGCCGCAGATATAGGCGCCGGCGCCGCGATGGACGTAGACGTCGAAATCATAGCCCGACTTGCAGGCGTTCCTGCCAATGAAGCCCTTGTCATAGGCCTGCTCGACAGCGGCGAACAGCGTTTCCGCCTCGCGGATGAACTCGCCGCGAATGTAGATGTAGGCCGCCTTCGCGCGCATGGCGAAACCGGCGATGAGTGCACCTTCAATGAGCTTGTGCGGATCGTGGCGGATGATCTCGCGATCCTTGCAAGAGCCCGGCTCCGATTCATCGGCATTGATGACAAGGTAGGACGGACGGCCTTCGCGCGGCTCCTTCGGCATGAACGACCATTTGAGTCCGGTCGGAAAGCCCGCGCCGCCGCGGCCACGCAGGCCCGATGCCTTGACCTGCTCGATGATCCACTCAGGCCCCTTCGCCAGAATGTCCTTGGTACCGTTCCAGTCGCCGCGCTTCAGCGCGCCTTTGATGCCCCAGTCCTGCCAGCCATAGAGGTTGGTGAAGATGCGGTCCTTGTCCTCAAGCGGAGCGATGGTCACGCCATGAACTCCCTCAGCGTCGTCTGCCCGCCGACCGGTGCGCTGAACTGACGCTCGACCTGCGGCCCCGGCTTCGGCTGCCGGCCGGCCGCGAGCTCGTCGAGGACGTGTAGCGTCCGCTCGTAGTCGAGATCCTCATAATTGTCGTCGTTGATCTGTACCATCGGCGCATTGGCGCAGGTGCCCATGCACTCAACCTCGGTCAGCGTGAACAGGCCGTCCGCCGTCGTCGCGCCCTTCGCGAGGCCGCGGTCCTTGCAGGCGCGCATGACTTCATCGGAACCGCGCAGCATGCACGGCGTCGTCCCGCACACCTGCACATGGAAGCGGCCGACGGGGGCGAGGTTGTACATCGTGTAGAAGGTCGCGACTTCATAGACGCGGATGTACGGCATCGACAGTTCGCGTGCGACAAACTCGATCACCGGGATAGGCAACCAGCCCTGCGTCTTCGTTGCCGCCCCCACCTGCCGCTGCGCCAGGTCGAGCAGCGGCATCACCGCCGATGCCTGCCTGCCCTCGGGATAGCGGGCGATGATCGCCTTGGCGCGCTTCGCGTTCTCGGCGGTCCATTTGAAACCCTCGAAGGCGCGGTGCAGCTCAGCGGTGGCTGTGATGATGCCGGCCATCAGCGATCGCACTCCCCAAAGACGATGTCGAGGCTGCCAAGGATCGCCGGCGCGTCTGCCAGCATGTGGCCCCTGCAGAGAAAATCCATCGCCTGCAGATGCGAAAAGGCAGTCGGCCGGATCTTGCAGCGGTAGGGCCTGTTGGAGCCATCGGCAACGAGATAGACGCCAAGCTCGCCCTTGGGGCTCTCGGTCGCGACGTACACTTCGCCCGCGGGCACATGGAAGCCTTCGGTGTAGAGCTTGAAGTGGTGGATGAGCGCTTCCATCGAGCGCTTCATCTCGCCGCGCTTCGGTGGCACCACCTTGCGGTCGAGGCTGGCGATCGGCCCCTCGGGCAGTTCATTGAGGCACTGCTTCACGATGCGCAGCGATTGCTTCATCTCCTCGATGCGGACCATGAAGCGGTCATAGCAGTCGCCGTTCTTGCCGATCGGCACGTCGAACTGCATGCGGTCATAGACGTCGTAGGGCTGCGATTTCCTAAGATCCCATGGCACGCCGGAACCGCGCAGGCACGGTCCCGAAAAGCCCCAGGCAACGGCGTCCTGCTCGCTGATGACGCCGATATCGACATTGCGCTGCTTGAAGATGCGGTTGCCGACGACGAGCGTTTCGAAATCCTTCAAAACCCGCGGGAACTTGTCCGCCCAGTCGGCTATGTCGGCGACAAGCCTGGGCGGCAGGTCCTGATGGACGCCGCCGGGACGGAAATAGGCGGCATGGAACCGCGCTCCCGACACGCGCTCGTAAAAGCCGAGGATCGCCTCGCGCTCCTCGAACAGCCACAGCATCGGCGTCATGGCGCCGACGTCCATCGCATGCGCGGTGGTGTTGAGGATATGGTTCGCGATCCGCGTCAGTTCGGCGAACAGCACGCGGATGTACTGCGCGCGCAGCGGTACCTCGAGATCGAGCAGCTTCTCGATGGCAAGCACATAGCTGTGCTCCATCGACATCGGTGACACATAGTCGAGGCGGTCCATGTACGGGAGCGCCTGCAGGTAGGTCTTGTACTCGATCAGTTTCTCGGTGCCGCGATGCAGCAGCCCCACATGCGGGTCGACGCGCTCGATGATCTCGCCGTCCATCTCCATGACGAGACGCAGAACCCCGTGCGCGGCGGGGTGTTGCGGACCGAAGTTGATCGTCGTGTTCTCGATGTCGACGTCGCCCGACTTCGGGTTCTGCAGCATGTCAGACATTGGCCGCAGTCTTTCCACAAACCCGCTCATCCCGCGCGAAGTCGGGGGACGCAGTAAGGACAGTGCATCCCCCGCCTTCGCGCGGGATGAGCGACGTAGCGAGATCTCCAGTCACCTTGCCGTTTCCTTCTTGCCCTCGGCATTCTCCGGGGTCGGTGCACCGGGGGTCTCGCCGTGTGCCTTCTCGTCGCCGGGCAGCACGTACTCGGCGCCTTCCCAGGGGCTGGTGAAGTCGAAATTGCGGAAATCGTGTGCCAGCTTCACCGGCTCGTAAACGACGCGCTTCTCAGTTTCGGAATAGCGGAGCTCAACATAGCCGGTCAGCGGGAAGTCCTTGCGGAACGGGTGGCCTTCAAAGCCGTAGTCGGTCAGGATACGGCGATGGTCGGGGTTACCCTCGAACTTGACGCCAAACATGTCCCAGACCTCGCGCTCCAGCCAGCCGGCGACGGGCCACAGGTCGGTGACGCTGGGCAGCGGGACCGCCTCGTCTGTCGCGGTCTTGACGCGTATGCGGCGATTCCTGGTCAGCGACAGCAGGCAATAATCGACCTCGAAGCGCTCGGGCCGCTCCGGCCAGTCAACACCGACGATGTCCATCAGTTGCTGGTATTCAAGCCCCGGCGTGTCGCGCAGCAGCTCCAGCGCTTTCACGACATCGCGCCGGTCGACAGTGACCGTGACCTCGTGAACGGCCTCGACAACGTCCTGCACGAACGCGCCAAGCGCCGCGCGCACGGCGTCGGCGACGCCATCGTTGGGCGAGGTTCGGGGCGCTGGCGACTTCACCGCTCGAACGTCCCGACGCGGCGGATCTTCCGCTGCAGCGCCATGATCCCGTAGAGCAGCGCTTCGGCAGTCGGCGGACAGCCCGGCACATAGATGTCGACCGGGACGATGCGGTCGCAGCCGCGCACCACCGAATAGGAATAATGATAATAGCCGCCGCCGTTGGCGCAGCTGCCCATCGAGATGACGTAGCGCGGCTCCGA
>CAYVVV010000158.1:2919-5902 GCA_964455325.1 uncultured Sphingosinicella sp. | reverse complement strand
CGCTCGCGCAGTTCATGCTCGACGTTCAGACCGTCGACCACGGCTACACCGAGTGCTGGACGCCGTACATCGTCAACCGCGAGGTGCTCGAAGGCACCGGGCAGCTGCCGAAATTCAAGCAGGACATGTTCTGGGTCTACCGCGGCAGCGCTGGCGAGAGCGGCGCGGGCGGCGGGGCCGAGGCGCAGGCCGAGCAGTACCTGATCTCGACCAGCGAGATCCCGCTCGCCAACAGCGTGCGCGAACAGATCCTCGACGCCGCGGCGCTGCCGATCAGGCTCGCCGCGCACAGCCCGTGCTTCAGGTCCGAGGCTGGCGGCGCCGGGCGCGACACGCGCGGCATGATCCGCCAGCACCAGTTCGACAAGGTCGAGATGGTGGCGATCACCACCGCCGAGGACAGCGAAGCGATGCACGAGCAGATGGTCGCGAACGCCGAGCGCGTGCTGCAGAAGCTCGGCCTCCATTATCGCGTGATGCTGCTGTCAGCTGGCGACATGGGCGCGTCGGCGCGCAAGACCTATGACCTTGAGGTCTGGTTGCCGGGCCAGGGCCAGTACCGCGAGATTTCGAGCGTCTCCAACTGCGGCGACTACCAGGCGCGGCGGATGAACGCGCGCACGCGCGCCAACGGCGACAAGGGAACCGAGTTCGTGCACACGCTCAACGGCTCGGGCGTCGCCGTCGGCCGCGCACTCGTCGCCGTCCTCGAGAATGGTCAGCAGGCGGACGGGTCGGTCACCGTGCCGCCGGTGCTGCGGCCCTACATGAATGGTATCGAGGTACTGCGTCCATGAGGATCCTCGTCACCAATGACGACGGCATCCACGCGCCGGGCATCAAGGTGCTGGAAGCGATCGCGCGCGAACTCAGCGACGACGTGTGGGTGGTGGCGCCGGCGGAGGAGCAGTCGGGTGCGGGCCATTCGCTGACACTGACGCAGCCGATCCGTCTGCAGAAGTTCGACGACCGGCGCTGGGCGGTGCGTGGCACGCCGACCGACAGCGTGATGATGGCGCTCGGCCACATCATGAAGGATCATCCCGCCGATCTTGTGCTGTCAGGCGTCAATCGCGGCGCCAATCTCGCCGAGGACGTCACCTATTCCGGAACGGTGTCGGCGGCGATGGAGGGCACGCTCTACGGCGTCCGCTCGATCGCCTTGAGCCAGGTACTGCAGCACCTGCCGCCGGAGGCGGCATTCCGCACCGCAGCGGCCTGGGGCGCACGCGTGATCCGCCCGCTGCTCGATGTCGCCTGGCCGACCGGTGTGCTGGTGAATGTCAACTTCCCGCCGACGTCGCCCGAAGGCGTCAACGGCGTGCGCATCTGCGAACAGGGCATCCGCGACTATGGCCATACCGCGATCGAGGAACGGATCGATCCGCGTGGCTTTCCCTATTTCTGGTTCGGCCTTGGCCGTGAAGCGGCGCAGCCGGGGCACATGACCGACCTGCAGGCCGTGCGCGAATCCTACGTCGCGGTGACGCCGCTGCATCTCGACATGACGCACTACGAGACGATGCGCGCGTTGCAGGCTGCATTCGACGGCGCATAGGTGCAAGCCGGATTCCCATGCGAATCGGGCTTTGTTAGGAACGTGCGCATGCCTCGCGCCGCGCCCCTCGTGCTGCTGCTTGCCGCCGCCTGCGCCCAGCCGTCGCGGCCGCAGTTTCCGGTACCTGTCCCCGATCGCACGATCGGCGATGCACAGCCGCCAGCAGTGTCCGCGACGCCTACGCGCGCGCCCTGGCGCCCGGCCAGGGTCGTCGCCGACGCGGTCGACATCGCCCAGCAGACAGTCACGGTACAGCCCGGCGACACGCTGTCGCGCATCGGCGAGCGCACCGGGTCGTCGGTGCAGGCGATCGCGCAGGCGAACGGCATCGCCCCGCCCTATGTCATCGTACCCGGGCAGGTGCTGAACATCCCCGCCGGCCGCTATCATACGGTGAAGGCCGGTGAGACCGGCATCGCCATCGCCCGCGCCTATGGCGCCGACTGGGACCGGGTGGCGGAGCTCAACGCGCTGCGCGCGCCCTATACGATTCGTGTCGGCCAACGGCTGCGGCTGCCGACCAGGGCGGCGGTTCGCGAAATGACGCTCGCCGAGCGCGCGGCGGCGTTCAGCATCGACATCGACGACCTCATCTCGGGCAGCGAACCCGCCGTCGCGTCGGCGTCGCCCGCGGCCGCGGCGACGGCGCCGGCAGCCGCCACCGAGATCGCCGCGCCGGCGCCGCTGCCGCCGCCCCCCGCGTTCAACGGCCGCTTCATCGTGCCGGTCGAGGGCCGGCTGATCAGCCGTTTCGGTCCCAAGGCCGGCGGACGGCGCAACGACGGCATCAACCTGCGCGCCACTACCGGCAGTCCGATCCGCGCCGCCGCCGACGGCGTCGTCATCTATGCCGGCGACGGCATCGAGGGGTTCGGCAATCTCGTCCTGCTGAAGCATGCCGACGGCTGGATCACGGCGTACGCACACGCCGACGACTTTCTCGTCATCCGCGGCGACACCGTCCGCCAGGGCGATCCGATCGCGCGCGTCGGCAGCACTGGATCGGTCGACGAGCCGCAACTCCACTTCGAGATTCGCCAGGGCCGCAAGCCGGTCGACCCGCTGCCGCACCTGCCGCAGCTCGGCTAGAGTTTGCCCTGGTCATGTCGAATCGCTTCTACAAACCCGCTCATCCCGAGCGGGTCAAGCGAGCCGGCTCTCTCCAATCAGGACAGACCCTAGCGGAATGGCTGCGTCAGCATGCGGTCGAGGCGCAGCTCGGCGGGGTCGCGGAACCCCGGCAGGCCGATCGTCATGCCGGCGTGACCGTCCGCCGGCTGCGCGCGATAGCTGCCGAACAGCCGGTCCCACCAGGGGAAGTTGAAGCCGTAATTGCTGTTGGTCTCCTCCGGCCGCCAGCTGTGATGCACGCGGTGCATGTCGGGCGTCACCAGCAGCAGCCGCAGCAGCCGATCCAACTCTAAG
>CAYVVV010000158.1:0-2909 GCA_964455325.1 uncultured Sphingosinicella sp. | reverse complement strand
TGCCGCACCAGCGCGTCGATCCGTGCCGGCAGGCGGAGATTGGCATGGTTCCACAACGACGTCGCGTTGAGCGCGATCTCGAACGCAACGACGGCGGCAGCGGGGGCGCCGAGCAGCACGACGACCCCCGCCTTGATCGCCAGCGACAGCAGGATCTCGCCAGGATGGAAGCGCAGTCCCGTCGTCGCGTCGATGTCGGTGTCGGCATGGTGCATGCGGTGGAAGCGCCAGAACAACGGCACCTTGTGGAAGGCAACGTGCTGCGCCCACACGGCGAGGTCGAGCAGCACGAAGCTTGCCACGACCGCCAGCCAGCCCGGTACGGCGACGGCGTTGAACAGTCCGATCCCGCGCGCGTCGGCGAAGAGCGCGGCGCCCACGACGCCAAGCGGTGCGACGAGGCGCACGAGCAGCGTGTCGAGTGCGACGATGCCAAGGTTCGACGGCCAGCGGCGGCGACGCAGGTTCAGCCGATCGCGGCGCGGCCAGACCGCCTCCGCGAGCAGCATTGCGGCCAGTACGCCAACGAAGGCCGCGAACCGGATGACAGGCTCTGCATCGTCCATGCGGCCCACCCTAGCGTCGCCGCCCGCCGGCGCGCCAGCGATCAGTCGCGCGACGGACTCGCCGCCGCGCCGGCAAGGATGCCGCCGTCGATGGTGAACTCGGCGCCGGTGATATAGGTCGCCTCGTCCGATGCCAGCAGCACGGCGATCGCGGCGACTTCGGATGGCTCGCCGAAGCGCTTCAGCGGACAGTCGGCGACGAACGCAGCCATGCGCTCGGCGCGGTCGGGGCCGTCGCCGAGCATCGGTTCCCACATCGGTGTCAGCACCGCCGCCGGGTGGATCGAGTTGCAGCGCACCGTCATGCCCTGTTCGGCACAGTATAGCGCGACCGTCTTGGTATGGTTGCGGATTGCCGCCTTCGACGAGGCATAGGCGGCCGCGCCCGGGACGCCGACCATGCCAGAGCGCGACGACATGTTGATGATCGAGCCCGCACCTTTCGCGCGCATCGCCCGGATCGCGTAGCGGCAACCGAGAAAGGTGCCGTCGAGGTTGACGCGGTGCACCGCCCGCCAGTCGGCGAGCGACGCGTGCTCGGGGTCGTGCGGCGCGAACGCCTCCTCGAAACCGGTGATGCCGGCATTGTTGACGACGACGTCGACGCCGGGGACGTTGGCCGCCAACCGCTCCCAGTCGGCTTCCTCGGCGACGTCGAGCCGCAGCGCGCGGCCGCCTATGCGCGTGGCAACGGCGTTGGCACCGGCGAAGTCCTTGTCGGTGACGACGACCGATGCGCCTTCCGCTGCAAAAGCCTCGGCGATCGCAGCGCCAATGCCGCGGGCAGCGCCGGTGCCGACGCAGATCTTGCCTTGAAGACGGTGCATGCGAAGTCCAATGTCAAAATGCGGGCCGACGCGCAATGTGGGCTTGCGTTTGTGGGTCCGATCCGCCATCGCGCCGGCCGCAATGGCCGAAACATCGCTTCCCGAACCGCCGAAGGTCGGCATGGTCTCGCTGGGCTGTCCCAAGGCGCTGGTCGACAGCGAGCGCATCCTGACGAAGCTTCGCGCCGACGGTTATGCGATGAGCACCGACTATGCCGGCGCCGATGTCGTCGTCGTCAACACCTGCGGTTTTCTCGACAGCGCCAAGGAAGAGAGCCTTGCCGCGATCGGCGAGGCGATCGCCGAGAATGGCCGCGTCATCGTCACCGGCTGCATGGGCAACGAGGCCGACCTCATCCGCACGCGCTTTCCGGGCGTGCTCGCCGTCACCGGCGCGCATCAGTACGAGGCGGTGGTGGATGCGGTGCGCGATGCGGCGCCGCCGGTCGCCTCACCCTATCTTGACCTCGTTCCCGAAGCCGGTCTCAAGCTGACGCCGCGCCACTACAGCTATCTGAAGATTTCCGAAGGCTGCAACCACCGCTGCAGGTTCTGCATCATTCCAAGCCTGCGCGGCGATCTCGTCAGCCGGCCGGCGGCGGCGGTGGTGCGCGAGGCGACGAAGCTCGTCGAGGCCGGGACCAGGGAACTGCTCGTCATCAGCCAGGACACGTCGGCCTACGGCGTCGACATCCGCCACGCCGTGTCGACGTGGCGGGACGCGGACTATCGCGCGCATATCACCGACCTTGCGCGTGCGCTCGGAAACCTGGGCGCGTGGGTACGGCTGCACTATGTCTACCCGTATCCGCACGTCGACCAGCTTATCCCGCTGATGGCGGAGGGGCTGATCCTGCCCTATCTCGACATCCCGTTCCAGCACGCCTCGCCCGCCGTGCTCCGCCGCATGGCGCGGCCGGCCAACGAGGCAAAGGTGCTGGCGCGGCTGAAGGCATGGCGCGCGCTCGTTCCCGACATCGCCATCCGTTCGACGTTCATCGTCGGCTTCCCGGGCGAGACCGAGGAGGATTTCCGCTACCTGCTCGACTGGCTCGCCGAGGCCGAGATCGATCGCGCCGGCTGCTTCACCTATGAAGCCGTCGAAGGCGCCGCCGCGAACGCGCTCGACGGCGCGGTGCCGGAGCCGGTGAAGCAGGAGCGCTGGGAGCGCTTCATGGCGCACCAGGCGACAATTTCCGCGGCGAAGCTTCAGCGCAAGATCGGCCAAAGCATCGACGTCATTATCGACGCCGTTGACGACGAAGGCGGCGCCACCGGCCGTTCCAGGGCGGACGCGCCCGAGATCGATGGCGAGGTGCTGCTGCGCGACGCCGGCCATGTGAACGTCGGCAACATCGTCCGTGTGCGGGTGGAGGATGCCGACGACACCGACCTTTACGGGGTACCTGTATAGCTGCGTCCCTCGACTTCGCTCGGGATGAGCGATGTTGCGAATGCTCGACCTGCAACAAGCCGGCTCATCCCGAGGGAAGTCGAGGGACGCACTACCCGAACA
>CAYVVV010000157.1:263-5936 GCA_964455325.1 uncultured Sphingosinicella sp. | reverse complement strand
GGTCGGAACTGTTCGAGGCGATCACGCGACTGCCCGAATATTATCCGACGCGCACCGAGGTCGGTCTGCTTGCAGCACACAGCGCCGAAATCGGCCGCATCGCCGGGAAGGGCCGTGTCATCGTCGAGTTCGGCTCTGGGTCTTCGATGAAGAAGCCGCCGTTCGTCGACGCGGTCGCCGCCGCCGCCTATGTCGCCATCGACATTTCGGCGGCGTTTCTGATCGATGCCGCGCGCGGACTGGCCGAGGCGATGCCCGATCTGGACGTGTTTCCGGTCGCCGGCGATTTCACCAAACCGATCGCGATGCCGGCAGCGGTCGCCGGACGACCGATGCTGGGTTTCTTCCCCGGCTCGACGATCGGCAACATGACGCCCGCCGCTGCGGCGGATCTGCTGCGTGCGTTCCGCGCGACGCTTGGCAGCGATCCGTGGCTTGTCATCGGCATCGACCTTAAGAAAAACCCGCGGCTCATCGAGGCGGCGTATGATGACGACGCCGGCGTAACGGCCGCGTTCAATCGCAATCTTCTGCACCGCATCAACCGCGAACTGGGCGGCGACATCGACGTCGATGCGTTCGAGCATCGTGCCGTGTGGAACAACGAGGCTGGTCGCATCGAGATGTACCTTGTGGCAACCCGCGACGTCGCGTTCCGCGTCAAGGACCGGCGCTATTCGCTGCGCGAGGGCGAGGCCATCCATACCGAGAACAGCCACAAGTACACGCTTGAGGAAGCACGCCTGCTCGCGCGTGTCGCCGGCTGGACTCCGGTCAAGGTGTGGAGCGACGCCGAGGCGCTGTTCAGCCTGCATCTGTGGCGCGGCATGGCCGATACGATGGAACCCTGAGGCGCGATCCTGCCATTATTGACGGATTTCTGACGCAAGAATCGCGCCTGCTTTGACGGCAGCGGGGTAGACTGGCCAGTGTCGGCGGGCGTGACCAGCAGACCCCGCCGGTACCCAGACCAAACGGGAGTGCCGCCATGTCGTCCGATCTCAAGCGCATCATCGTCACCGCGGCGCTCGCCGCGGCAGCGTTCAATGCAACCGCACTGGCGTCACATCCCGCTGATCCATTCGGCGCCCCAACGGCAACGGCGCATCGCGTCGACGTGCCGATTCGCGCCGAGGATGGCCGGCCGCGCCGCGTTCGCTTCGACCGCTGTACTGGCGAAACGATCCCCGATTTTCACGGCTGGGCACCCGTCGTCGCAATCTGAGGTAGCCGGACAGCAAGACTCTGGCTATTTGGAACATATCCCGCTCGGACGACCGCGCGTCGGGCTGGCAACAGGAGGTGAAGATGGCGAAGACGGTAACCCAGATCCAGTTTCCTGGCAGCAATTCACCGACGTTCATCATCAAGGACGGCGAGAGCTATTATGTGACGCAGTCGGTCGCGAAATACGACCGTAGTCTGTCCAAAACCGAGGCGCAGGTGCAAGGCTATGACGGCGTCCGCCAGTTGTTCAATCAGTTGGCGACGACCGGACATCCGTTGGCCGGACATCGCCGTGACGCGGTCGCGGTACCGGCGCAGAACAATATCTCGATGTTCCAGCACGTGTCGGACGACTTCCAGTAGCGCGTGTCGCCAAGCTGGGTTGAAGCGGTTCCGCATTCGGACAGCTGGCGCGCGGAAACCGCCGCGTCATTGCTCGCACGACTGACGTCGGCGCTCGCCGCCGCGGGCATTACGCGTGTCGCCGAACTGACGCATCTCGACCGCATCGGCATGCCCGTCTTTCAGGCGATCCGGCCGATGAGCCGGGCGCTATCGGTGCATCAGGGCAAGGGCGCGACAACAGCGGATGCGCGCACTTCGGCGATCATGGAGGGTATCGAAAGCTGTGCAGCCGAGACCGTGGTGCCGAACGGTCCCGTTGCCGCCTTCAGCGAGCTGCCTCCGCCCGAGCGGGCGCGGGCGCTGGCAAGCTATGGCTGGGCGCGGGCACCGCTCGATGGCTTCGAGTCGCGGCCATGCCGATGGCACGCAGGCGTCCGCATTGCCGATGGCCGTCGGTGCTACCTGCCGTTCGACCTGGTGACGCAGGATTACGCTGCCGACCCCGACACGCCGTTCGTGCGCTCGAGTAATGGGACCGCCGCCGGCGCATCGGCGGATGACGCAATCACCGCGGCGGCATTCGAACTTGTCGAACGCGAGGCGCAGGCACGCTGGCTGGTCGCCGGCATGGTCGGGCAGGCGTCGTTCTGCGTTGACCAGCAGACGATCGAGGCCGACTGGTTCGGCCGGCTACGTGCGCATCTCGCCGCCATCGGCACAACGTTGACCGTCTATGCGCTGACC
The DNA here is from genome assembly GCA_964455325.1 of uncultured Sphingosinicella sp. Classification (GTDB taxonomy): domain Bacteria; phylum Pseudomonadota; class Alphaproteobacteria; order Sphingomonadales; family Sphingomonadaceae; genus Sphingosinicella. The sequence continues at coordinate 3,620 of CAYVVV010000157.1, read as the reverse complement.
GGTCCTGGCGGGCTTCCGGTTGTGATCTGCCGAATCGACGAGCCCGGCCGGGCGCCGTCGGCGGCGGGCGCGGCCTGCCGGCGCGATCCCGACGACGCCCTGTTGCGTGCCTTCGGCGAGGCGGCGCAGTCGCGGCTGACGCTGATCAGCGGCGCGCGCGACGACATCGACGCTGACGAGCCGCATGCCATCGGCCTACGAGCGCTCGGCCCGCCGGCCGGCGTCTTTCCGGTCGACTGGCAGCGGTTCGCCGAACGGTGCCGGCGACACGCGCGACCGTCCCCGGTCGAGGGCTTGATCGCCGACGGTTATGACGTGGTCGTGGTCGACCTGCCCGCGCCGGTCGATGGCGTCTTTGTCGTCAAGCTGGTCGCGCTCGGTCTCAAATGGACGCCGGCGATGCTACAATGACGCGCGTCACCGTGTTTTCGGGACCGACGCTGCCGTGGTCGCGGGATCCCCGTGTCGACTGGCTTGGGCCTGCGGCAGCGGGCGACCTGCTTCGGCTCGCCGATGCGCGGCCGCACACCGTGCTGCTGATCGATGGCGTTTTCGGGACGGCGCGCGCGCCATGGCACAAGGAAATCCTCGTCCTGCTGTCGCATGGCTTTCGGGTCAGCGGCGCCGCCAGCATGGGCGCGCTGCGTGCGGCCGAGCTGGCCAGTTGCGGCATGCGCCCGATCGGCGCGGTCGCACGCGCCGTTCTCGACGGACGCATCGTTGGCGACGACGAGGTCGCGGTCGTGCATGCGCCCGAAGCGCTTGGATACCGGGCGATGAGCATCGCCCAGGTCGACGTGCGCGCGCGGCTTGTCGGCGCGTTGCGGCGACGGCTTCTCGACGCCGACACCGCGCGCCGCATCCGCGCGGCCGCACGCGCCATCCATTACAAGGACCGCAGCTGGGCCGCCGTGGCGTCCGCCGCCGAGTCGCTGGGCCGTGTCCCGCCGGCAGCGGTGCGCTGGTTGCGCGCGGGCGGGCCAAGCTTCAAGACGGTCGACGCGGCGCGGGCGCTTGCTGTCGTGCTTGCCGACGTGGGCGCGCCGTTGGCTTGCCCGCCGCCGCCCGAAACGGTCTACCTCAGGCGGCTTCGCGCCGAAATCGATCGCGCACGGCGTCCGCCACCATCGTCATGAACGCGTCGAAGTCTTGCCGTTCGCGGAAGGGATGATGATAACCGACCCAGTCGATGAGCGTCGCGGCATCCATACTGCCATCGCCGCGCCAGCGCGCCGCGATCCGATCGATCCAGCCGGCGAGCCGCGACAGCCCATCGGCACGGTGGATCGATCGGGCGGCAAGCGCGGCATAGAGTTCGCCCCAGATCGACGGCGCGATCAGCAGATCGAGGTAGGACGTCGCTTCACGGGCCTTGCCCTGCATCAGACGCAGCAGCCCCAGATCCTCGAAAAAGCCATCGTTCGGCAGCGGATCGATTTCGAGCGACCGCGCCAGCAGCATGTCCGATAATGCCCGGTCGCCGAGAAACACCATGCCGAACGCCGCCTCCTTGAGCCGCGTCGAATGGTACGGATTGATCTCGAGCGTCTGCTGCAGAATCGCATGCGCGGCGTCGAAGTTGCCGTGCCACAGCTGGCACCATCCCATTGCCGTGTAGCAAAAGGCATGGCCGCGATCGAGCTGGAAGGCCGTCCGCGCCAGTTCGAACGCGCGCTCGCGCTCGCTGTCGCAGCGCACGCCAGCAATCGTGAACGCGTAGTTGGTGTTGTAGAGCCGGATCAGCGGCGGATAGGCGACCGCGAGGTTGGGCGCCTCCGCGATGACCGCTTCGAGTTCGCGTGCCGCGCGCTGCGCGACGCCATGATCATTGGTCGGGAACGACGCGTACTGGGCAGCGAGATAACGGTCATAGACGTCGGCCGACGTCGACTGGCGGACCGCATCGCGCTCGACGCTCGGCGCCGCGGCGCCGATGATGCGGTCGACCATGGTGTCGATCGCGCGCTCGAGGCCGACCGACGCGACGTCGACGGGCTGCGACCAGACGACCGCCCGGTCGGCAAGCCGTGTCAGCACCGGCGTCACCCGCATGCGGCCCTCGGCGACGCGAAGGTTGGCGGTGAGCGCATAGGCGCGGCCGCTGCTGCCGTAGAGCGGTGCTTCGGTCAACGATGGCAGCCGGTCCTCGACGAGCACGCGGATGTCGCGGAAGCGGGAAAGCCCCGAAACGACCTCCTCGCGCACGCCGCCGCCGATGTGGCGAAGATCGCCGACAAGGCCGGTTTCGGTGAACGGTCCGACGACGAGCAGCGGCGGCCCGCCGGCGGGTTCGGCCACTGCCACGGGCAGCGGCGTTGGCGCCGTCAGCGCAGCCAGCGCCGCGACCGCTGCGGGACCGGGCGCGGCGCCGAGTTCGCTCGCGAGGTAATCGCGCAGCCTCTGGAAGCGGCGGTGCGCGACCGGCGCCGCGCCGCGCGCAGCGTCGGCCTGCATGGCGAGCACCGTCGCCTCCTCGTCGCCAGGGTCGCGCAGCAGATAATGATCGGCAATGCGCCGCGCACTGTCGTCGTCGCCGGCATCGATCGCGAGCCGAAGGCCGCGTCGCGCCGCCTCGGCAAGCCGCGTGTCGAACGCGGATCGCGTGACCGACAGCCATTCGTCGAACGCGTCGCTGACGAACAGCGTGCCAAGCAGCGGCTCGCGTCCGGCCTGCTCGACCGCGTCGGCGATATTCGCGGGTGTCGCCATGCCGATCAGCGCGTCGACCATGGCGACGTCACAGGTCCAGCCCTCGCCGAGCGCGACGTCGTCGCGACCGGCCAAAAGCAGCTCCGGCCCGATGGCGCCGCGCACTTCGAGCAGACACTGGCGCAGGCTGCCGCGCGCCTGCGCTTCGCCGCGATCGCCCCAGAAGAGGTCGGCAAGCCGGCTGCGCGAGGCGCTGTGCCCAGGCGTCAGTGCCAGGTAGGCGACGAGCGCACGGCCGCGCTTCGACCGCGGCGTCGCATCGACGCCGCCGAGGAACACGCGGGGTTCACCCAAGAGTCTTAGCGCGACCGGCGCAGCCGCGCTGGCGCCGCGCCGCGGCGGCGATGACTTGTTCAACTGCGACCCACCTGTTGTTGATCTGGCTGACGCCATTCTGGCACGCGTTTTCAGCGCGTCAAACTGTCTGTTGTAGGGCTTAAGGCGTTGACAGGAAGGCCGCCGATGCCGCAGTGCCTCGGCCAACGTCGGCCAGGTGCCGGCGAGCGCGATTCCGGAGGATGCCCATGAAGGTGCTGGTGCCCGTCAAGCGGGTGATCGACTACAATGTCAAGGTGCGCGTCAAGTCGGACGGGACCGGTGTCGACCTCGCCAACGTCGTGCGGGTGGGCACCCTCGACATAGACCGCG
>CAYVVV010000157.1:0-253 GCA_964455325.1 uncultured Sphingosinicella sp. | reverse complement strand
GTGTCGACATCGCCAACGTCAAGATGAGCATGAACCCGTTCGACGAGATTGCGGTCGAGGAGGCGGTGCGGCTGAAGGAAAAGGGTGTCGCAAGCGAAGTCGTCGCCGTTTCCATCGGCGTGCAGCAATGCCAGGAAACGCTGCGCACGGCGCTTGCCATGGGCGCCGACCGCGGCATTCTGGTGCAGACCGACGTTGCCGCCGAACCGCTCGCCGTTGCCAAGATCCTGGCGGGTATTGCGGCGCAGGAAGC
>CAYVVV010000156.1:0-5961 GCA_964455325.1 uncultured Sphingosinicella sp. | reverse complement strand
TCGAAATCGCCGCGGTAGCGCGTGCCGGCGAGCAGCGCGCCCATGTCGAGCGCGTAGATGACGGCGCCCTTCAGCACGTCGGGCACGTCGCCTTCGACGATCTTGCGCGCAAGGCCTTCGGCGATGGCGGTTTTGCCGACGCCGGGATCGCCGACGTAGAGCGGGTTGTTCTTCGACCGCCGGCAGAGGATCTGGATGGTGCGGTCGACCTCGGCCGCGCGGCCGATCAGCGGATCGACCTTGCCCGATTGGGCCTTCTCGTTGAGGTTGACGCAGAACTGCCGCAGCGGCGAGTCGGCGCCCTTCTTGGTGCCAGCCTTCTCCTTCTGCTCGTCGGCCGGTTCGTCGGCGCCGCGCACCGGCCGCTGCTCGCTGAGCGACGGCGACTTGGCGATGCCGTGGCTGAGGTAGGATACGGCATCGAGCCGCGTCATGTCCTGCTGCTGCAGGAAATAGACGGCATGGCTCTCGCGCTCTGAAAACAGCGCGACGAGGACGTTGGCGCCGGTGACCTCGTCGCGCCCCGACGACTGCACGTGCAGGATCGCGCGCTGCACGACGCGCTGGAAGCCGGCGGTGGGATTGGGATCGACCTGCTCCGACGCGCGCAGCGGTTCCAGTTCCTTGTCGAGATAGGCCGAAAGGTCGCTGCCGAGCTGGTCGAGATCGACGCCGCACGCCTTCATGACCGCCGCTGCGTGGCTGTCGCCAAGCAACGCGAACAGCAGATGTTCGAGCGTTGCATATTCGTGGCGCCGCCGGCTCGCCTCGGCGAGCGCGTTGTGCAGCGTGTGCTCAAGCTCGCGTGCAAATGCCGGCATCAGGTCACTCCGTTACGAGCGGCGGATCGTTGCCGCTCTTCATGGCAAGATCAGCGACGATGGTCGAAACATCAAGGGGTGTCATGCCACATCGCGCACATCGCCATCATCGAGGTCATCGGTGAACGCTATCTCGCCGAGCTTGCGGTAGAGTGTCGATCGGCCGATGCCGAGCTGCCGTGCCACCTCGCTCATGCGGCCGCGGCAGTGGTGGATTGCCTTGCGGATGATCTCCGCCTCCATGTCGTCGAAGCTGCGCAGCTTGCCGTCGACACCAAGCAACGAAATGCTCGTTGCGGTTCCAGCCGCAGGGGCTGCAACTGGCGCCGCCGTCGTGGCGCAGCGTTGCGGGCCGGCCGAACCGACAAGCTGCGGGAAATCGGCTGGCGACAGCTGCTGAGAGTCGCATAGAACGGCGGCACGGAACAGCGCGTTCTGCAGCTGACGGACGTTGCCCGGCCAGTCGTAGCGGCAAAGCAGCGCCAGTGCGTCGTCGTCGATTCCGATCGGGGTAACACCCTCGTGCGCGCGCAGCCGCTCGACGAAGTGCCGCGCCAGTGCCGGGATGTCGCCGCGCCGCTCGCGCAGCGGCGGGATGGTCACCGGAACGACGCCAAGCCTGTAGAACAGGTCCTCGCGGAAACGGCCTTCGGCGACTTCGGTGGCAAGGTTGCGGTTGGTCGCGGCGATCAGCCGGACGTCGACGGTCATATGGCCCTTGCCGCCGACCGGCTCGATCTGCCCGGTCTGCAGCGCCCGCAGCAGTTTCACCTGTGCGTCGAGCGGCAGTTCACCGATCTCGTCGAGGAACAATGTGCCGCCATCGGCCTCGCCAAAGCGACCGACGTGCCGCTCGACGGCGCCAGTGAAGGCGCCCTTTTCGTGCCCGAACAGCACCGATTCGACCAGATTGGCGGGGATCGCGCCACAATTGACAACGACAAGCGGCCTGTCGTGGCGCGGGCTTGCGGCATGGATTGCCTGTGCGACGACCTCCTTGCCGACGCCGCTCTCGCCCTCGATCAGTATCGGCACATTCTTCTGCGCCGCCTTTGCCGCGACGGCGAGCGCCGCGCGGAAACCGGGGTCACTGCCGACGATATCGTCGAAGCCAAGCGTGTCGGGAAGTTTCTCGGACAGTGGCCGCAGTTCGCCCGCGGGCGCCTTCTTGTCGAGCGCGAGCGCGATCGCCTTCACCAGGCGCTCAGGATTGGCCGGCTTCAGCAAGAAGTCGCTGGCGCCGGCGCGCATAGCCTCGACGGCGACCGCGACCGACGAATGCGCGGTGAGCATGATGATCGGCAGCTTCGGGTGCAGCGGCCGCACCGCGCCCAACACGTCGATGCCGGTCTTGCCGGGCATGTTGTGGTCGAGGATGACGGCGTCGATGCCGCGCGCCTTGTCGCCCGACAGCAATGCGATCGCGGCGTCGCCGTGGTCGACCTCGACCGTCGCATAGCCTGCGCGCGCGATGACCGCCTGGGTCAGCCGGCACTGACCCGGCTCGTCGTCGACGATAAGGATGGTCTGCTTGGCCATGTCTGCCGGCGCCCCGAATTCAGTCCCGCCTGTCTCGATACGATACAGGCCCTTTCGGACCTGTTAAAATTTGTGACCCGATTGGGGCTTCACAGGCGCTGCTCCGCCGCTATGGTCCGCGTCGGATGTCGCGGGGCAGCAAGGGGATGCTTATGGCGCACGACAACTCATCATCGGACAAGTTCATGCGCATGCATGAAAAGACCTACTCGGGGTTCAAGTCGATGATACTGTGGGCGATCGCGGGCATCGCGATCATCCTGCTCGGCCTCCTCGCCTTCGCCTACAACTGACGCCGTGAGCAGTACCGCGCCGGTCCGCATCGCGGTCGTCAGAGAGACCGCCGAGTTCGAGCGCCGCGTCGCGGCGTCGCCCGAAACGGTGAAGAAGTTCATCGGCCTTGGCGCCGAAGTTGCCGTCGAGGCGGGTGCCGGCGAAGCCTCGGGCATCGCCGATGCCGACTACGCTGCCGCCGGCGCCGCAATCGGCAAGCGCGCCGACGTCGTCAACGGCGCCGGCATCGTGCTTGCGGTGCAGGCGCCCGACCCGATGACGCTGAGCGGTGCGGCGCCCGGGGCACGCGTCGTCGCCATGTACAACCCCACGGGCGACCCGGAACGGGTCAGCGCCTATGCCGCAGCGGGGCTCGAGGCGCTCGCCATGGAATGGATGCCGCGCATCACCCGCGCGCAGTCGATGGACGTGCTGTCATCGCAGTCGAACCTCGCCGGCTACAAGGCCGTGCTCGACGCGGCGAGCGAATATGGCCGCGCCTTCCCGATGATGATGACTGCGGCGGGCACGGTCAGCGCCGCCAGAGTGTTCGTGATGGGCGTCGGCGTCGCCGGGCTGCAGGCGATCGCAACGGCGCGGCGCCTCGGTGCGCAGGTCAGTGCCACCGACGTCCGTTCGGCGACGAGGGAGCAGATCCTGTCGCTTGGCGCGAAGCCGATCTTCGTGGAAAGCGTCAAGGGCATCGAGGGCGAGGGCGCCGGCGGCTACGCGACCGAGATGTCGGAGGAGTACAGACGAGCTCAGGCCGAACTCGTCTCTGGCCACATCGCCAGGCAGGATATCGTCATCACCACGGCGCTCATCCCCGGGCGTCCCGCGCCGCGCCTCGTCTCTGACGCGCAGCTCGCCACGATGAAGCCGGGCAGCGTCATCGTCGACCTTGCGGTCGAAGCCGGCGGCAACGTCGAGGGGGCAGTGGCGGGCGAGGTGGTCATCAGACACGGTGTCAAGATTGTCGGCCACAGGAACGTGCCGAGCCGGCTCGCAGCCGACGCATCGCTGCTCTACGCGCGCAACCTGTTCAACTTCCTCTCGGCGTTCTGGGACAAGGACACGAAGGCACCGGCGTTTCCGGATGACGACGAGATTGTGAAGGGGGTGCGACTGACGAAGGGCGGGGTGGTCGTCAGCGAGCGGCTGCAATGATTGTCCCTTCCCAGCACAGAGATCACAGGATCTAGGCCATGGACTTCATCTCAACCCTTTCGATCTTCGTTCTGGCCTGTTTCGTCGGCTATTATGTCGTCTGGTCGGTGACGCCTGCCCTCCACACGCCGCTGATGGCGGTGACCAATGCGATCAGCTCGGTGATCATCGTCGGCGCGCTGATCGCGGCGCTGGCGCAGGACGCGCCTGTGGCGAAGTGGCTGGGGCTGATTGCGGTTGCGCTCGCCTCGGTCAACATCTTCGGCGGCTTCGCGGTCACGCAGCGTATGCTCGCCATGTACAAGAAGAGAGAGAAGAAGGGCTGAGCCGCTGATGGAGCACGTTGCCGCTACACCGGCCTGGGCGCTCATTGCCTATCTCGTCGCCGGTATCCTGTTCATCCTGGCGCTGCGCGGTCTGTCGTCGCCAACGACAAGTCAGGCGGGGAACCGCTTCGGCATGATCGGCATGGGCATCGCGGTGCTGACGACGCTCGTCACGCACCAGCTTGCGAGCCTCGCCGAAATCGTCGCGGCGATGGCGGTGGGTGGCGGCATTGGCTTCGTCGTCGCGCGGCGGATCGCGATGACGGCGATGCCGCAACTGGTCGCAGCGTTCCACAGCCTCGTTGGCATGGCGGCGGTGCTGGTGGCGGCGGCCGCCTATCTCAATCCCGGCGCGTTCGGCATCTTCGATGCGGCGACGGGGACGATCTTCACCGCCAGCCGCGTCGAGATGGGACTTGGCGTCGCCATCGGCGCGATCACCTTTTCGGGGAGCGTCATCGCCTTCCTGAAACTCAACGGCAACATGTCGGGCGCGCCGATCCTGCTGCCGCTTCGGCACGTCATCAACCTCGGCACGCTGGCCGGCATCCTTGGCCTCGTCGGCTATTTCACGATGGACCAGAGCGCCTGGGTGTTCTGGACGGTGACCGGCCTGTCGTTCCTGATCGGCTTCCTGCTGATCATCCCGATCGGCGGGGCGGACATGCCGGTCGTCGTCTCCATGCTCAACAGCTATTCGGGCTGGGCAGCGGCGGCGATGGGGTTCACCCTGCAGAACACCGCGATGATCATCACCGGCGCGCTGGTTGGCTCGTCGGGCGCGATCCTCAGCTACATCATGTGCCGGGCGATGAACCGCAGCTTCGTCTCGGTGATCGCCGGCGGCTTCGGCACCGATGCCGGCGCCGGCGGCACGGCCGCCGCCATCGACCGGCCGTGGAAGCGCGGATCGGCCGAGGACGCGGCGTTCCTGATGCAGAACGCCGAGAAGGTGATCATCGTCCCCGGCTACGGCATGGCGGTTGCGCAGGCGCAGCACGTGCTCCGCGAGATGGCTGACAAGCTGAAGGAGCACGGCGCCGAGGTAAAATACGCCATCCATCCGGTGGCGGGGCGGATGCCGGGGCACATGAACGTGCTGCTTGCCGAGGCGAACGTGCCCTATGACGAGGTGTTCGAGCTTGAGGACATCAACACCGAGTTCGGGCAGGCCGACGTCGCCTTCGTGATCGGCGCCAACGATGTCACCAACCCGGCCGCGAAGACCGACAAGACCTCGCCCATCTACGGCATGCCGGTGCTCGACGTCGAAAAGGCGAAGACAGTGCTGTTCGTCAAGCGCTCGATGGGCGGCGTCGGCTATGCCGGCGTCGACAACGAGCTGTTCTATCGCGACAACACCATGATGCTGCTCGCCGACGCCAAGAAGATGGTCGAGGAGATCGTCAAGGCGCTCGACTGAAACCCAATACGGGGCGCGGGCGTTGCGTCGGCACCCCTGTCAAGGAGCCAACCCATGCGCCTGTTGATCGTTGCCGCATTGCCGCTTTCCGCCTGCGCCGCTACCGTCGCGCCGCCGACGCCGGATGGCCGCATGCCCACCGCCGCGGCGACGCTGGTCGACGCCGCCGGGGCAGTGAAAGGCGAGGTGACGCTGCGCCAGGTGACGCGCGGCGTTGACGTCATGCTGGCGGCACGCGACATGGCCCCCGGTACCTATGCCTTCCACATCCATGCTGTGGGCGAATGCGCCGCGCCCGACTTCACCTCGGCGGGACCGCACTACAATCCAACGGGTGCGCGGCACGGCGCGCACAAGGGCGACCTGCCCAACGTCGTCATCGACGCCAATCGGCACTTCCAGCTGCGCTCCT
>CAYVVV010000155.1:0-6024 GCA_964455325.1 uncultured Sphingosinicella sp. | reverse complement strand
GCGCGTGACGTCGTCATAGCCCTCCGGCTCGGCGACGATGATGGCGCTGCCGGGAAGCGCCGTCGCGATCCCGCCCGACAGCCCGCCGCCGCCACAACAGGCAACGACCAGGTCGGGAACGCCGATGTCTTCGGCGATTTCGAGCGCGATCGTGCCTTGGCCGGCGATGATGTAGCAATCGTCAAACGAGGGCACCACGATACCGCCCCGTTCGGCGGCGAGCTTGGTGGCGATGAGCTCGCGCCGTTCGGTGTAGCGGTCGTAGCTGACGATCTCGGCACCATATCCGGCGGTCGCCTCGATCTTGATGCGCGGCGCATCGGCCGGCATGACGATCGTGGCGCGAACCCCGAGCAGCTTCGCCGCGAGCGCCACGCCCTGCGCGTGGTTGCCGGAGGAGAAGGCGACCACGCCCGCCGCCCGCTCGGCGGCGCTCATCGCCGACAGTCGGTTGTAGGCGCCGCGAAACTTGAACGATCCCGTCCGTTGCAGGCATTCGGCTTTCAGGTAGACGGTGCCGCCTGTCATTGCGTCAAGACGGTCGCTCCGCAGCAGCGGCGTGCGCACGGCGATTCCGGCGATCCGCCGGGCGGCGTCCTGAACGTCGCCGATGGTAACGCCGGCACCCTGGTTCGGCATGAAACATTAACTCTCTGAAACGGTTAAGGGATTCTTAGGAAACCGGGTAGCTTTTTTGGCTTTACATCGTGGACTTGCAACCCTATGTAGCGCGTCCGCTGCCCCATGGGACTTCCACCGCAAGGCAGTGTTCTGTCAACGGTTCATTGGAGGTCCCTTGAGTTGCGAGAATTTCATAGCGCGCTGGGGGTAGCGGCGGCTCTCAAGCCCGACGCTCCCGTCACCCTCATCCGTCCCCACGCCGCACGCCGTGCCGCCCGCTTCTTTGTCGAGAAGTTCCCGGGTCGGTCGATGTACGCAGTGAAGGCCAACCCGTCGCCGGACCTTATCCGCACGCTTTGGGACGCGGGGATCACCCATTACGACGTCGCCTCGATCAACGAGGTGCGACTGGTACGCGGGCTGCTGCCGCACGCTACCCTTTGCTTCATGCATCCGGTCAAGTCGGCGGAGGCAATCGCCGAGGCCTATTTTGAGCACGGTGTTCGCACCTTCTCGCTCGACACGCACGAGGAACTGGCGAAGATCGTCACAGCAACCCGCGCCGCCGGCGACCTGACGCTGTGCGTCCGCCTGCGCGTCTCCTCGGCGCACTCGAAGCTGAGCCTCGCCGCAAAGTTCGGCGCTTCGATCGAGGATGCCCCTGCCCTGCTGCTTGCGGCGCGACAGGCGGCGGACACGCTTGGCGTCTGCTTCCACGTCGGCAGCCAGGCGATGAGCCCGCAGGCCTATGCCGAAGCGATGCAACTGGTTCGCGCGGCGATCGTGAAGGCCAGCGTCACCGTCGACGTTGTCGATGTCGGCGGCGGTTTCCCGTCGGTCTACCCGGGCATGGACCCGGCGCCGATGCAGCGCTTCTTCGACACCATTCACCGCGCCTTCGAGGAGCTGCCGATCAGCTATTCGGCGGAGCTTTGGTGCGAACCCGGTCGCGCGCTGTCGGCCGAGTACGCAAGCGTGCTGGTCCGCGTCGAGCGGCGCAAGGACGACGTGCTCTACATCAACGATGGCGCCTACGGGTCGCTGTTCGACGCCGCACACGTCGGCTGGCGCTTCCCGGTCCGCCTCGTCCGCGCCGCTCCAGTATCGGACGAGGCGGTCGAATTCGGTTTCTACGGCCCGACCTGCGACGACTTGGACTGGATGGCTGGGCCGTTCGTGTTGCCCGCCGACGTCAAGGCCGGCGACTATGTCGAGGTCGGCATGCTCGGAGCCTATGGCGCGGCGATGCGCACGGCATTCAACGGTTTCGTCAATGGCGAGACGGTGATCGTCACCGAAGAACCCATGGCGAGCGTCTACGCCGTCACCGAGTCGACACCGGCACCGGTTACTGCGATACGCAAGTAGACGCTTGCGCGTTCCCGGACTTCGCTCGGAATGAGCGGATGGAGGAATGCCGGCCGTTCCCCGCTCGGCGCCGGATGACCCGGCCGCGGGCGGCGCTCCGCAACCCGCGGACGCCGAGCCAGTTCAACGACTGGAAGGATCACCAATGAATGACACCCGTATCGACGCCCAGCGCAAGGCCGAGCTCCTTAGCCAAGAAGTGCGCCACATCGACATCAAGAGCTTCGATGCTCGCCCGATCATCGACCAGATGGCCGGCATGAGCTTCACCAGCCGCGACCTGGCGCGCGCGACGAAGATCTACAACACGATGCTAGAGGACAGGGACTGCACGATCTTTCTTGTCATCGCCGGCTCGACCTCGGCGGGCGGGTGCATGAATCTCTATGCCGACCTGGTTGCCAACAACATGGTCGACGGCATCGTTGCGACCGGCGCCACCATCGTCGACATGGATTTCTTTGAGGGCCTTGGACACAAACACTACCAGGCGCTTGAAGTTCCTGACGATAATGTTCTGCGCTCGCTCTACATCGACCGCATCTACGACACCTACATCGACGAGGAGGCGCTGCAGGACTGCGATCACACCATCGGCAGGATCGCGAACAGCCTCGAGCCCAGGGCCTACTCGAGCCGTGCGTTCATCCGCGAGATGGGCAAATACCTCGTCGAGCACGGCAAGAAGCCGAACAGCCTCGTCAAGCTCGCCTACGAGCACGATGTGCCGATCTTCTGCCCGGCGTTCGTCGACAGCTCGGCGGGCTTTGGTCTCGTCAGGCATCAGGTCGATGCGATGAAGGCGGGGCGGCCGCACATGGTGCTCGATGCCATCGCCGATTTCAGGGAGCTGACCGAGATCAAGATCAAGGCGGGTACCACCGGCCTTCTCATGATCGGCGGCGGCGTTCCCAAGAACTTTGTGCAGGACACCGTCGTCTGCGCCGAGATCCTCGGCCACGACGACGTCGCCATGCACAAGTACGCAGTGCAGATCACCGTCGCCGACGTCCGCGACGGCGCCTGCTCGTCCTCGACGCTCAAGGAGGCAGCGAGCTGGGGCAAGGTCGAGACGACCTTGGAGCAGATGGTGTTTGCCGAGGCCGGCTCGGTACTGCCGCTGCTGGCGTCGGACGCCTACCACCGCGGCCACTGGAAGGCCCGCGCGAAGCGGGCCTGGAGCAGGATCTTCACCTGAAAGAAACGGGCGGCGCGCGGGTGTTGGGCAGGCGCGCCGCCCGCCGTCATCAACCGCCCTGCCCGGGGGCGCGACGCTTCACCGGCCGGGGAACGTGCCGCGGCTTGAACCCCTCGGCGCGCGTCGTATTGACAGTGCGGCTGACGACACCGTTTTCGCGCGTCGCGGTGACGTCGCGGTGGAAGACGTTGGCGCCGCTGCCGTCGGTGATGTCGCGAACGCTCGTGTAGCCAGTGTCGGTGCGCTGTCCCGACCCGGTCAGCGAATAGGTTTCGCCGCCGCGTCCGGTTGCACTGCCCGATTCGGTATAGCCGTTCTCGGTCCGCGTCCGTTCGTACTCGAAGCTGCGCGTCTGGCCGTTGAAGCCCGTCTGGCTTCCTGACACGGTGACGCCGGTCTCCGTGCGCTGGCGCTCGAAGCTGCTCGTCGCGGTGGCGCCATCGCTCTTGCGCGTCAGTTCGCTCTCGCGCGACAGTGTGCCGGCCTCGCGATCGCGCGTGATGGTACGCGTGCCCGATACCTTGTCGTTGTCGATGGTGATCGTCTTCGTCTGTTCGGCGAGTGCCGCGCCGCTGGTCAGAGCAATGGCCGACACCAGAATCAATATGTTACGCATGATGCTTCCTCCGTTGATCGAGAAGCAGGCATTCCCCGCCCTCGATAGTATCAACGCAGCAGCAGGCAAAACCCTTCGTGACTAGCTACGCGGACGCAGCCGCTGCAAGCGTTCACGCAGGCGACGCGGTGGCCTTTTGACCCGATCCAGCCTTTCGGCAGGCCGCGCCTGTTCGGGCGCGCCAGCGTCGGTGGGCGTAGCTGCCACAGTCGATGTTGCTGGAACCGACGTCGCCGCATCGGCAGGCACGGGGGTATCTGCGGCCGTCCCGACCCGCGTGGCGCGCGCGGCCTCGATCGTCGCCACATCAGGCAGCGGCAGCGGTTCGGCGGCCGCAGGCGGTGCGGCGGTCAGTCCATCGCGCCGCGCCTCGATGCGGTTGCGGACGCCGTCGGCATCCAGCATTTCGGCGCGCTCGCCGGGCACCTCGCGCGGCCGTTCGACCCGTTCGCGGATGGCAACGGCCGGTGTTTCCAGTCGCTCGCCGCGGTCGCGCAGCGCCTCCACCGCTTCGATGCGTGGCCGCTCGATGCTGCGCTCGCGCCGCAATCCGGCGGCACGGTCGGCGAGTTCGGCGGCCGGCCGCGACTGGATCGGTGGCGGTGCAGCGACGACGCGCTCGGGTGATAGCTGCGGCACTGGCGGCGACACGATCGCGCTGCGGCCGCCCTCGAGCGAGGGCGCCAGCGGCGGCGGCGCCGCTTCGCCTGGTGCCTCGGCCCGCGGCACGGGCGCGACGATCGGGTCTTTGCGCGCTGCTGGCGCCGTTGCCACTGGCGACGTCTCGATCCCCAGCAGCGCCTTGACCGGCTGCGGAACGCCGGCGATCCAGGCGGCGGCGACCGCGCTTGCCAGGAACAGGTTGGCGACGCCGGCGCCGACGATGATCTTGCGCCCGCGCGACCAGGCGCGCATCGGCCGGCGGGGCACGACGACGGGCGGAAGCGCCTGTGCTGCCGCCGCGACGGGAACTGCGGCCTTGATCCGTGCCGTGAGCCCCTCGGGCATTGGTGGCGGCACGTCGGCATCGAGCAGCGCGTCAATACCCGCCTCGCCGGGGTCGACTGTGCTGTGGCCGCACGCAGCCTCGGGCCAACGTCGCGGCGACGTACCGTAGATGGCGGCGAGTTCGGCGGCGGTTCGTGCTTTGCTCATGCCGATCCCTCCAGCGCGCCGATGTCGACATCGGCGTCCGCCAGCATCGCGCGCAGCGCCTGGCGCGCGCGCACCAGCAGCGATTCGAGCGCCTTGACGTTGAGCCCCAGGATTTCGGCCACCGCCGCGTTGGGCAGCTCCTCGTAATAGGTAAGGATGATCGCGGCGCGCTGCCGCTCGGGCAGGCGCATGATAGCCTGCCGCGCCAGCACGCGCGTCTGTTCGGCGACAAGCCCGTATTCGGCACCCGTCGCCGGGTCGGCGCGCTCGGGCGGTTCACAGTCGGCGACATGCTTGCGCCGCCGCAGCCGGTCAAGACAATGGTTGACACACACGCGATGCAGCCATGGTCCGGCGCCGAGTCCGCCGGGCTTCCAGCCGGCGGCCTGCGACCATAGCTTGGTGAACGTCTCCTGCACCGCGTCCTCCGCGTCCGCCGAACTGCCAAGCATCCGCCAGGCGACGCGGAACAACGCCGGCGAGTGGCGATCGACAAGCACCGCGAACGCGTCGGCCGAGCCGCGTGCGACGTCGCCAACCAGGGCGTCGTCGATCTCCGCGGGCGCGGGACTGCCGCGCAGGCTTCCGACCCCCGCGTTCACGTCCTCGCCAACCGATGCCACGCCGTGCTGCCCATCACGCCATCTTTACGCACGAGGATTATTTTTCCGTCGCCGCGGCGAAGGATTTTTCCTTGATATGCGTTTCACCGGCTGTTGGAACATGACGCCAGGGCAGTGGCGGACACTTTGAAAACGGGGGAAATATGCGCTATCTCATTGGTCTTGCAGTACTGGCGTCGGCCGTTCCAGCAGCCGCGATAGCGGCCGAGCGGCCGTGGACGCTCGATGTCAGCGGCGGCCTCACCGCGCTTGGCGACGAGGGCGACCAACCCTTTGCCAGCATCGGCATCCGGCGCGATTTTGGCGACATGTATGTCAGGCTCGCCGGCACCTACATCGACAGCGACGAGCCCGACGACATCGGCGCGGCGTTCGTGCCAGCCGAATCGAAACAGCTGACGCTGTCGGCCGGCTGGCAGCTCGGCGACCTTGGCATTGATATT
>CAYVVV010000154.1:3436-6163 GCA_964455325.1 uncultured Sphingosinicella sp. | reverse complement strand
GGGCCCGCGCTCGGTCAGCGCGGCGTCAACATCATGGAGTTCTGCAAGGCGTTCAACGCCGCGACGCAGGACGTCGAGAAGGGCTCGCCGGTGCCGACGGTGATCACCGTCTATGCCGACCGCAGCTTCTCGTTCGTCACCAAGACCCCCCCGGCGACCTTCCTGCTGAAGAAGGCCGCCAACCTCAAGTCGGGATCGAAGACGCCCGGCAAGGCGAGCGCGGGCACGATCAAGCGTTCGGCGATCCGCGACATCGCGCAGGCGAAGATGGTCGACCTGTCGGCCAATGACATCGACGCGGCGATGAAGATCATCGAAGGCTCTGCCCGTTCGATGGGCCTCGAAGTGGTGGAGGGCTGACCCATGGCCAAGCTGACCAAGAAGGCAAAGGCGCTCGCCGGCATCGACCGGCAGAAGCTGCACAGCGTCGAGGAAGCGATCGCGCTCGTCAAGGCGAACGCATCGGCGAAGTTCGACGAGACGATCGAGGTGGCGATGAACCTTGGCGTCGATCCGCGCCACGCCGACCAGATGGTGCGCGGCGTCGTCAACCTGCCGAAGGGAACGGGGAAGACGATGCGCGTCGCCGTGTTCGCCAAGGGCGCGAAGGCTGACGAGGCGAAGGCCGCCGGCGCGGACGTCGTTGGCGCCGAGGACCTGATGGAAGAGATGCAGGGCGGCAAGCTCGACTATGACCGCGTCATCGCGACGCCCGACATGATGGGCGTCGTCGGCCGGCTCGGCAAGGTGCTCGGCCCCAAGGGGCTGATGCCGAACCCGAAGCTTGGCACCGTCACCATGGACGTCGCCAAGGCGGTCGAGGATGCGAAGGGCGGACAGGTGCAGTTCCGCGTCGAGAAGGCCGGCATCGTCCACTCGGGCATCGGCAAGGCAAGCTTCCCGGCGGAGGACCTGAAGGCCAACTTCGACGCGTTCGTCGACGCGATCGTCAAGGCGAAGCCGTCGGGCGCCAAGGGCAAGTATGTGAAGAAGATCGCGCTCAGCTCGACGATGGGCCCCGGCGTAAAGGTCGACACGGCGGACGCCGGCGCGGGCGCCTGAGGCCGCGCCTGCGACCGAGTTGGAAGGCCGGGGGAAACCCCGGCCTTTTTCGGTTGCGAGGGCGAAGCCGATTGCCGCACTGACTGCCGTCTCCGGCGCGGGCGGAGCGATGCTGAAGCGCCGTGCGCGCATCACCGCAGATGCAGCGGTGGCAACCGAGCGGCGAATGACTGTGGTGCGCAGACGATGGCCATCTGGGCTGTTGCGCGGGGCCATGTCACGGTGCGAAACGCGCTGCGGCTGCTGCATTGCTCCGTCCGCCTGTCTCTGCCCGGTGCCATATTGGTACTGGCCTGTCCCTGAACCATCGGCGACGCTCGGCTGATGGGCACGTCCGATTGTGTGCATGCCCCAACCGGCGGCGCGGCGCCGCCGCGGCGCCGTCAGCGGGTTTCGTCCGTGCTGGCGTCGAGCGCCAATGCCAGCGCACCCAGCAGTCCAGCGTCGTCGCCAAGCGTCGGCGGTGCCAGCACACCCGGCGCAAGCGCGGCATAGCTGCCGCCAAGCGCCAGCGCGTCCCGCTCGACGCATTGCAGCAGGCCGGGCGTTGCCATGACGCCCCCGCCAATGACGATGCGTTGCGGCGCCGCCAGCCGCTGCAGCATGACGACGAGCTGCGCCAGATAGTCTGCGATGATGGCGTGGCCGACATGATCGGGTGCCAGCGCCGACAGCGGCCGTCCCCAGCGCCGCTCGATCGCCGGGCCGCTCGCCAGCCCCTCCAGGCAATCGCCGTGAAACGGACAGACGCCAACGAAGTCGCGGTCGAGCGGGTGCCGGCGCACCGGTACGTGCCCCATTTCCGGATGCGCGCTGCCGTGCACCGCGCGCCCATCGACGACGAGGCCGCCGCCGATGCCGGTGCCAACGGTGATGTAGGCAGCGACCGCGCAGCCTCGCGCCGCCCCCCAGCGCAGCTCGGCGAGTGCGGCACCGTTGACGTCGGTATCGAGTCCGACCGGGCAGCCGAGCGCGCCGGCGACGGGACGCACGATGTTGGCACCGGCCCAATGCGGTTTCGGCGTCGCCCCGATCGTCCCCCAGTCGGGTGCGGCGCGGTCGAGCGTGATCGGACCGAAGCTGGCGATGCCCGCCGCAGCGATCGGGCCGAACAGGGCCTGCTGGGCAATCAGCCACTCGGCGAGCGCGCCGAGCGTTGCCGCGGGCGTGGTCGTTGCGATGCGCGTGCGCGCGTCGATCCGCCGGTCGTCGTCGATGATGGCGACGAGCACCTTGGTGCCGCCCGCCTCGACACAGGCGAAACGGCGGCGCCGCGTCATCGGCTGGCCGCGACGCTGTCGCACAGCACCGCGCTGTCGCCGTCGAGCGCCAGCCGCAGCACCGGCGCCGGCGTGCCGCCGAACTGGCGACGCAGCAGCGCCGGATCGTCCGCCGTAGTGCGGCCGCGCAGTCCCCACAGGTCGACGAAGCCGTACACCTTGAGGTCGGCGGTCACCCACCAGCTGTACGCCTGCGCCGGCTCGCTCGCCGGATTGGCGAAGACGAGGCCGCTGCCGTTGAGCGGCCGATACGGTCCGGAGAAGGATGCCGCCACCATGCCGTAGAGTCCCGTCGGCCCCTGCGGGCCGTCATCGCTGAATACACTGCGCTGCGTCGACCCGAACAGGTAATAGCGCCCGTGGTGAACGATGGCGTGCGGCCGCT
>CAYVVV010000154.1:0-3426 GCA_964455325.1 uncultured Sphingosinicella sp. | reverse complement strand
GGCCGCTCGAGCTCGTTGTTGACAGCGTCGGCGTGCAGCAGCGGCGGCAGCAGCCGCCAGCCCGCAAGCCCGCCGTCCGTCGCGACGGCGAGGCCAATGGCACCGTTGAAGGCGCTCGACGATCGTTTGAGCGACGCCGCGAACAGCAGATAGCGCGCGCCGTCCGCGGGGTCGCGAAAGTGCGCGGGGTCTCGGAACGCCTTGATCTTGCCCGGCTCGCCGTCGGCGGCGGCGGCGCGCACATAGACGTCGTCGTCGCTTGCCACCGACTCGACGGGGGCAGTCCAGCCGCCAAGCCGGGGCGCGCCGTCGGCGACGTCAAGCCGCGCGCGCGTCTGGAACAGCCGCTGCTGGTAGCCGCGCCTGCCTGCCCCGGCGATGCCTGCGGCGGTGTAGAACAGCGTCACCGCGCCGGCGCCGGGGTCGTAGAGCGCCGACCCCGCCCATTCGCGATTGCCGGGACCGAAGTCATCGGGCAGCGCATTGCCGAGGTCGCGCCAACCACCGTCGATGCGGAACAGCAGCCGGATCCGCGCGTCGAAATGCCGCTCGCCGGGGTCGGCGCGGCGCGGCGCCGACAGCGCCATCCACAGCTCGCCGCCGGCAATCGCCGCAGGCCGGCCGTCGGCGCTGGCGACCGGCCACATGTCCCAGAGGTCGAGCGACGGCAACAGCGGCGCCGCTTCGGCCGCAGTGATCACCGGCGCCTGCGGCAGCGGTTGCCCGCTGATCGACGCGATATGCTCAGCCGTCCAGGCCGATGTCATGTGCTGCTCCGGCTGGTTGTCGGTGGACCCGCCGGCGCCGCACCGGCGGGCCGCCGCATCTAGAAGCTGAACTTCAACGACGCCGACACGGTGCGGCCGTTGATCGAACGCGCGCGGATGAAGTTCTGCGCGCCGTCGACGATCGAACCTTCCTCCGCCTCGGTGATACCGGTCGCGTCGAACAGGTTGTTGGCGTTGAGCGACAGCTCGAGGTTTTCGAGTGGCCGGAAGTTCACGAAGGCGTTGACCTGCGCATAGGCCGGGAACACGAGGTCGTTGTTGTCCTGCGCATAGGCCCGGGTGGTGCCGATGACATTGACGCCGGCGCGCACCATCTCCCATTCGACCGCGGGCGTGATCTGGTAGATGAGCTTCGCCTGCCGGCGCGGCGTGTTGCCCTCGTTTGCCGGGGTGATCGCGTCCTTCGAGATTTCGGCGTCGGTGTAGGTGGCGCCTGCGCGGAGATCGAAGATGCCTGACCGGAACGCGCCCTCGACCTCGACGCCGGTGGCCTTGTAGGTGCGGTCGAGGAAGCGGCCGCTGGTCACCTCGAAGTTCTGCTCCTCGGTCTTGGCGTGGAAGCCGGTGACGAAGATGCCGAACGGGCCGGAGCGGTATTTGACGCCGATCTCGTACTGGTCGACATAATCGATGGCGTCCGCTTTGCGCACCGACCCGTCGGGCAGCACCACGCCGAACAGCAGCCGGTCGGCGTTGGCGCGGCCGCCACGGCTCGCCCGCGCGAACACGGCGCCGTCGTCGCTGAAACGGTAGTTGGCGCCAAGCGACCACGACCAGTAGCTCACGTCATAATCGACCGGGCTCGGCCGCGCGTTGTCGATCAGCGAGACACTCTGCTCGACGCGGTCGATGGCACCGTCGCCGTCGACGTCGAAGTTCGCCACCTGAAGCGTGCCCGCATAGTTGCCCGTCGCCGAGACGTTGTCGTAGCGGATGCTGGCGTCGATCGTCAGCTCGCCGAACTGGAGCCCGAGTGCGGCATAGGGCGCGTTGATGTCATATTCGGTGTTGTAGCTGCGCTGGCAGCAGTTGCCCCAGAACGGCACGCCGTACGCATAGAGCCCGTTGGCCGACAGCACCTCGCCCGTCGTCGTATTGACGACGTCGACGAGCGCGGCGTTGCCACCGTTCACTTCCAGGAGATAGCTGTTCCATGTCCAGTCCATGTCGATGTTTTGGCGTGCCTTGTAGAAGCCGGCAGTCAGCGTCGCCGGGCCGAACTCCTTGATCAGCTTGATGTCGTTGGTGAAGCCGCCGAAATCGTTGATCTCGGGGTTGAACCGATGCGTGCGCCTGAGCAGGCCGTTGCCGTTCAGCGTCGCCGGGTTGATCGACTGGCCGGCGTTGGGACCGTTGGCGTAACGCAGACCGAACGTGGTGCCCGCCGGCACCGCACCGGCGAAATCGCCGGCCAGCAGGTAGGCGCCGGTCGAATTGGCGATTGCCTGCGCGGCCCCGACTTCCGACGGGAACGGCGACACAAAGCGGCCGCGGATGTCCGACCAGCGGAAGCGCTCCTCGAGCCGGAGTCCCTCGGCGACATCGAACACCGCCTCAAGGCCGACCGAGGTGACCAGCGGCCGCATGCCGTCCTTGATGTCGGTGCTGCGCCGGTTGTTGTCGCCGTCGAGCCCGAAGTCGGTGGTGAACAGCGCGCTGTGCGGCGTGTCCGACTTGATGTCGAAGCCGGGGAACGAGCGGAACTTGGGATTGCGGTTCGAGCCTGTCACCAGGGTCGGCATTGGCAGGTAGCCGATAGCGCGGTCGTCGAGGTGCTTGGCGTAGATGCGCACATAGCCGCTGTCGAACTCCTGCGTCAGGTTGGCCTTGACCTGAAAGCCGCTGTTGCCGTTGTAGCCGGCGTCGCGCGGGCCCTCGCCCTCGCGCCAGAAGCCGCCGATGTGGAAGCGCGTGTTTTCGGCAAGGCTGGCGCCGTAGGCGAAGTCGAGCCGGTATTCCTCGTAGTCGAGGCCGACGGTCGCCTGGACAAGCCCGCCTTCATCGCTGCCATCCTTCGAGATGAAGTTGATGACGCCGCCCGGCGCGTTCGAGGCGAGCGTCGAGGCGGAGCCGCCGCGCACTGCCTGGATCGAGGCGATCGTCTGGTCGGCGCGCAGGAAGATGTCGGCGTTGCCGAAGGCGATGTCGCCGAACTGCAGGACGGGCAGCCCGTCCTCCTGCAGCTGCAGGAACTTGGCGCCGCCCGATGCGACCGGCAGCCCGCGCACGGCGATGTTGGCGTTGCCGTCGCCGCCGGTCGATTCGGAGCGGATGCCGGGGATCGAGCGGAAGATTTCGGCAGTGGTGCGCGGTGCCGCTTCGGCAATCGCCTCTGCCGACAGCGAGCTCACCGAAATCGAGCTGTCGAGCCGGTTGGCCTGGCGCGGCGAGGCAGTGACGACGATCTCGTCAAGGCCGAGCACGTCGTCGCCGGCCGCAGCCTCGGTCTCCGCCGCTTCCTGCGCGAAGCTAGGCGCGGCAAGCGCAACGAGCGCGCTTCCGGCCAGCAGTATCATCGTCCTCATGACAACGCTCCTTCCCCAATCGTTCCAGTCCGCACCGGTTGGCCCGGCGATGGAACCCGTGCGTAACTGTGAACGCAAACGTTTGCAAACATTTTTCGCAAACGTTTGCTTTA
>CAYVVV010000153.1:0-6350 GCA_964455325.1 uncultured Sphingosinicella sp. | reverse complement strand
CCTGCGCAAGGCGAGCGCGTATTTTGCGCAGGCG
The DNA here is from genome assembly GCA_964455325.1 of uncultured Sphingosinicella sp. GTDB lineage: Bacteria > Pseudomonadota > Alphaproteobacteria > Sphingomonadales > Sphingomonadaceae > Sphingosinicella. Next base: position 6,316 of record CAYVVV010000153.1, on the reverse strand, counting down.
GAGCTCGACCGCCGGTCGAAGACATGACGAGGTTCATCGACGAGTACCGGTCAGCGTACGGGGTCGAGCCGATCTGCGAGCAATTGCCGATCGCCCCGGCGACCTACTACGAACAGCTCCGTCGCCGGGAACATCCGGAGACGGCGCCGCCTCGTGTGCAGCGTGATGCCAAGCTCAGCCGCGAGATCACCGTCGCGGCGAAGTCGGGGCTGCCCGATCCCGACATGAACCCGCGGCTGAGGGCTGCCGTGCTCGCGGCCAAGGCGCAGTCGATGCCGAAGGACAATATCCAGCGCGCGATCGACAAGGCGTCGGGCGGCGAGGCCGAGACCTATGAGGAGATCCGCTACGAGGGGTTCGGCCCCGGCGGCGTGTCGCTGATCGTCGAGGCGCTTTCCGACAACCGCAACCGCACCGCCACCAACGTGCGCACGATCTTCGCGAAGAACGGCGGCAATCTTGGCGCATCGGGCAGCGTCAGCCACGGCTTCCAGCGCATGGGGCTGATCGAATATCCGGCAAGCGCCGGCAGCGCCGAGGCGGTGTTCGAGGCGGCGCTCGAGGCGGGCGCCGACGATGTCGAATCGGATGACGAAGGTCATGAAATCTGGACGGCGATGGACAGCCTGCACGAAGTCGCGAAGGCGCTCGAGGCGGTGCTTGGCGAACCCGAAAGCGTCAAGCTCGCCTGGCGGCCGTCGACCAGCGTCATCGTTGGCGAGGATGATGCCGGCAGCCTGCTGAAGCTGATCGACGCGCTCGACGATGACGATGACGTGCAGGCCGTGTGGGGCAACTACGAAGTGCCCGACACGGTGATGGAGAAACTGGGCTGATCCTGCTCGGCCTCGATCCCGGCCTGACGGCGACGGGCTGGGGGGCGATCCGCGCCGAGGGCAACCGGCTGTCGCACCTCGCGCATGGCACCATCCGCGTACCCGCCGACCGGCCGATGGCGGCGCGGCTTGCGACGCTCGCGCGGGCGGTGCGTGGCATCGTCGCCGAAACCGGCGCAGCAAGCGCGGCGGCAGAGGAGGTGTTCGTCAACCAGAACCCGCAGTCGACGCTGAAGCTGGGCCAGGCGCGGGGCGTGGTGCTGGCCGCGCTCGCCGACGGCGGACTCGACGTCGCCGAATATGCCGCGCGCCTCGTCAAGCAGGCGCTGGTCGGCACCGGCGCAGCCGACAAGCAGCAGGTTCGCGCGATGGTCGAACGGTTGCTGCCCGGTGTCGCCATCGCCAGCGCCGATGCCGCCGACGCGCTTGCGGTCGCCATCTGCCACGCGCATCATCTGGCGAGCGCGCGGATTTTGGGGGCCGGCCGGTGATCGCCAAGCTGAAGGGCGTGCTCGATGCAGTGACGGCGGACCACGCCGTCGTCGACGTTGGCGGCGTCGGCTATCTCGTCTCGGCATCGAGCCGGACGCTCGCCAACCTTGGCGGCATCGGTACGCCGGTCACGCTGCACATCGAAACGCACGTCCGTGAGGACGCGATCCAGCTGTTCGGGTTCCAGAGCGAGCGCGAACGTGACTGGTTCCGTCTTCTGCAGACGGTGCAGGGGGTGGGCGCCAAAGTCGCGCTCGCCATCCTGTCGACGCTGGCGGCGGACGAACTGCATGGCGCGATCGCCAATCGCGACAAGGCGATGGTGGGGCGTGCGCCGGGGGTCGGTCCCAGGCTTGCCGAGCGCATCGTCAACGAGCTGAAGGACAAGGCCGGCGGCATCGCCGGGGCCGCCATCCCCTTCGGTGGCGCCGCGCCCGCGCTGTCAACGGGGGGCGTTGCCGCCGAGGCGCTGTCGGCGCTCGCCAACCTCGGCTACAGACCGGCGGAGGCGAGCCGCGTCGTCGCGCTTGCGATCGAGGAGGCCGGCGCCGACGCCGACGTCGGCACCATTGTCCGCCTAGCGCTCAAGAAGGCGGCGCGGTGAGCTGACGATATAATTTATAGACGAATTCCTACAAATCTGTATGCTATGCCTATGGCCCAACTCAATGTCTCCCTACCGCCCGCGCTCAAGAGCTGGATCGACCACCGCGTCGCGCAGGGACGCTATTCGTCGGCCAGCGATTACGTCCGCGACCTCGTCCGCCGCGACCAGGAATCGGAACACGACGACATCGCGTGGGTGAAGGCACAGCTTGCCGAAGGCGTGGCGTCGGGTATCTCGGACGAAAAGCCGGAAACGATAATCGGGAACATTATCGCCAAGCGGCGTGCAAGGCGTGGCTGACGTCGTTTTCAGCAATGCTGCGGTTGCCGACCTGAGCGAGATCGACGAATTCAGCCTCGCGCAGTTTGGCGAGGAGATCGGCGACGCCTACATGCATAGTTTCGATGCAGCCTTCGCCCTTTTGTCGGATCATCCCCACGCCGGGGTAGCCATCCCTGACTTCGGCAAGGCATATCGTTGCCTTGTGCATCGCCAGCACCGGATATTCTACGTGGTCGAAGACGATACCATACTGATCGTCCGCATTCTGCACCACGCGCGGGATGCACGACGGGCTCTCAAGATGGCGACAAAGGACTAGCCTGGTGAATTACTTATGGGAATATCTTATTAGTACGATAGGCGGTGCATTAGTGACTGGGATAACTGTAAAGTTAATGCATCGATCAGTGGGAAACTTGTCAATACATTCGTTTGAGCCGCTGCATTGGTGGGTAGGGGTAACTGAACGCGCGATTGCCACGACCCTGTTTATTTGGTCACCAAAACAGTTGCCGTTTTTTTTGGGCGGTTGGGTGGCAGCCAAACTGGCTGCGGGCTGGGCGCGCCGTACAGAAACTGATACTGAAAAAGGCCATTTCATAGCTCTGGTCGGGAACGCCGTGTCTTTTGCGATTGCAATCGCGGCAGGTTTCTGGGTCCATCCCACCTCGCTCTTGGACCTGAACGCCGATAAATGACTGAAAGCCGCCTGAGCACCGCCGAACGCACGCCCGAGGACGTCGATGCCGCGCTGCGCCCGAAGCGGCTCGATGAGTTTGTCGGGCAGGCGGCGGCGCGCGAGAACCTCAAGGTGTTTATCGCGGCGGCGAAGGCGCGCGGCGAGGCGATGGACCATGTGCTGTTCTTCGGGCCGCCCGGGCTTGGCAAGACGACGCTGGCGCAGATCATCGCGCGCGAGCTTGGCGTCGGCTTCCGCGCGACGTCGGGGCCAGTGATCGCCAGGGCGGGCGATCTTGCCGCCTTGCTGACCAACCTTGAACCCAACGACGTCCTGTTCATCGACGAGATCCACCGCCTCAATCCGGCGGTCGAGGAAATCCTCTATCCGGCGATGGAGGACCGCGCGCTTGACATCATGATCGGCGAGGGACCGTCGGCGCGCAGCGTCCGCATCGACCTGCCGCCGTTCACGCTGGTTGGCGCGACAACGCGCTCGGGGCTGATCACGACGCCGCTCAGGGACCGTTTCGGTATCCCCGTTCGGCTCAACTTCTACACCGTCGCCGAGCTGGAGCAGGTGGTGCGCCGCGCCGCCGACCTGCTTGCCATGCCGCTGTCGGCCGATGGCGCGCGCGAGATCGCGGCGCGCTCGCGCGGGACGCCGCGCATCGCCGGACGCCTGCTGCGGCGCGTGCGCGACTTCGCCCATGTCGCCGGCGCGTCCGAGATCGACGCGCGCGTCGCCGACGCGGCGCTCAACCGGCTCGAGGTCGACGCGCTCGGCCTCGACGCCATGGACCGCCGCTACCTCGGCATGATCGCCGACATCTACGGCGGCGGGCCGGTGGGTGTCGAAACACTCGCTGCTGGCCTGTCGGAGCCGCGCGACACGCTTGAGGAGGTCATCGAGCCGTTCCTGATCCAGCTCGGCCTCGTCGCGCGGACGGCGCGCGGGCGCATGCTGAACGGCAGGGCGTGGACGCATCTGGGGCTGACGCCGCCACCAGGTGCCACCGACCAGCTGCCGCTGGAGGGCAAGTGAAGCCGCCGTCAGGCGAAATCGTCGGCGGGGTGCACCGCTTCCCGGTGCGCATCTATTTCGAGGACACCGACCTCAGTGGCATCGTCTATCACGCCAACTACCTGCGCTACATGGAGCGGGCGCGGTCGGACATGCTGCGGCTCACCGGCATCGACCAGCGCGGTTACTGGGAAGCCGGCAGGGGTGCCTGGGCGCTCGCCGACCTCAGCATCAAATATGTGCGCCCGGCGCGGCTCGATGACGTGCTCGTCGTCGAAAGCCGGGTGACGCGGGTGCGCGCGGCGGCGGTCGAAATCGCGCAGGTCATCGTGCGTTCAGGGGAACTCGTCACAAGCGGGGTTGTTACGGCAGCGTTGTTGGGGCCTGACGGGCGGCCGCGCCGGCAGCCGCCGGCCTGGCGCGCGGCGTTCAAGCTGCTTGCGGATGCAGGGCAAGGGAGCGGGAATGGAAACTGAAGTTGCCAACGTTACGCTCGCCGGCGCCGCCGACATGTCGCCGCTGGCGCTGTTCCTGCAGGCCGATATCGTCGTCAAGGCGGTGATGGTCGGGCTGCTGTTCGCCAGCATTTGGTCGTGGGCGATCATCATCGAGCGGGCGCGGCGGCTGCGGTCGATCGCAACCGCCACCGAAGCGTTCGAGAACCGCTTCTGGAAGGCGAAGAGCTTTGACGACATCCGCGACGCGCCGGGCAAGAGCGAGCACCCCGCGACCAAGGTGTTCCACGCCGCGATGAGCGAATGGCGGCGCTCGACAGCCGGCGGCCGCTACGACCGCGTCGGGCTGAGGACCCGGCTCGGCGGGGTCATGAGCGTTGCCATCGCGCGCGAGATCGATGCGCTGTCGGACCGGCTCAACGTGCTCGCGACGATCGGTTCGGTATCGCCGTTCGTCGGGCTGTTCGGCACCGTCTGGGGCATCATGCGCAGCTTCACCTCGATCGCGGCGACGCAGAACACGACGCTTGCCGTCGTCGCGCCGGGCATCGCCGAGGCGCTGTTCGCCACTGCCATGGGACTGTTCGCGGCGATCCCGGCGGTGATCGGCTATAACCGTCTGCTCTATGGCATCGGCCGCATCGAGAACCGGCTGCACAACTTCGCCGAGGAATTCCAGGGCGAGCTGTCGCGCGAGCTCGAGACGATGGCACCCAGGGCCTGACCAGTGGCGATGAACCTCACCCCGACGCGCCGCGGACGGCATGCGCCGCCGATGAGCGAGATCAACGTGACGCCGCTCGTCGACGTGATGCTGGTGCTGCTGATCATCTTCATGGTGACCGCGCCGCTGCTTGTCGCCGGCGTGCCGGTCGACTTGCCCGACAGCAAGGCGGGCGCGCTGCGGCAGGACAACACGCCCATCCAGCTGTCGATCACCGACAGCGGCGAGGTGTTCATCGACGAGCAACCGGTCGCCGCCGACGCGCTCGCCGCGAAGCTCGCCGCGATCCGCGCCGCGCGCGGTGCGGCGGGGGCTGGCGGCGCCGAGCCGCGTATCTACGTGCGGGCAGACCGGCGGCTGGACTATGGTCGGGTGATGCGCGTGGTGGGCGAGGTCAACGCGGCGGGGTTCCGCAAGGTGGCGCTGGTCAGCGAGGCCGGCGCGGACGAGCGGTGACCGAGGCACGCGCGCTTGTCGTTGCCGGCGCCGCGCAGCTCGCGCTGCTCGCCGGCCTGTCGCTCAGCTGGTCGCTGATGTCGAAAGACGTGCCCGTGCTCGTCGAGCCGATCCCGGTCGAGTTCGTCGACATCGCCGATGTGCCGACGATCGACCGGACGCCCAAGCCGTCGATCGAGGCGGCGCCGCGCGAGACGGTCGAGGAAGCAACCGCGCCCGAACCCGAGCCGCTTGCCGAGGAAACGCCGCCGCCCGAGCCGGCGCTGAAGGATGCGCCACCGCCCAGGGCGAAACCGGCGGAAACGGCGAAGGCGGAACCAAGGCCGAAGCGCGACCTGTCGAACCTCATCGACAAGTCGTTGCGCGACGCGCCGCGCAAGACCAGGCCCAGCGAGTTCGCGAAGTCGATCGAGGAGGCGATTCCCGAGGGTGTGCGCCTCGATGCGCGTACCGCGGCGACGCTGGCGCAGGCGATCCGCGACCGTATCTACCGCTGCTGGGATCCGACGCAGGGCGGCCCCGACTATCGTTCGATCCGGACGCTGCTGCGCGTGCGCGTCGCGCGCGACGGAGCTATCATCGGCCGCCCAGAGGTGGTCAGCCAGTCGGGCGCCGTCGGTGCCAACGCCCCCTACGCGCGCGTCGCGCGCGATGCCGCCATACGCGCCGTCATGAACCCCGCCTGCTCGCTCGCCGGCCTGCCGCCCGAGCTCTATGACGGGTGGAAGGACTTTGAGCTCAACTTCGACCCAAGCCAGATGT
>CAYVVV010000152.1:1446-6353 GCA_964455325.1 uncultured Sphingosinicella sp. | reverse complement strand
GCGAAGTGATCGCTGCCATGCTCAGCTCAGACCGGTTGAAGGCCGAAATCGCGGACGCGATTGAGCAGATCGCGATGACGCGGCAATTCCGCAAGCGTCTTGCGTCGCACCTGTTCGGCGAAATCGAACCAGCGCTGTGCAGCCGCCATTTCAACCCGCTGTGCAGGTGCTGCATAATCGGTTTCGAAGCGCATGCCGTGCAGGATGTACTGATAGCTCGGCCACGAGAACACTTCAGGACTGTGCGGAAAATCCTGGGCCGAAGGTGGGTGGCGCCGCCAGAAACGAAGCCGCTCGGCAAGCTCCGCCGGAATGCTCGCCGGATCGCGATTGTCGCGCCAGAAAGCCGTATCGTCGCGTTTGGAGAGGACATAGTGCAGCTTCAGGAACTCGATGACGCGATCCCAGTGATGGGCGAAGGCGCGGTTGAACTGCGCGGCGATCACCCGCATTGCCGCACGATCAGCAGGCAGCCGATCGGCGACGAAGTCGAGCGAGGTTTCGATCAGCATCAGCGCCGACGCCTCCAGTGGTTCCAGAAACCCGGCGGAAAGCCCAATGGCAACGCAGTTGTTGTGCCAGAATGTCGTGCGGTGGCCGGCGCGGATCTTGATTTGCCTGACATCCAGGTTTTTTGCCACCGGCCCGACGTGCTCGCGCAGCACGCGCTCCGCGGCATCGTCGCTGCTGTGACGGCTGGAATAGACATGGCCGACGCCGCGTCGCGTCGGCAGCCCGATATCCCATATCCAGCCGTTGGGTGTGGCGGTCGCGATGGTATGGCAGGCAACTGGCGCATCGTCGGCGGGGTAGGGCACCTGCATGGCCAGGGCCCGGTCGGCAAACAGCGTGTCGCTGCAATCGCGGAACGGCACGTTGTAGACCTTGCCGATCAACAGCGCGGCAAAGCCCGTGCAATCGATGAACAGATCGCCGGCGATCTCGCCGTGCGCCTTCAGTTGCAAAGCCTCGATGTCGCCGCCGTCACCGAGACGGACATTGACCACGTCATCAACGATGTGCCGCACACCAAGCTGCGTGACCGAAAAGGAGCGCAGCATCTCCGCAAACTTGCCGGCGTCGAGATGATAGGCATAGTTGGCAACGGCCGCATACTCGGGCGTTGTGATCGCCTTTGGCGCCAGCCCCGCTTCGCAGAGTGCAGCCTGGAAATCTACGGCTTCGGCGAATTCGGGTCCACCTTCGGCGCGCCACTGCTGCCAGTGACCTGACAGATTGATCTGTGGCGCGCCCTGCGGCGGGTTCAGCGGATGATAGTAGCCGTCGCCGGCGCTGCCGTCGGTCCAGCCGATAAACTTGGCGCCCTGCTTGAATGCTGCGTCGCAGTTGCGCAGGAAGTCAGTCTCGCCGATACCGATCTTGCGCAGCGTCGCGCGCATCGTCGGCCAGGTGCCCTCGCCGACGCCGATCGTGCCGATGCGGGCCGATTCGACCAGCACGACACGGACGCCCTCCGGATGCGCCGTACCGTTGCGTGCCGCAATGCGGGCAGCCGACAGCCAGCCGGCGCTGCCGCCGCCGACAACGACAACCGTCTTCACCGGCTTCTGCGAATTCGAATCCTCAACCATACGGATTTGCTCGTGCACTGCTTTTGGCGCTTCGTCGCCCTTTTTCCGGCCTGGCGTCAACCTGGCTGCGCTGCCGTCAAGGCGTAGCGGATCAGGCAATCGGCCGCCCCCGAAAAATGGGGCTTCCATTTATCAGATAAATCACATAATTGAAATCTGAAAGACGTCGCGCGTCCGGTGCTGCGTCGCCGTTCTCCGGAAGGCGGCGCTGCCGGTTCTGAAAACAAAAAATATGGGAGGTTAGGATCATGGTCAGTCAGGCGAAAGCTGCTGGATGGGCGCTGCTGCGTCGTGGTCTTGGCGATGCAAGCTTGATCGCGCTGTGCACGGCCGGCTTGGCGGCGCCGGCGTCAGCACAGGCGAACGAAGCCCCGGCCGAGAACGAGGAAATCGTCATCACCGGCATCCGCGGCAGCCTCAGCGCATCGGCGGACCTGAAGCGCGAGGCGACGACCATTCTCGATTCGATTACCTCAGAGGATCTTGGCAAGTTCCCCGATTCGAACGTTGCTGAGTCGCTGCAGCGCATTCCGGGCGTGTCGATCGACCGCAACGGCGGCGAAGGCCAGTTCGTGACCGTTCGCGGCTTCGGCCCCGAGTTCAACACGGTGCTTGTCAACGGCCGTACGTTCGCCAGCGACAACGCCGGCCGCGAGTTCAGCTTCGACCTTCTCGCGGCGGAACTGATCGATGGCGCCGACGTCTATAAAAGCTCGCAGGCTTCTTTGCAGGACGGTGGTATCGGCGCGACGATCAACATCAAGACGCCGCGGCCGCTTGACATCGGCGAATTCAAGGCGGTTGCGTCGGCGAAGGGCATCTACGAGGAGAACAGCGAGGACGTGTCGCCGCAGCTGTTCGGCCTCGTGAGTACGACGTTTGGCGACGACAGTTTCGGCCTGATGGCGGCTGTCTCGTACCAGGAACGCCGGTCGCGCATCAACTTCATCCAAAATCGCGGCTATCTGCCGGGTTCCACCATCGGGCCTGTGAACGCGCCGTTGTTCACCAACGTCTTTGCGCCCCGTAACCTGGACGTCGGCAGCGACGTCCAGAAGCGTGAGCGATTCGGCATCAATGTCACGGCCCAGTACCAGCCCGATGCGGATCTGACGTTCACCCTCGACGGCTTGTACAACCAGTTCGACGTAAACTCGCGTGTGCGCTCGCTCGGAAACTGGTTCGAGCCGTCAAGCTACACAGCGGCGACGATCGACAGCAACCGCACGGTGACGTCGCTGACCACCAACGGCAACGCGGACTACATCGCTACGTCGAACAACCGCTTCGTCAAGACGCGGGCGGTCGGCTTCAACGCAGAGTGGCAGGCAAACGAGCAGCTGCGCGTTGTCGCCGACGTGTCCTGGTCGCGTGCAACCAACGATGCCGGCGGCCGCAACTATTTCACCGTCATCGGCACGCCCAGCCAGTACAGCTTTGCGCAGGCGGCCGGCGGCGGCGCGCCGTCGGTTTTCGGCCACACTGCCAATCTCACCGATCCGACCATCGGCCGCACCCACATCGCGCTGCGCCAGGGCAACAGCGAGGCCGAGCGGGTGCTCGAATACAAGCTCGATACCGAGTGGAAATCGGACGGTGGCGTTCTTGACGCCATTCGTTTCGGCGTGATCCACACCCGCCGCAAGAAGAACAGCCAGCTCATCCAGACGGATCCCAACACGCTGTGCATCTATTGCGGATACAATACGCCAGTGACGCTGCCGCTGCTGCAGCCGTTCCGACTCGGTAGCTTCCTCGGCGGATCGGCCAACGTGCCAACCGAGTTTCTCACCTACGATCCGGAGGCCTACTTCGCCTTCCTCGAAAGCCCCGGCGCGGCCGCGGCGCTCGATGCTGCGCTTGGGCTCGCGCCGGGAACGACGGCGGCGCGGCTGGCAGCGAGCAACGGCTACGATGCTTCCCCGCAACCCAGCTCGTTCCGCATCAACGAGCGCGTCTATGCCGGCTACATCGACGCCGACTTCAAGGGCGAGCTTGGTAGCTTGCCGTGGTTCGTCAATATCGGCGCACGCTATGTGCACACCGAGCTGACCGCGGCCGGGCAGCAGCTTCAACTGCTCGACCTGCTGCCGGTACCGAACGATCCGACGATTTTTACTGGCGTTTTCGCCAACGGCGGCCAGCCGCAGGCGACAAGGCAAAAGTCGAGCTATGACTTCTTCCTGCCCAGCCTCAACATCAAGGTCGACTTGGGTGAAGACGTCGTGGCGCGCCTTTCGGCGTCGCGGACGCTGACCCGGCCGCAAGTCCAGGATCTGGCGCCGCGCACCAACTTTGATGTTTTGCGGCCGGCAAGCCTTGATGCAAGCGGTGGCAACCCCGACCTCAAGCCCTACACGTCGAACAACTTCGATCTGTCGCTGGAATGGTATCCAAATCGCACGACAACGCTTTCGGCGGCCGTGTTCTACAAGAACGTCCGTAACTTCATCGTGCAGACGCGTGCGAACGAAACGTTCACGATCGCGAACGCTGGCAACATCCCTGTCGGTGGCCTGATCACGGGCTCCAATGAAGCCACGTTCAGCGTGCGCCGCCCGCGTAACGCAGAAAACGCAAACGTGCGCGGGCTTGAGCTCAACGCCGTTCACACGTTCGACTGGCTGCCTGGCTTGCTGAGCGGCTTTGGCGTGCAGCTCAACGCGACCTTCGTCGACAGCAATGCCACATTCGATCCAGATTCAGCCGGAACGTCGTTTGCGCTCGAAGGTCTGGGCGACTCGCAGAATGCGACACTGTTCTACGAGAAGGGTGGTTTTTCTGCGCGGGTCGCTTACAACCGTCGCGAGCGCTTCCTCGAGTTCCTGGTGACCCCGGGCCAAGGCGGCGATCCGGTGTTCCGTCGCACCTTCGAACAGGTCGACCTGCGCGCAAGCTACGATGTGACCGATTTCGCCCAGCTTTTTGTCGAGGGTATCAACATTTTCGGCGAAGAGAACATCACGACCGGTCGCTTTGACAATCAGGTGCTCGACTTTGTCGACACCGGCGCGCGCTGGGCGTTCGGCGTCCGTGCCACCTTTTAGGCTAGTGCGGACGAGAGTCGTTAGGCTGAGCCGGATGGCGACGACGTTGCGGAAGCGGACACAGGACCTGGCGATCTGCCGCTGCGCGTAGCGGCGCGGTGAACCTCGCCGCTTGCCGGCGAGGTTCCGGTTCGAGTCACGCTGCCGCGTCGGGAGCAGGGATGCGGGTCATGGTGCTGTTCGGCCGCGGCGCGCGCGATGGTGCCGATGGGCGCGAGCAGGCGGCGGTGATCGAACCAGTCCGCCTGTTCGAACATCGCGTGTCGTG
>CAYVVV010000152.1:0-1436 GCA_964455325.1 uncultured Sphingosinicella sp. | reverse complement strand
CACAGTCGCGGCGATGGATGATATCGGCTTTACGAAGGCCATCGATCGTCGCGTCTGCGGCGTTGTCATAGCTGTCGCCGACACAGCCGGCCAAGACTCGATTTCTGCTTGATTGAATCTGGAAGGGGTTCCCGAGCCGGGAGAGACCTGATTCAACCTGTGGGCTGGGATGGGAGGCCGGCAGGGATGGCGAGACCTTATTCGAATGATCTTCGGGAACGAGCGGCGTTGGCGGCTGCATCTGGTCGGAGCTGCCGGGAGGTAGCGTCGCTCTTTGGTGTGAGAGCATGGCAAGCGTGGTGAAGTGGTCGCAGCGCCAGCGGGCGACGGGGATGGTGGCTTCGCGGCGCATGGGAGGACATCGCAAGCGGCTGCTTGAGCCTTACCGGGCATTGGTGATCGACCGCGTGAAGGCTGTGCCGGATATTGCGCTCAAGGTGCTAGTGGCTGAGCAGGCCGAGCAAGGCGTCGCCACCAGCACGGTATCGGTGTGGCGGCCGTCGATCATTCGGCTGTCCCGTTAACCATTCCTTAGTAGTTCTGAACAAGGATTAACCCCGTCGCGGGCAAGCCCGACGGAGCGGCACGGGGTCGATGATACAGTCTTGGCTGGCAGCAGGAATTCAATGCCTTGACGGAGCGCTGCCAGGGCGTGTCGTCGACATCGATGCGACGCCGGCGCAAGTGCTGGCGCGCCCTGACATCGCGCTCTGCCTTGCCAGCGGCGTCGCCGTGGCGATGGGCGGCATCGCCATCGGCTTCGTCGACGGGCCGGTGCTGGCGCGATTGATCGCTGCCGCCTTCGACCAGGCCGAGCAGGAGGCGCGGAGAGCGCGTGAGGAGGCGCGTCGCGCGCATCGCGATCGCCACCTTCTCGCTGCTGGCATCAGCCACGAATTGCGCACGCCGCTGAGCGCGATCAGCGGCTACAGCGAGCTGGTCGCGCTGGCGCTGGAATCGGGCCGTGGCGTCGCGGCTGCAGAGCAGAACGCGATCGTCTGGGAGGCGGCGCAGTCGCTGCTGACGACGATCGATTCGATGCTCGACATCACGCGCGTCGAAGCCGGCGCGATCCGCCTCGAGGAAACAGCGTTCGCGCTGCGCCCGCTCGTTGAACGCGTCCTGCGCATGCTGGCGACGCTTGTCGACCAGCGCGGCACGACATTGACGATTGATATCGGCGATGATCTGCCGCAGCTCTATGCCGACGAACGCATGGTGCGGCAGATGCTGGTCAACCTTGTCGGCAACGCCATCAAGCATGGCGGCAGGGGGTGCCGGATAACGGTCGCTGCCCGTGTCGACCGTCGCGATCGTCTGACCATCGAGGTCCGCGACGACGGTCCCGGCATGACTGCCGTGGCGATCGACGCGGCGATGCGGCGGTTTCAGCGCGAGGGTGCCAGCGCCGCGCTGTCCGGCAGTGGTCTCGGTCT
>CAYVVV010000151.1:0-6369 GCA_964455325.1 uncultured Sphingosinicella sp. | reverse complement strand
CGACCGCGGCTTCACGCACAGTGTCGCGAGCGGCGAGCCCGGACCGGATTCGGTGCTGCTGTGGACGCGCCATGTCCCCGCCGACCGCGGTGATGGCGGGCTTGCCGTCGAGGTCGCCGAGGACGCAGGTTTCACCCGTATCGTTCAGCGCGGCGAAGCCGTCGCCGAGGCAGCGAGCGACCATTGCGCGCGTGTTCGCGTCACCGGGCTGATGCCGGGTAAGTGGTACTACTACCGTTTCCGCGCCGCCGGCGGCGAAACCTCGCCGGTCGGCCGGACGCGGACGCTGCCGGCAGGCCGCACGGCCAGGTTCAACATCGCCGTCTTTTCGTGCTCCAACCTGCCGTTCGGCCACTTCAATGCCTATGCGCACGCCGCGGAGCGGCAGGACATCGATCTCGTCGTCCACCTTGGCGACTATATCTATGAATATCCGCGCGGCACCTATCCGAGCGCGCGCGAAGCGCTCGACGGGCGGATCATCGATCCCGCCGGCGAGATCGTCACGATCGCCGACTATCACGCGCGCTACGCAAGTTACCGTCGTGACCGCGACCTCGCCATGCTGCACCAGCGCTTTCCGATGATCAGCATCTGGGACGACCACGAGATCGCCAACGACGCGTGGAAGGACGGCGCGCAGAACCACCAGGCGGAGACCGAAGGCCCGTGGGAGACGCGCAAGGCGGCTGCGAAGAAAGCCTACTGGCACTGGCTGCCGATGTCGGAAGAGCCTTACAAGGCCTATGAGATCGGCGACCTGGCAACGCTGATCCGGCTCGACACGCGCATCGAGGGGCGCGACCAGCAGCTGCAGTTCGCCGATGCGCTGAAGCTTGCCGACGATCCGGTCGAATCACTTACCCGGTTCCGCGATACGGTATACGTCGACCCGGCGCGGCAGCTGCTGGGGCAGCAGCAGGAAGCGTGGCTGGGACAGGCGCTCGCCGGGTCGGTTCGCGCCGGCAAGCGCTGGCAGGTCGTCGCGCAGCAGATCCTCGTCGGTTTCCAGCGCACGCCGCCCAACGCCGAGGAAAGCTGGCTGGGGCCGACCGCGCCCGATTTCATCCGCGAACGCTTCCGCGCCGGACTGCTCGCCGCGAAGGTCGACATGCCGTCGTTCTTCGATTCGTGGGTCGGCTACCCGGCGGCGCGGTCGCGCTATCTGAAGATGGCGCAGGCAGCGGGCGCCAACCTCGTCAACCTTGCTGGCGACACACACAATGCCTGGGCGTTCGATCTCGTCGAGGGCGGCGCGCCGGCGGGCGTCGACTTCGGCGTGCAGGGGACGACGTCGCCGGGCTTCGAAAGCTATCTGCGCGGCGCCGATCCGAAGCTCGTCGCCAGCTCGCTGATGGCGGCCGACCCGACGCTGCGCTGGTGCGACACGCAGCGCCGAGGCTACATGACGCTGTCGCTGACCGCCGACGCGGCGCGCTGCGACTGGCACCTGCTTGACACGATCCGCTTGCGCTCGTCCGCGATCGCGGCGACGCAGGCGGCGGTCGTACAGCACGGCAGCAACCGCATCGCGCTTGTCTGACGCCGCCGCCGGCATATATCGACACGGCGATGTCCGAACCGCTCTACAACACGCGCATCCTGCGTCTTGCCGCCGCCATCCCGAGGCAGCAACGGCTGGCCGCGCCGCAGGCGACCAGCCAGAAGGTATCGCCGATCTGCGGCAGCCGCGTCACCGCCGACGTCGTGCTCGACGATGCAGGGTGCGTCGCAGACTTCGGCCAGGAGGTGCGCGCCTGCGCGCTCGGCCAGGCGTCGGCGGCGATCCTCGGCGAGCGCGTCATCGGCAAGACCGCCGGCGAGCTGCGTGCGGCGCACGCTGAACTCGCCGCCTTCCTGAAGGGCGAGGCGGAGGCGCCGCCGAACTGGGACGGGCTCGACGTGTTCGCGCCGGCGCGCGGCTACAAGGCGCGGCATCCGTCGATCCTGCTGGCGTTCGACGCCGCAGCGAGCGCAGCAGAAGCGGCCGCAGGCGCCAGGGCAGAGGTTCCGGCCGATGCTCGCTAGTCTGGTTGCTGTCACCATTGCCGCAACGCCGGCACCGATCACCGAACAGCAAGCCGCCTGTGCCGGCAAGGACGGCTGGAGCGACCCGGCGCCGCCGGTGCATGTGTTCGGCAATGTCTACAATGTCGGCACGTGCGGTATCGTTGCGCTCATTGTCGCCGGCGACAAGGGCCATATCCTCATCGATGGTGCGACGGAGAAGGCCGCGCCATCGATTGCGCGGAACATCGAACGGCTCGGTTTCAGGCTGGGCGACGTCAGGCTGATCGTCGGCAGCCACGAACATGACGACCACGCGGGCGGACTGGCCGAACTGCAAAGGCTGACCGGAGCGACCGTGCGGCTTTCGCCGGTATCGACGCAAGTACTTCGAAGCGGCCGGCTCGACCCGCGCGATCCGCAGGTTTCGATCGGCGCGCCGCTGGCGCGACTGAAGCCCGGAAAGCCTTTGCGCGACCGCGAAACGGTTCGCCTTGGTGGGCTTCGCCTGACCGCGCATCTGACGCCGGGCCATTCGCCCGGCGGTACCAGCTGGGCCTGGCGGAGCTGTGAAGGCGATGCCTGTGCATCGGTCGTGTTTGCCGACAGCCTGAGCGCCGTTTCCGCCGACGATTACCGTTTTGCCGATCATCCTGAACGCGTTCGCGAACTGCGCAAGAGCTTTGCGCGCGTCGGCGAATTGTCATGCACGCTGCTGATTACACCGCATCCTTCGGCCAGCCGCTTTTACAACCGGCTGGCGGGCGACGGGCAGCTTCAGGATGCCGCCGCGTGCAAGGACTATGCGGCGCGCGCAGCCGAGCGGCTGCAAGCGCGGCTTGCGAGGGAAAAAGCGGCTGCGCCGTAACAGTCGACAGCCGCGCGACCGTCACAGCCAGCGTCTGACCCTGGCCTGGTAGGCCCGGTAATCGTCGCCGAACTTCGCTTCAAGGTAGCGCTCCTCGCGTCGGATCACCTGTGTCTGGATGGCGATGATCACGACCGGCAGCAGCAGCAGCGCCGACAAGCTGTCAAGGACGAGCGCGAGCCCCGCGTAGATCAGCGCCATGCCAAGATACATCGGGTTGCGCGTCCAGCGGTAGATGCCCGACGCGACCAGCGATGTCGCCGGCAGCCATGGTTCGAGGTTGGTGCCGCGCCGCCGGAACAGCCCGATCGCGGCAAGCATGATGCCGAAGCCGACTAGGATGAGCAGCGCGCCGGTGACGCTGCCGGTAACCGGATCGAGTCCGACCGCCGGCTGCCCGAGCAGCCGGCCGAGCGCGAGTCCCAACAGCAGAAACCCGGCATAGACGAAGGGCGGCGGGAAGCGTACCTGTGCGCTGTCTTCGCTGATCGGCATCAGGACACCCCCATGGCAGGCGTATTAGACAAACGATACAGTATCGTCCGCCGCCAGGCAATCGACGTCTGACATGGCCGGAACGCCAGCACCCGACCTGTTGCAGGACGCCGTCGTCTACATGGCGGCAGCGCTGGCGGTCGTGCCGGTTTTCTACCGGCTGAAGCTGGGTGCCGTCCTCGGCTATCTCGTCGCCGGCATGCTGATCGGCCCGCATCTGTTCGGCCTTGTCGACAATCCCGATGCCGCGCTCGCCTTCGCCGAGTTCGGTGTCGTGCTGCTGCTGTTCGTGATCGGCCTTGAACTGCGGCCGAAACGGCTTTGGGATCTCCGGCTCGACATCTTCGGACTCGGCGCAGCGCAGGTGCTGCTGAGTGGCGTTGCCATCACCGCCTTCCTGCTCGCCGTCACCGGCCTGACGTGGCAGGCGGCGCTGGTCGTTGGCCTGCCGCTCGCGCTGTCGTCGACCGCGCTCGTCGTGCAGATCCTGCAGGAGCGCGGCCTCATGAATACCGTGCTTGGCACGCGCAGCTTTGCAGTGCTGCTGTTCCAGGACTTGTCGATCGTGCCGATGCTGACGGTGGTGGCGGCGCTGTCGCGCGTACCTGCGGGCGAAGCTGCCCCGCCGGGCTGGCTGCTCGGGCTTTACAGTGTTGCCGCCATCATCGGCCTGGTGCTGACGGGCCGTTTCCTCCTCAATCCGCTGTTCCGTCTCATCGGTCAGATCGGCGCGCGCGAGGCGTTTGTCGTCGCCGGACTGTTCACCGTTTGCGCCGCCGCGCTCGTCATGGCCTCGCTCGGCCTGTCGATGGCGCTGGGCGCGTTCATCGCGGGCGTCATGCTCGCCGATTCGCCCTACCGGCACGAGGTCGAGGCCGATATCGAACCGTTCCGCGGCCTGTTCCTTGGCCTGTTCTTCATCGCAATCGGCATGAGCCTTGACCTTTCGGTCATTGCCGACCGGCTGGGCGAAGTGCTGCTCATCGTCAGCGGCGTCATGCTGATCAAGGTGGCCATCGTTGCCGGGCTGGCGCGCTGGCGCGGCCTTGCCTGGCAGCGCGCGCTCTGGCCGGGCCTGCTGCTGGCACAGGGCGGCGAATTCGGCTTCGTGTTGTTCGGCGCGGCAGAACGTGGCCTGTTGCTGTCACCCGCGGCAACCGACCTGTTCTCCGCCGTCGTTACCGTGTCGATGGCGGCAACGCCGCTGCTGATCGCACTCGTCGACTGGATCGCGGCGCGGCGCGAGATCGTCGTCGAGCTGGAAGGTCCGGAATTTGCCGACCAGGCACCGGCGATCATCGTCGGCTACGGCCGCTTTGGCCAGACGGTGAACCAGATGCTGGCAGCGTGGGGCATTCCTGTCACGCTGATCGACAGGAAGCCCGAGCAGATCGAGCTGACCGGCCGCTTCGGCCGCAAGGTCTACTATGGCGACGGCACCCGCATCGACGTGCTGCGCATGGCCGGCGCTGCCGAGGCGCAGCTGCTGCTTTACTGCGGCGATGGCGATTCGCTCTCGGCAACCAATGTCGAGGCGGTGCGCCACGCCTTCCCCAACCTCAGGATCGTCGCGCGCGCCTTTGACCGCCGGCACGTCATTGCGCTGACCGACGCCGGCCTCGATGCCGTCGTGCGCGAGGTGCATGACGGTGCCGTCGCGCTCAGCCGCGAGGCGCTGCGCCTTGCCGGTGCCGAAGCCGCGGAGATCGACGCGATCGAGGCCGACTACCGCCGCCGCGACGCCGAACGGCTGGCATTGCAGATCGCCACCGGCGACCTCAGGGCCGGTCTCGACCTTGCCTACGGCACCTTCCCGCTGCCACCGACGCTGACAAGTGCCAGTGGCACCGACGACCAAACCCATTATGCGGCCGCTGCGGCCGACGCGGAAACGACAGGAGATCGGACAGATGCGCGAGATTGACCTTTTCATCAACGGCGGGGCGGCAAAAGCGACGAGCGGCCGCTTTGGCGACGTGTTCAACCCGTCGACCGGCGAGGTGCAGGCGCGCGTCCAGTTCGCCACTGACGCCGAGGTCGCGGACGCGGTCGCCATCGCCAAGGCTGCGCAGCCGGCCTGGGCTGCAACCAATCCGCAGCGCCGCGCGCGCGTGATGTTCGAGTTCAAGCGCCTCATCGAGCGCGACATGGACCGGCTCGCCGAGCTGCTGTCGTCGGAGCACGGCAAGGTCATCGCCGACGCGAAAGGCGACATTCAGCGCGGGTTGGAGGTGATCGAGTTTGCCTGCGGCATCCCGCACGCACTGAAGGGCGAATATACGCAGGGCGCCGGTCCCGGCATCGATGTCTATTCGATGCGGCAGCCGCTGGGCGTCGTCGCCGGCATCACCCCGTTCAACTTCCCGGCGATGATCCCGATGTGGATGTTCGGCGTCGCCATCGCCTGCGGCAACGCTTTCGTCCTGAAACCCTCGGAGAAGGATCCCTCCGTACCCGTCCGGCTGGCCGAATTGTTCATGCAGGCGGGCCAGGAGGCCGGCGTCGACGTGAAAGGCGTCCTTAATGTCGTGCACGGCGACAAGGTCGCTGTCGACGCCATCCTCCAGCACCCCGACATCAAGGCGGTGAGCTTCGTCGGCTCCTCCGACATCGCCCACTACATCTATCAGACCGGCGCCGCGAACGGAAAACGCGTCCAAGCCATGGGCGGCGCGAAGAACCACGGCATCGTGCTGCCGGACGCGGACATGGACCAGGTCGTGAAGGATCTGGTCGGCGCCGCCTACGGCTCGGCCGGGGAGCGCTGCATGGCGTTGCCGGTGGTTGTGCCGGTCGGAAAGAAGACGGCCGATGCGCTGCGCGAGCGCGTCAGCGCGGAGCTGGAGACCTTGAAGGTCGGGATCTCCACCGATCCCTCCGCGCAATACGGCCCTGTCGTCTCAGCCCAGCATCGCGACAAGATCGCAAGCTATATCGAAATGGGCGTGAAGGAAGGCGCCGAGCTCGTCGTCGACGGCCGCGGCTTCAAGATGCAGGGC
>CAYVVV010000150.1:0-6392 GCA_964455325.1 uncultured Sphingosinicella sp. | reverse complement strand
GATCGAGCGCGTCGCCAACACCGACGTGTCGGTGATGCTGCTCGGCGCCAGCGGGACCGGCAAGGAGCTGCTGGCACGCGGACTGCACGAACGCTCGGCGCGCAAGGACAGGCCATTCGTCGCGATCAACTGTGCGGCGATCCCTGAAAACCTTCTGGAAGCCGAGCTTTTCGGCTACGAGAAAGGTGCGTTCACTGGCGCCGTCAGGACGACCGAAGGCAAGATCGAGCTCGCCGAGGGCGGCACGCTGTTCCTCGACGAGGTTGGCGACATCCCGCTGCCGTTGCAGGTCAAGCTGCTGCGCTTCCTGCAGGAGCGCGTGATCGAGCGCATCGGTGGCCGCAAGCCGATCGCCGTTGACGTGCGTATCGTCTGCGCGACGCATCAGGATCTTGAAGGTATGATCGCCGAAGGCGTTTTCCGCGACGATCTCTGGTACCGGCTCGCCGAGGTCGTCATCAAGATTCCGCCGCTCGCCGAACGGCACGGCGACGCCGTGCTGCTCGCGCACCATTTCCTGCGCAAGTACGCGCGCGAGATGAAGCGGACGGTCAAAGGCTTCAACGCCGATGCGCTCGCGGCGATCGAGACGTGGAGCTGGCCGGGCAACGTCCGCGAGCTGGAGAACCGCATGAAACGCGCCGTGATCATGGCCGACGACAGCCGGCTCTCAGCCGTCGATCTCGACCTTGCGGAAGTCGACGACAGCGATTTTCTCAACCTGCGCGCGGCACGCGAACGCGCCGATCGCAGCGCCATCCGCATGGCATTGGCGCGCACCGAATCGAACGTGTCGAATGCCGCGAAGCTGCTCGGCATCAGCCGACCAACACTCTATGATCTGCTGAAGCAGTATAATATTGAGACATAGTCGAAATAACATGACCGGCGCATACAAGGTCGCGCGCGCCAAACATCAATTCTGACGGGATGGCATGATGTCGAGCAAGGTCCGGATCTGGAAACACGCGGTTGCCGCCCTGGCGATCGGGCTGGCGGCGCCGATGGCGGCGGCGCCGGCAATGGCCGACGCGCGCAGCGAGTCGAACGAGGCCTATCTCAAGGGCTTCAGCCTGTTCCAGGCGGGTGACTACCGTGGTGCCCGCATCGAGCTGCTCAAGGCGCTGAAGGCGAACCCGAACAATGGCCTTGCGCGGCTGCTGCAGGCGCGCGTGGCGCTGGAGTTCGGTGGCGGCGTGCAGGCGCAGACCGAGCTCGAACGCGCGGTGCAGGCCGGTATCCCCGCCGACAAGGTTCGTCATCTGCGCGCGCACGCGCTGATCCTGCAGCGGAAGTTCGGCGATGCCATGGACCTGCTCGACGCGCGGACGATTCCGCCGCAGTTCGCAGCCTATGCGGCGCGCATGCGCGGACGTATCCTGACCCAGCAGAACCGGATCGCCGATGCGCGCGAGGCGTTTGCGACGGCGCTGCGGCTGGCGCCGGGTGACCCCGACACGACGGTCGATGTCGCCCGCTTCGCGGCGACCGACGGCAAGCCTGCCGAGGCGATGCGGCTTGTCGATACCGTCCTTGCCGCGAAACCGACCAACGGCAAGGCGCTGCTGCTGAAGGGCGATCTCGTGCGCCGTACCGAGGGGCTGGAGGCATCGTTGCCCTATTTCAACCGGGCGCTGGAGGTCGATCCCAACAACATCGAGGCGCTGCTCGAACGGGCGGCGACGCTTGGCGATCTCAATCGCGAGAAGGACGCGCGCCGCGATCTTGCGCGCCTCAACGGTCTCATTCCCGACCATCCGTTGGCGCTCTATCTCGAAGCGGTGCTGGAAACGCGCGGTCAGCGCTACGAGCAGGCGCGTCAGCTGATGACGCGGACCAAGGGCACGCTCAACAACTATACGCCGGCGCTGATGTTGCAGGGCATGCTCGCCTATCAGGCGAACGACATCGGCCAGGCCACCAACTTCTTCGGCAAGGTGGTCGGCGCGGCGCCGCAGAGTGTCGTCGCGCGCAAGCTCTACGCGGCCGCGCAGCTGCGCGGCGATGATGTTCGCGGTGCCATCGAAACACTGAAGCCGGTCATCGATTCAGGCGCCGCTGACGGTCGCACCTACGCGCTCTATGGCGCCGCCTTCGCGCGCAGCGGCAACATGGTCAAGGCGCAGGAGTATATGCAGAAGGCCGTCGCCGAGGCGCCCGAGGCGTCGGGCGGGCTGAAGACACAGCTTGCCATGACGCAGCTGCTGCAGGGCAACGTCGACGCCGCCGAGCAGGAAGTCATCGACGTGCTCAAGGCCGACGGCAAGTCGCTGCAGGCGCTGATGGTGCTGACGCTGATCCAGTTGCGCGATCGCGAGTACGACAAGGCGATGGCGACCGCGAACCGGATCGTCAAGCTGTACCCGGATCTGCCGGTCGGCTACAACATCCGCGGCGGCGCCGAACTCGGCAAGGGCGATCTCAGCAAGGCCGAGGCCAGCTTCCGCGCCGCGCTGGCTCGCAAGGCCGACTATGTCGAGGCGCGGCGCAACCTGTCGCAGGTGCTGCTGGCGACTGGCCGCGCTGCCGATGCCGAACGCGAACTGAAAACGATCGTCGAGACCAACAAGCGTGATGTCCGCGCGCTGATGCTGCTTGCCAACATCGCCGGCCGCAACAACGACATCACCGCCCGGATCGAGTGGCTGCAACAGGCCGCCGCCGCCGATCCGAAGCTGCTCAACCCGCGTCTGGCGCTTGCCGACGCCTATATGGCGACGTCGCAGACCAAGCGCGCGCTCGATGAAAGTGCCGGCATCCTGCGCGACTTTCCGAACGATCCGCTGGCGCTGACCGGCGCCGCGCGCATCTACGAGGCCGCGGGCCAGGGAGCGCAGGTCGAATCGACGCTCAACCGTCTCGTCACCGCACAGCCTGCGAACCCAGCGGCGCGGATCCTGCTGGCGCGCTCGCAGACCCTCAACAAGCGCCCGGCCGCGGCGCGGGCGACGTACGAACGGGCATTGACCATGACCGGTGTCGATCCGACGCCGATCTATGCCGAACTGATTTCGTTCGAGGCGGGGCAGGGCGACCTGGCGGCGGCGCGGCGGTGGGCCGACCGGCTGCGTGCGCACCAGCCCAGGGAACCGATTGCCGATGTCATGATGGGCCGTGTGCTGCTGCAGAAACGCCAGCCTGCCGAGGCACTGCGCTTTTTCGAGGCGGGGCAGAAGATCAAGTTCACCTCGGCGGTGGCGCGCGGCATTGCCGAGGCGAACGTCCAGCTTGGCAAGCCAGCAGCTGGAATCGCCGTGCTGCAAAGCTATCAGCGCGCCAATCCGCGCGATCTCGAAGCGCTCGCCGCGATCGCCGAACTGCAGCTCAACCAGCGTCAGTACCGCGCCGCCATCGCCAACTACGAATCGATCCGCAAGATCGCCGGCGAACGCACCGGGGTCGCGGTGCTCAACAACCTCGCCTGGGCCTATTCGAAGGTCGGCGACAGTCGCGCGCTGGCGACGGCGCGCGAGGCCTACGCCCTTGACGCGTCGCTGCCGGCGGTGCTCGATACCTATGGCTGGCTGCTGCTGACCACCAAGACCGACAAGAAGCAGGCGCTCGGCCTGTTGCAGCGCGCCGCCGCCGGCGCGCCGCGCGATGCCGACATCCGCTTCCATCTGGCTGTAGCGCAGGCGTCGAACGGCCAGCGCGCGCAGGCGATCGAGTCATTGCGGACGGCGCTTCAGACCGCGCGCTTCGAAAACCGCGTCGCTGCGCAGCGCCTGCTGACGCGGCTCGGCGGCTGATCGCGCTATCGGCGGGGTTGCCTTTGCCGGCCACTCCGCCTAATGCCGCACGACGGTCGGAGCGTAGCGCAGCCTGGTAGCGCATCACACTGGGGGTGTGGGGGTCGCTGGTTCGAATCCAGTCGCTCCGACCAGTCCTCGCGATCGGCATCATCGACAGCATCGGTACAGCTTGCGGCGCGACCATGTCCGGCGAGCCTCAAGAGCAATAGGATTTGACAAATAGGAACCCATACGGTTCGTTTTTGGCAAACGAGCGGAAGATATGGGTTGTGAAGACGATCGAATCGCTGATTGACGACGTGCTTGCCCGCGAAGGCGGCTATGTCGATCACCCCGACGACCGCGGCGGCGCCACCAATTTCGGCATCACCGAGCGCGTCGCTCGCGCCAGCGGCTACGACGGCCCGATGCGCGAGCTGCCGCGCGCGCTTGCCGCCGACATCTACCGCCGCCGCTACTGGTTCGAACCGGGCTTCGACCGCGTGCACGCGATCGCGCCGGACATCGCTGCCGAGCTGTTCGATACCGGCGTCAACATGGGTGTGGCGGTCGCTGCTGGCTTCCTGCAACGCGCGCTCAACGCGCTCAACCGCCGCGAGCGCGACTACCCCGACGTCGCGCCGACGCGCGCGGTCGATGAACCGACGCTCGCCGCGCTCAAGGCCTTCGTCGCCCGGCGGGGATCGGCGGGGCAGCGTGTGCTCATGAAGACGCTCGAGGCGCTGCAGGGGGCGCGCTACATCGAACTCGCCGAAATGCGCCCCGCGAACGAAAGCTTCATCAACGGCTGGCTGGCGCACCGTCTCGGTTGACGCGCGCTTCCGGCGTAAACTTGGTGTTAACTTAGGGAGACGCGCATGTCGCTGATCGAAGGCATTGTCGGTCCGGTGGCCAAGCTGCTCGACCGGCTGATCCCCGACAAGGAGGCGCGCGAGCGCGCCAAGCTCGAGCTGCTCCAGCTCGAAGGCAGCCACGAGCTGAAGCTGATCGAGGCGCGCATGGCAGCGATCATCGCCGAGGCGAACGCGACCGACCCGTGGACCAGTCGCGCGCGGCCAAGCTTCCTCTACGTCATGTACGCGCTTATCCTGTGGGCGGTCCCGATGGGACTCATCGCCGCGATCGACCCCGCAATGGCCGACGCGATCGGCAAGGGCATGGGCGCCTATCTCGCCGCCATCCCCGAACCGCTCTACGTCCTCTTCGGCACCGGCTACCTTGGCTACACGGCGGCGCGGACCTGGGGCAAGCTCGGCGGCGTCGACAAATAGCGCCCCCGGGGCATGACAGGCCGCAGGCTGATCGCTTATTCCTGGGTGGGTCCAGGCGAAGTGGAGTCGGCCCGATGCGCGTCCTGTCCGTAGTTGCCCTGCTGATCGCCACGCCCGCCGCGGCCGAAACGCTCATCGTCGGTAACAAGGGCGAGAACACGGTGAGTTTCATCGACCTGGCCACGGGGCAGGAGCGGGCGCGCGTCAAGACCGGCGAAAACCCGCACGAGGTGGCGGTGTCTCCCGACGGCGCGCGCGCGGCGGTCGTGCATTACGGCGCCGCGGCGATCGACATCTTCGACGTGGCGAGCGGACGCCTGGTCGCCACGCACGATCTCAATCCCAACACGCGGCCGCACGGGCTCGTCTGGCTCGCCGACGGCCGGCTGGTGGTGACGACCGAAGGCGCGGACACGCTGACCGTCCTCGACGCCGCGACGGGGCGGCTGCTGATGTCGGTGCCGACCGGCAACGACGGCTCGCACATGGTCGCCGTTCACCCGCGCCTGCCGCGCGCCTTCGTCGCCAATCTCGGCGCTGGCAACGCCAGCGTCATCAACATCGCCGAAGGCAAGAAGCTCACCGACCTTGCCGCCGGCCGGGGAACCGAAGGCATCGCGCTGACGCCCGACGGCGGTGAGGTCTGGATCTCCAGCCGCGAGGCGAACCAGCTCCACGTCTACGACGCCGTCAACGGCAAGCTGCTGGCGACGATCGCCACGGGCAACTTCCCGCTGCGCGTCGCCATCAGTCCCGACGGCAGGCATGCGGTCACGTCGAACCTCGGTGACGGTGCGCTCGGCGTCTATGACGTGGCGACAAGGACGCTGGCGCGCACCATCCCGGTTTCGGGTTCCGCCGACAGCCGCCAGGTGACGATCCTGTTCCGTCCGGATGGCAGACGGCTCTACGTCGCCGAAACCGCAAGCGCGCGTGTCGCCGAGCTGGAATGGCCGTCGGGTCGGCTGTTGCGCCGGTTCGTCGTCGGCAAGGACGGCGACGGTCTTGGCTGGTCGCCGAAATAAACCTCTTGCCATCGCCGCTGCCGGCTTCCCGACATCCCCGCGCCGCGATATCAGCTGCGGGTTTGGGTTAACCAGGGATATCGATGCGCGCAGCCTACTACACCTGCTACGGCGATCCCGATGTGCTGGCGCTCGGCGAGCTGCCGCCGCCCGAACCCGGCCCGGGCGAGGTGCGCATCGCGGTCCGCGCGGCGGGCGTCAACCCGGTCGACTGGAAGCTGATGTCGGGCGCCTTCGCCGGCGTGTTTCCGCAGGAGTTTCCGACGATTCCGGGATGGGACGCGGCCGGGCAGATCGACGCCGTCGGTGCCGGGGTCGACGCGTCGCGTGTCAGGGAACCGGTG
>CAYVVV010000149.1:0-6441 GCA_964455325.1 uncultured Sphingosinicella sp. | reverse complement strand
TCGGCGAAATCGATCCGCGGCCTTGGCGGACCGACCAAGACCGGTCGCGACGACACCGGCGCGAGCAGGTCGATCGGGTCGACGCTGTCGGCGCGCGCGAACAGGCCGAACCACAGCAGCGGCATTGACTGCGGCCGCTCCGGAATGGACGCCAGACGCGCTTCGAGCGCGTGCCCGGCCTCATATCCGATGTAACCGGCGACGTGCATGCCCGCGCGTTCGGCATCGGCTAGCCTTTCAAGCGCGCCGGCAACCTCGTGGCGTTGCATTGCGACGATGGTTTCGACTGGTTCGACGAACAATGTGGCTGGTCGCCGCCCGTCACCGCTCGCATCGTCGAACAGCACAAACGGTCTGCCAAGGTCGGCGGAACGGGGTCGTGCAGCTTGCGAATCCGGCATTTTGCTCCATAAATGCGGAGTGATGCGGTGCCCGTCATCACGGCTGACGCTGCTCATAGCAGTACTTGCCGGTCTTTCGGCAAGCCTTGACGCGAGCATGGTGCGCGCGTCGACGGTCGCGCCGCCGGCCGAACTCGTCGCCGACGGTGTCCCGCCGGTGCCACATTGGCTTGACGAGCAAGTCCGCCCCTACCTCGATTATCGGTCGGCGCGTCTGCTTGGCTGGCACCCGGTCAGTCGGGCCATATTGATCGGCACACGGTCCGACAACAGCCGGCAACTCTACGAGGTGGACGCTCCCGGAGCAACGCCACGCCAACTGAGCTTCAGCGACGAACCCGTGATCGGCGGCGAGTACGCTCCGGTGAAGGGGGATGTCACGCTGGCGATTGCGGATACCGGCGGCGACGAACAGTACCAGATCTACCGTGTCGAAGATGGCGGGTTGAGACTGCTTACCGACGGCAAGAGCCGCAATCTTGGAGTGCGCTGGACGTCGGACGGCAGCATGATCGGCTATTCGACGACACGGCGAACCGGTCTTGACACCGACCTCCACCTCATGAATCCGCGCGATCCGTCGAGCGATCGGATGGTGATGGCTGGTCGTGGCGGTGGCTGGAGCTTCGCGGACTTCTCGCCCGATGGCCGGCATGCATTGCTGTTCAACTACCTGTCGGTTGCGCAAAGCGGACTATACGAGTTCGATATTGACGGGCGCGTGCTGCGATCGCTGAATGCCGTGACGACCGCGCCGGTTTCTTACGGTACCGCGCGCTATGGTCCCGACCGACGCATCTTTGCGATCACCGACCATGCCGCCGAGCACCGCTATCTTGCGGAGATCGATCGCGCGACGGGGCAGCCGAAGCGGCTCAACCCGGAGGTCGGGTGGGGCGTTGAGGACTTCGACATCGACCCCGCCGGACGGTTCATCGCCTATGTCGTCAACGAGCATGGCTTTTCGCGGCTGCGGCTGATCGAACTCGACGGCGGCACGCCGCGCAGCATCGATGTTGGTGACGGTGTGATCACCGGCCTTGAAATTGCCCCCTGGGGCGAGATCGGCATTTCAATGTCGACCGCGAGTTCGCCGGGCGATGTCTGGTCAATCGATCCCGACACACTGCGCCTGAAGCGATGGACCGATGGCCGGCAGGCAGGCGCTGATCCAGCCGCCAACGCCCGGCCGGAATTGCTGACCGTCCGCAGTTTCGATGGCACGGCCGTTTCGGGTTTCCTCTACCGCCCCGACCCTCACCGTTTTCCTGGCAGGCGGCCGCTCCTCATCAGCTTTCACGGCGGTCCGGAGGGGCAATCGCGCCCCGCCTATCTCGGCCGCAACAACTACCTCGTCAACGAACTCGGTGTGGCACTGTTCCTGCCCAACGTCAGGGGGTCGACGGGCTATGGCAAACGCTTCGTCGCGCTCGACAACGGGCCCGAGCGGCGCGAGGACAGCGTCCGCGACGTTTCCGCCTTTCTCAGGGTGCTGGAGCGTGATCCCGGCATCGACAGCGCGCGGATGGCGGTGACCGGCAGTTCGTACGGCGGCTACATGACGCTTGCCTCGCTGGCGCGCTACCCCAGACGATTTCGCGCCGGCATCAGCGTCGTCGGCATATCGAACTTCGTGACCTTTCTTGAGGGCACGCGGGGGTATCGACGCGACCTGCGTCGGATCGAATATGGCGACGAGCGGGTGCCACGGCAGCGCCGCAAGCTCGAGGCCATTTCGCCACTGACCCGCGCCTCGCGGATCCGGGCGCCGCTGCTCGTCGTCACCGGGGCGAACGACCCCCGTGTTCCGCGCGGCGAGGCCGATGCCATTGTCGCGGCGGTTCGCGCTGCCGGCGGCGAAGCGTGGCACATCGTCGCCGACGATGAGGGCCACGGGTTTGCAAAGAAGTCGAATGCTGACTACCAGTTCATGGCAACGGTACTTTTCCTGCGGCAACATTTACTTGGACTGATCGAACCGGTGCATATCGCAAGTCGTTGACATCAAGTGAATCGTACTTCATGGCAAGGTGATGAGCCCGAATCCGCGACCACTGGCGGCCGCAATCATACCGGTGACGCCGCTGCAGCAGAACTGCACGCTGTTGTGGTGCACGAAAACGATGCGCGGCGCCTTCGTCGATGCGGGCGGCGACCTTGATCGTCTGAAAGCGGCGGCGCTGCAGTATGGCGTTACCATCGAGAAGCTGCTGGTGACACACGGCCATATCGATCACTGCGGGCTTGCCGGTGTCCTGGCAGCCGAACTTGGTGTTCCGATCGAAGGTCCGCACCCCGACGACCGTTTCTGGATCGACATGGCCGCTACGGTTGGCGCGCAATACGGTATCGTTGGTGCCACGCCATTCACTCCTGATCGTTGGCTTCATGATGGCGACCGGGTGACGGTGGGCGAGCTGGTGCTCGATGTCTACCATTGTCCCGGTCATACGCCGGGGCATGTCGTTTTCCATCATCCGGAAAGCCGTCTTGCCATCGTCGGCGATGTGCTTTTCCAGGGGTCGATCGGCCGGACCGATTTTCCAAAGGGCGATCACCAGACGCTGATCGACTCGATCACCCGGCGGCTTTGGCCGCTTGGTGACGACACCGCCTTTGTTCCGGGGCATGGGCCGATGTCGACGTTCGGACGGGAACGGCGCTCGAACCCGTTTGTCGCCGATGCGGTGCTCGCCGACGCCTGATACAATCCTGATAGAAGTAGCATCCGGAGTCTGATGCCGATGTCCTGCGCGGCGAATGCGCGCTTGCAACGCAAAGGCAAATCGCTATGGTCCCGCGCTCGTCCGAATCCGGGGGACTTTCTGCGCGCCGTTCGACGTGCCGATCGATCTGCCGGCGGTTATATCTATCGTTTGATACCGAAAGTGACAGGTGCCGTATGGCAGTCCCCAAACGAAAAACCACACCATCCCGGCGCAACATGCGGCGCAGCCATCACGCGCTCAGCGCGGCGCAGTTCCAGGAGTGCCCGAACTGCGGTGAACTCAAGCTGCCGCACAATGTATGCGGCGCCTGTGGTTTCTATAACGGTCGAGAGGTCGTCGAGCCCGGCGCCTGAGGCTGTGGCGAACGACCTGGCGGGGGCGCTGGTGTGACGGTACGACCGATCATTGCGCTCGACGTGATGGGCGGTGACGGCGGACCGGCGGTGACCATCGCCGCTGCCGAGCTGGCGCTGTCGCGGCAGCCTGACATGATGTTTCGCCTCTATGGCCGCGAGGACGCGATTCGCGCCGAACTCGCCAACGCGCCGGGCGTGGCGCGTGATGCCGTCATCGTCCACACCGATGGTGAAATCCTCGGGACCGACAAGCCGAGCCAGGTTCTCCGCAGGGCTCGTCAGTCTTCGATGGGGTTGGCCGTCGATGCGGTCAAGGCGGGTGACGCGCACGTTGCGGTGTCGGCAGGCAATACCGGCGCGCTCATGGCGATCGCCAAGCTGGGCCTTAAGACAATGCCCGGCATCGACCGGCCGGCGCTCGCCGCGCTGCTGCCGACCGTCGACAACGACGTCGTCATGCTCGATCTCGGCGCCAACACCGAATGCGACAGCGAGAACCTCGTCCAGTTTGCTGTCATGGGCGCGGCATTCGCGCGTACCGTACTTGGCCTGTCGCGGCCCAGGGTTGCGCTGCTCAATATCGGCGAGGAGGATCTGAAGGGCACCAACGAGCTGAAACATGCCGCTGCGCTGCTGCGTGCCGCCGATCTGCCAATGGAGTTTGCCGGCTTCACCGAAGGCGACAAGATCGGTCAGGGACTGGTCGACGTCGTCGTCAGCGACGGCTTTTCGGGCAATGTCGCACTGAAGACGGCCGAAGGCACGGCGCGGCTCGTCGTCCAGTTGCTGACACGCGCGTTCAAGAGCAGCATTTTTTCGATGGCGGGGTTCCTGATCTCGCGCGGTGCGTTGCGGGCGTTGCGGTCGCACCTTGATCCCAACAATCACAATGGCGCGGTTTTCCTTGGCCTCAACGGCATTGTCGTGAAGAGCCACGGCGGCGCCAATGTGGTCGGTTTCGCGAATGCAATCCGTGTCGCCCACGACCTCGTCGTCGATGATATCGCGCGCCGGATTCTCGACGACCTTGACAACTTCCAGTCGCATCGTGGCGACCTTCCGGCGCAAGCGGCGCAATGACCGGAAGCGTGACGCGAACGGCCATAGCCGGTACCGGCAGCTACCTGCCCGAACGCCGCATTACCAACGACGAGCTTTCCCGACAGCTCGACACCAGCGACGAATGGATCGTCGAAAGGTCGGGGATCCGCCAGCGGCATGTCGCTGCGGACGGCGAATTCACGTCGGACCTTGCTGTTGCTGCAGCGCGCGAGGCGCTCAGGGCGGCGTGGCGTGAACCATCGGAAATCGACTTGATCATCGTTGCGACCGCGACACCCGACCAGACGTTTCCGGCGACCGCTACGACCGTGCAGTACAAGCTCGGCATTGCCGATTGCGTCGCGTTCGATGTCCACGCCGTGTGCTCCGGCTTCCTCTATGCGTTGAGTGTCGCCGACGCGATGCTGCGTGCCGGACCGATGCGGCATGCGCTGGTGATCGGCGCGGAAACGTTCAGCAGGATCCTTGACTGGGAGGACCGGGCGACGTGCGTCCTGTTCGGCGATGGCGCCGGCGCTGTCGTTCTCGAACGGTCCGAAGGCGCGGGCGACGAGACCGACCGCGGCATCCTGGCCGCGCGACTCCACGCCGACGGGGCGCACAATCAGCTACTTTACGTCGATGGCGGCCCGTCTACTACGGGAACGGTCGGCAGGCTGCGGATGAAAGGCCGCGAAGTTTTCCGCCACGCCGTCGCCAACCTCGCCGAGGTGGCGGCCGAAACCTTGGACGCTGCCGGCTGCCGCGCCGAGGACGTCGCCTGGATCGTGCCGCACCAGGCGAACCTGCGCATTCTCGACGCGACGGCGCGCAAGCTTGGGCTCGACATGGACCGCGTCGTCGTTACAGTCGATCGCCACGCCAATACGTCGGCGGCGTCGGTTCCACTCGCGCTCGACACAGCGGTTCGTGACGGGCGCATCCGGCCGGGCGACCTGCTGCTGCTTGAAGCGATGGGCGGCGGCTTCACGTGGGGTGCGATGGCGATACGCTGGTAGAATGTTTGTTGCTGCCGGGGGTTTAGGCTTATAGTGACGTAGCGAGGGGTCCATCATCTTGCTGGAGGTTGCTATGGATGCCAACTCGACACTGACGCGGGCCGAACTGGGTGAGGCCGTGCACAACGCGATCGGACTGTCGCGAGCGGAATCGGCACAGCTGGTCGAAATGGTTCTGGATAAGGTCGCCGACGCGCTGGTTGCCGGCGAAAACGTCAAGCTTTCGTCGTTTGGCAGTTTCATACTGCGCGACAAGAGCCGGCGCATAGGCCGCAATCCAAAGACCGGCCAGGAAGTTCCGATCGAGCCGCGACGCGTGCTGACCTTCCGTCCAAGCCAGATTTTACGTGAACGTATCAACGCGGGGGCGTGATGACTGACAAGAGCGCCGAGGCGTTTCGCACGATCAGCGAGGTTGCCGAAGACATTGGCGTTCCGCAGCATGTTTTGCGCTTCTGGGAGACGCGATTCGCTGCCATCAAGCCGCTCAAGCGGGGCGGCAACCGGCGCTACTACCGCCCCGAGGACGTCGAGCTGCTGCGGACGATCAACCGGCTGCTCTATACCGACGGTTATACGATCAAGGGTGTCCAGAAGCTGCTCAAGGAAAAAGGGGCCAGCCGCCTTGCCGGGTCGGGGCTGGCCGCGCCGGATGCTGGCAGTGAGCTGCAATCGGCCACGCGCAAACCGGCGCCTTTAGCAGAACCGGCGCAGTTGGCTGGTGACGCGGCGTTCACCGCTTCGCTCAAAGCAATCAGCGACCGCTTGAAGGCGGCGCTTGCCGAAGCGCGCGCCGCCTAACCGGCATCGACCCAGGTCCGCAGCAGCGTATGGGCGATGGCGAGCGGTGGTGGGCAGGCGAAACTGCCATTGCCATCGAGCGCGGCGCGGACGT
>CAYVVV010000148.1:0-6543 GCA_964455325.1 uncultured Sphingosinicella sp. | reverse complement strand
CGGCGTCATCGCGCTGCTGCTCACCGGCTATCCGATGAGCTACATGGCGATCATCGGCTTCGTCGCGCTGATCGGCATCGAGATCAAGAACTCGATCCTTCTCGTCGATTTCACCAGCCAGTTGCGCGCGCGCGGCGTGCCGCTGCGCGAAGCGATCGAAAAGGCAGGCGAGATCCGCTTCCTGCCGGTGCTGCTTACCTCGGTGACCGCGATCGGAGGCCTGCTGCCGCTGGCGCTCGGCGGTTCGGCACTCTATTCGCCGCTCGCCTCAGTCATCATCGGCGGTCTCGTGTCATCGACGCTGCTCAGCCGCATCGTGACGCCGGTCATGTACCTGCTGCTCGCGCGCCGCAGCGACGCGACGGCCCAGCGTTAACCACTTGATCACTTATTCGGCGCAGGATTTTCAGCCGGGGGAAAGCGCAGGTCCGGCGGGAGTCGCGGATGAGCAGTCTTTCCCTTGTGTCCAGCAAGGACATCCAGGAACGCGCGCCACGCAAGAGCATCCTGCGCGCAGTAACGCTGTTTTTCAACGGCATCGAGCGCCGGGCGATCGTCCGCAACATTTCCGACACCGGCGCGATGATCGAGACCGACCTGTATGTTGCGGTCGGCGATACGATCAGCATCGACATCGCCGGCCACGGCAAGCGCGAAGCCGTGGTACGCTGGGTGCAGGGTGCGCGCGCGGGCATCGAGTTCACGCAGGCGATGCAGCTGGGACACGCCGCCGATCCACGGTTTGCGGCGCTGAACCAGCAGGGCTGATGGCGGTCGCTGTCGGCCTGTCAGCCGAGCAGCCGCGCAACCAGCGAGCAGTCACGGAGAATCTCGTGCGCGGCATTGTGCCCGGGCGCGCCGGTGACGCCGCCGCCGGGGTGCGTGCCCGACCCGCACATATAAAGGCCGCGGATCGGCGTCCGGTAGTCGCCGTGGCCGAGCATCGGCCGCGCCGCCCAAAGCTGGTCGAGCGACATGTGCCCGTGGAAGATGTCGCCGTCGACGAGTCCGAACTTGCGCTCCAGATCAAGCGGTGAATGGATCTGGCGGGCGATGACCGAGGCCTTGAAATTGGGCGCGTGCGCATCAACCGTATCGATGATGAGGTCGGCGACCTCGTCGCGCACGTCGTCCCATGACCGGCCGTCGGGCAGGTGCGGCGCGAACTGCTGGCAGAACAGGCTGGCGACATGCTGCCCCGGCGGCGCGAGGCTGTCGTCGACGGTCGACGGAATCTTCATCTCGACAATCGGCTGGCGCGACCAGCCGAACGCCTTTGCGTCGGCATAGGCGCGGTCCATGTAGTCGAGGCTGGGGGCGATGATGACACCGGCGGTGTGATGCTCGGCCTTGTCCTTGCCGGGCAGCACGCTGAAGCTCGGCAGCTCCGACAGCGCCACGTTCATGCGGAAGGTGCCCGACCCGGTCTTGAAATGGTCGATGCGGCGCCTGAAATCGGCGGGAAGGTCGGCGGCATCGACCAGTCGGCGGAACAGCAGCGCCGGCCCCACGTTCGCAGCGATGATCGGCGCCATCACCTCCTCGCCGCTGTCGAGGCGGACGCCGACCGCCCGGCCGCCGTCGACCAGCAGCCGGGCAACCGGCGCCTCGGTCGTGATGTCGACGCCGAGCTTGCGGCAGGCGGCCGCCATCGCCTGCGTGATCGCACCCATGCCGCCGATGCAGTGCCCCCACATGCCCTTCTTGCCGTTCACCTCGCCGAAGACGTGGTGGAGCAGGACATAGGCGCTGCCCGGCGCGTCGGGCGAGGCGTAGTTGCCGACGACGGCGTCAAAGCCGAACGCGGCCTTGACTGGTTCGGATTCGTACCAGATCTCCAGGAAATCGCGCGCCGACTTGACGAACAGGTCCATGACGTCGCGCTGCGCCTCGATCGGCATCGCCGCGAGGCGCCGCCCCTGCGCCGCAGCGGCGAGCAGCGCGCGGATGCCGCCGCCGGCGTTGGGCGGCGTGCGCAGCGCCATGTCGCGCAGCACCTCGGCGACCCGTTCGAGCGCCGCCTCATAGGCCGGGAACGTCGCGGCGTCCTTGCTTGAAAAGCGCGCGAATTCGGCCTGCGTCCGCGCGCTTCCGCCGCCGAGCTTCAGATAGTCGTTGTCGAGCGGGAAGAAGTTCGAAATGGTCCGCTCGACGACACGGTAGCCGTGATCGGCCAGCCGCATGTCGGCGATCACCTTCGGCCGCAGCAGACTGACCGTGTAGCTTGCCGTCGAGTTGCGGAATCCGGGGTGGAACTCCTCGGTGACGGCGGCGCCGCCGACGATGTGCCGACGCTCGAGCACGCGCACACGAAGGCCGGCACGTGCCAGGTAGAAGGCACAGACAAGGCCGTTGTGGCCACCGCCGATAATGATCGCGTCGGTCCGTCGTGTCACCGCGCAAGCTCCGTGATCAGCACCCGATAGTGATCGAGCGCGGGACCAATCGCGTAGGCGGGTACGCGCTCGTTGAGGCCGTGCGCGTAGCCGTCCCCGGGCTTCATGTAGAGGCCCGACACGCCGTAGCTCGCGATCCCCTCGCGGCGGAAGAATACACTGTCGGTGGTGCCCGCCGACATGCTCGGAATGACCTCGACGCCGCGGCGGCCGGCCGCCGCATTGGCCCTGGCGAGCGCCGCGAGCACGTCCTTGCGCAGCGGCGACACCGCACTTTCGGGGTACTGCACGGGCAATGATACCTTGACCCTGTCGCCGGCCAGTGCCTGCAGCCGTGCTTCCACCTCGGCGAGGCTGGTGCCGGGGAAGATGCGGCAGTTGACGTTGGCGGTCGCGCGCTGCGGCAACGCATTCGGCGCGTGCCCGCCCGACAGCATGGTCGGCACGCACGTCGTGCGCACCCGGCCGACGTGCTCGGGGTCGGCGCTGAGCGCATCGGCGGCGGGTCCATCGACGGGGTTCGCCGCGAATGCTGCCATCGCCTTGCCGAGCGCGCCCGGAACACGCTTCGCCGATGCCGCGAAGAACGCGCGCGTCGTTTCGTTAGCCATCACCGGAAAGCGAAAGGCGGCGATGCGCGCGATCGCCTGGGCGAGATCGGCGATGGCGTTGTCGGCGCGCGGCGCGCTCGAGTGTCCGCCGGGGTTGGTGACTTCGAGCGTGTAGTCGGCGTAGGTCTTCTCGCTCGTCTGCAGGCTGTAATAGAGCGGCGTGCCGTCGGCACCGAGCGTGCCGCCACCGCCGTCGCCGTTGAGGACGATGTCGGCATTCCTGAAGCGCGGTGCCAGCGCCGCGGTCGTCTTCTGCTGCGTCTCCTCGTCGCCGGTCAGCACCAGCACGATGTCGCGCGCCGGCCGGAAACCCGATTGCCTGAGGCCGATCAGCGTCCGCACCATCATGACGATGTCGAACTTGTTGTCCTCGATGCCGCGACCGAACAGATAGCCGTCGGCCTCGGTCATGGTGAACGGATCGCGGTCCCAGTCCTCGCGCCTCGCCTCGACGACGTCCATGTGCCCGCTGAGCACGATCGGCCCAGCCTTGCCGCGTCCCTTCCAGGTCGCGACCAGCGCCGCTGTCTCGCCGAACGGCTCGATGACGACGTCGTCCGGCGCATAACCCGCGGCAACCAGCTCTGCTTTCAGATATGCCGCATATGCCGGCACGTGCCCCCGGCCCTCGACCGTGGCAAACGCGACCGAACGGCCAAGCATCGTTCGTGCGGCGTCGATCTCGCCCGGCGTTGCCGCGGCCGCAGGAACAGACGCCACAGCCAGCGCCGCAGCAGCACGTAACAGGATCATCGTTCGCTCCATCCCCTCGCCGGGCGTTGGCGGAGGCGCGCTTCGGGTATCAACGCACGCAGCTTGCGTGCAAAGCTCCTCAGGCAAACCTCGGTTTCCGAAAGCGGGCCGACGCTGAAGCTGGCGGACGCCATGCCGTCCTGGACCCGCGCGACGAGCTCGGTGTCCTCGGCATTCACCAGCCGATTGATACGGATGTTGAGATAGCGCGCGGCACGCATCGCGCGCCGGTCATCGGCAAGCGCGTAGCTGTTGACACGCAGCCGCGTTTCGGTCGCCGACACGGGGACGAAATGCATGAAATCGATCTGGTCGGGGTAGATGTCGAAGGCGATGTTCGGCCAAAGCTGCTGATACCACCACTGCCGGCGCAGATCGGGCGGCAGATGCGGTGTGTCGGGCAGCAACCGGCGGTACATACGCTCCGACCAGCTTCCGGCGCCGCCGCCGTCGAGCAATGGTCCGCCGAGCCAGTCGACCCAGTCGCTGGCAAGCGTCCGGTAATTGTCGCCGAACAGGCGCCTCAGGCCCGGATGCGCGACCGGGATGTGCAGGTTGTCGGAATAATTGTCGCAGAGGTTCTTCCAGTTCATCGCGCGCGGCCGGTCCCACGGCTCGCCGATCGGCTGCATATCGCCGAAGCGGTACGGCGCCACGTCCGCTGCGTATGGCGACATCATCTCGGCAACGGACGGTCCGCCGCCCTTCAGACGGATGAAGACAAAGCCTTCCCAGACTTCGAGATCGACCGCGACAAGGCCCGATGCCGTTGGATCAAGCGTCGGATAACTGCTCCGCATGGGCACGCCCGACAGCCGTCCGTCGAGCTCATAGACCCAGGCGTGATACGGGCAGACCAGCTTCCTGGCACATCCGCGCTGCCCGTCGACAAGACGCGATCCGCGATGCCTGCAGACGTTGGTGAAGGCGCGCAGCCGCCGGTCGTCGCCGCGCTCGACGATGATGCTCTCGCCAAGCAGGCTGAGCGCATACCAGTCGCCGGCACCTGCAACCTCGCTGACGTGGCAGACGATCTGCCACGACGGCCGGATGACACGCTCCATCTCGACCGCGAAGAACTCCGGGTCGTTGTAAATCCATGCCGGCAGGCTCCACCCCTCCTCGGGGTCGGCAACATCGACGGATCGGGCGTGGCTGGCCATCGGCGACCTTTTCTTGTTGTACGTCCGTACGACAATACTGGCGTATCACGCAAGCCCTCACAGGCCGTAGCGCATGACCAGCAGCACCGACAGCGTCACCACCATCAGCGCCACAAGCGGAATGCCGGTTCGGATATAGTCGGCAAACCGGTAGTTGCCCTCG
This sequence comes from uncultured Sphingosinicella sp., assembly GCA_964455325.1. GTDB lineage: Bacteria > Pseudomonadota > Alphaproteobacteria > Sphingomonadales > Sphingomonadaceae > Sphingosinicella. The sequence goes on along the minus strand of CAYVVV010000148.1, from coordinate 1,457 downwards.
GCCATGATCAGCATGTTGGTCTGATAGGCGACCGGCGTCGCGTAGCAGAGATTGCAGCCGAACAGCACAGCAAGCACCATCGGTTCGACCGGCATGCCGAGCTGCTGCGCAAGGCTGTAGGCGATCGGCGTGCCGACCGCGGCCGCGGTGGCGTTCGAGGCAAAGTTCGTCAGTAGCGTCACGAAGCTCATGATTGCTGCAAGCACGCCTGCCGGCGGCAGGTATTGCAACCCGACGGCAAGCAGCTGGCCGATAAATTCGGCAGCGCCGCTATCGAGCACGACGCGTCCGACCGCGATGCTGGCGGCGACGAGGACGATGACCTGTGCCGACAGCGCGCGTCCGACGCGCTCGAACTTGACGCAGCCGGTGACGAACATAAGCACCGCGCCGCCAAGCGCCGAGATGGCGATCGGTACCAGCCCGAAGCTGGCTGGCGCGATCGAACCGGCGACGATGGCTAGCGCGAGCAGTGCCTTGCTCGACCGCGGCAGCTCCTGCCCGCCTTCGAGCAGCAGCAGCCCGTCGGCGTGGGCAAAGTCCTGAAGCCTGCGTGCCGTCCCCATGACGCGCAGGACATCGCCCTCGGCAATGGCCGATTCGGCGTTGAGCAGCCGTGTTGCGCGCCAGAAGCGGTGCGCGCGGTGCAGCCCGAGCACGGCGAGATCCTTCAGGCCGGCGGTTTGCAGCGTCAGCCCAATCAGCCGCGAGTCCGTCGCCACCGCCATTTCGGCGACGAGCAGGTCTTCGCCGCTTGCTGCTGATTCGGCCATCAGCTGCCTTACCAGCCACGCCGGCGCTGCCGTCGCGTCAAGCAGCCGCATCGCCTCGTCGGTCGCCTCGGGCGTTCCCTCGACGCCAATCCGCATGCCCGCCTCGAGCGGTTCTGTCCGTTCGGGCGAAAAGCGGAACACCGCCGCTGGCGGCAACCGCTTCAGCACCTCGGCCATCGGCTTGCCAAGCAGCGGCGAACTGCCACCGATGCGCAGCGTCGCGACAAATTCGCGCGGCGGCTGACCGGCTTCTGGCGAGTTGTCGGGCAGCAGCCGTGGCATGATCAGCCACAGATAGGGAAGCACGACAAGCGCCGCGGCCATGACGATCGGCGTGAAGTGAAACACCGGGATCGGCGCCATGCCGAGATCGGTCGCGATCGACACGACAAGGATGTTGGTCGACGTCCCGATCGTCGTCGCCATGCCGCCGATGAGGATCGCGGCATTGACCGGAATCAGCGTCTTCGACACCGCCATGCCGCCCTGCCCGGCAAGCTGCACGAGGATCGGCAGCAGCAGGACGAGCACTGGCGTGTCGTTGACCACCATGCTGAGCGCCATCGCCAGCAACAGCGTCAGCAACAGCCCGATCCAGCGGTTGAACCGCCAGACCTTGGCAAGCGAACGCGCCGCCGGGTCGAGTGCGCCGGTGACGACGAGCCCGCGGCCGAGGATCATCAG
>CAYVVV010000147.1:0-6575 GCA_964455325.1 uncultured Sphingosinicella sp. | reverse complement strand
ACGCCACGCTCAACCCAGAACGTGGCAAAGCGCGTCATGCCTGTTATGCGACACGCAGTCCGGTCTGAATAATTCAGATACCACACATTGTTGATATACACGCCGGTGTCGAGCCGGCGGAAATCGAGGCCGGACAGGTCGTCGGCATAGTCGGCGGCGCTGCTGCGCGTGCCGGTGGCGACAACGCGCGCGCCTGCCTTCGCAAGCATGCGCGCGGCGGCGAGGCCAATGCCGCTCGATCCGCCTATCACAAGGACCGTCTTGCCGGAGAAGTCGAGCGTGATCACAATAACTCCCGTCGTTGTCCTGATGCCGGGACGCCGCTCCGCGCCGCAAGGTGGCGCAAGTGACAGGGTCGCCCGATGTTCCTCAACTTTCTCGACGAACTGCGTGCCGCAAAGATCCCCGCCAGCCTCAAGGAGCATCTCATCGTGCTGGAGGCGATGCAGGCCGGCGTCATCGACCGCAAGGTCGAGCAGTTCTATTACCTTGCCCGCGCGGCCTATGTGAAGGACGAGGCGCTGCTCGACCGCTTCGACCAGGTGTTCGGCAAGGTCTTCAAGGGGCTTGAAACGAGCTTCGCCGCCGAAACCGCAGAAATTCCGGAGGAGTGGCTAAGGAAGCTCGCTGAACTCTACCTTTCCGAGGAGGAAATGGCCGCGATCGAGAAGCTCGGCTCGTGGGAAGAGATCATGGAGACGCTGAAGAAGCGGCTCGAGGAGCAGAAGGAACGCCACGAGGGCGGCAACAAGTGGATCGGCACCGCCGGCAAGTCGCCGTTCGGCGCCTATGGCTATAACCCGGAAGGCGTGCGCATCGGCCAGAAGGAAGGCCGCCACGGCAAGGCGATCAAGGTCTGGGACAGGCGCGAGTTCAGGAACCTCGACAGCGAGGTCGAGCTTGGCACGCGCAACATCAAGGTGGCGCTGCGGCGCCTGCGCCGCTTCGCCCGCACCGGCGCCGCCGACGAGCTTGACCTTGACGCGACGATCAAGGGTACGGCGCACAAGGCCTATCTCGATATCGTCATGCGGCCAGAACGGCACAATGCGGTGAAGGTGCTGCTGTTCCTCGACGTCGGCGGCTCGATGGACCCGCACATCAAGCTCTGCGAGGAGCTGTTTTCCGCCGCGCGCAGCGAGTTCAAGCACCTGGAATTCTTCTATTTCCACAACTGTGTCTACGAGGCGGTGTGGAAGGACAACCGGCGCCGATGGTCGGAGCGGACGCCGACCTTGGACATCCTGCACAAGTTTCCGCATGACTATAAGCTGATCTTCGTCGGCGACGCCTCGATGAGCCCCTATGAGATCAACTACGCAGGCGGATCGGTCGAGCACTGGAACGAGGAGGCGGGCGAGGTCTGGTTACGCCGCATGACCGACATCTATCACAGCGCCGTCTGGCTGAACCCGATTCCCGAGAAGAACTGGCAGTTCGGCCAGTCGATCCAGATGATGCGCACGCTGATGGAAGGCCGCATGTTCCCGCTGACGCTCGACGGACTCGACCGGGCGATGCGCGAGCTGACGCGCAGCCATTGATCCGCGCCGTGCGGCAGGGCACGGGGACCACGATCCACGGCCGTTGCACGCGATGCTGGCGCGCCTATAGCGCTTTGATGAACGCCTCGATATCCGGCCAGCGCCGGGCCGCCACTGCTTCGCCGTGCGCGATCGTGAGGCGAAGATGCGCGGGATCGAACTCGGTCGACTTCGGCAGGTCGAAGGCGGTATCGGGCTCGATCACCAGGATCGGTACCAGCTGGTAACGCGCGACGATGTCGGTCAACGGCTTCAGGATCGCGTCGCGATCCGCCTGCGACAGGTCGCTTGCGTTGAGACGCTGGCGCTGCGCGTCGCGTGCGGCAAGGATGCCGTTGATAAGATCGGCATTTTCGATGTCGTTGCGGAATACCTCGTTGGCAAGGATGCCGGCGGCGCGAATGGCGATGTCGACGACGTTGCCGTAACTGTCCGAACTGCGTCCCGCCGTGTCGTTGCGCGGCGAGGCAAGCACGACGATGATCGCCTTTGGCTTGGCGCGCATGACGACGCTGAGCGGCGTGATGTCGCGGACGCCGCCATCGACCCATTTGTCGCCGTCGGCGGTCTTCAGCGGCTCGTAGGTGCCGGGCACCGCTGACGATGCGATCACCCATTCGCCGACGAAGCGGTCGGTTTCGCTGCGAAACACAAGCTCGCCCGAACGCAGGCTGACAGCGCCGACATACAGGCGCTTGCCCGACGCGGCGAGCGCCGAAAAGTCGAAGAAATCGCGGATCTTCTTGCGGATCGGACCGGCGTTGTACTGCGAATCGGCACCGCTGATGACGGCGCCGACAAGGCCGAGGAAGCGCTTCTTGTAAATGTCACCGTTGCCGGTGATCGCTTCCCACACCGCGCGCAGTCTCGGGATCTGGTTCTGCGCGGCGCCGAGCGCCTGGATCGCGCCGGTTGAAATGCCGGCATAGAGATCGACACGAAGCCCGCGTCGCGTCACCAGTTCATCAAGCACGCCGACCTGGAACGCGCCCTTTGACCCGCCCCCCGACAGCACCATGGCAATCTTGACACCTGTTTCCGGCATGGCTGCCTCCTCCACGAGAAGCCAGTCATGTTAGTGCATCAGCGTCAGCCCAGCGTGAAAGCGCGGCAGGCGAAAAGACTATTCGCCGCCCTCCGCGGCAAGACGTTCCGCCTTGCCGGCGACATAGGCGCGGATCGTCTCGGCATCGGCAACGCTCATCCAGCGGGCGAACCCGATCATGCCGCGGTCTTTGAGCGCGCCGTCGTGGACGACCGCCTTCCAGCCCTCCTTGTCCGCCAGATAGCCCGACCGCCGAAGATCGGGCAGCACGCCCGACGAGATTGCCGCCGGGCCGTGACAGACGGCGCATGTCGACTCGTAGAGCGTCTCGCCGCGCCGCACATCCGCTGCGGCCCATTGTTCGTCGGGCACCACCGCGGGGCCGTATTCGATCCGGTCGACCGCATAGGGCGCCTTGCCGCCAAGCTTGAATACCAGCAGCCGTCCGTTCGGCATCGGCCTCGGATTGTCCACGAACGACGACGACAGCGGATAGGCACCGCCATAGCCCGCCATCACCGCGACATACTGCTCGCCGTCGACGGCATAGCTGACCGGCCCCGCAATGACACCGGTACCGGCGTCGAAACTCCAGAGCTTCTTGCCTGTATCCGCCGCGAACGCGGCGAACTCGCCCTTGGCGTTGCCCTGGAACACCAGATTGCCCGCCGTCGCCAGCACACCCCCGTTCCACGGCCCGTCGTACTGGACGCGCCAGACCTCGCGCTGCCGCACGGGATCCCAGGCGATCAGCTGGCCCTTGAGCAGCGCGCGCAGCGCCTTGAACTGCGTCCTGTCGTCGGGAACGGCATTGGCGAGGAAGTCGATCGCGACGTTCCAGCCGCCCGGACGCGCGGTGAACGCCGTGTCGTCGGTATAGGCGAAGGGCACCTCCTGCGCCGGCAGATAGACAAGGCCAGTCTTCGGGCTGAACGCCATCGGGTGCCAGTTGTGCGCGCCGAGCGCCGACGGCATGGCGACGAACGGCCCCTTGTCGAAGCGCGCATTGCTGGCCTCGACCGGCCGTCCCGTCGTCATGTCGATGCCGGTCGTCCACGTCTGCGGCACGAACCCCTTCGCCGAGATCAACTTGCCGTTGGACCGGTCGATGACGTAAAAGAAGCCGTTCTTAGGCGCCTGCAACATCACCTTCCGTGGCTTTCGGTCGATAACGAGATCGGCAAGGATGATCGGCTGCGTCTGCGTGAAGTCCCATGTTTCGCCCGGCGTTCCCTGATAGTGCCACTTGTAGCGGCCGCTGTCTGCGTCGAGCGCCACCACCGACGACACGAACAGATTGTCACCCCTGCCCTGCGAGCGGACCTTGTGGTTCCAGGGTGAGCCGTTGCCGACGCCGATCAGTATCTGGTCGAAATCCTTGTCGTAAACGATCGCATCCCACACGGTGCCGCCACCGCCGAAGCGGCTCCAGTCGCCGGACCAGGTCGCGCGCATCTGCTCGATGACGTCGTCCGAAGCGGCACCGTCGGCGGGTGCGCCGGGGCCGGGCGGCACGGTGTAGAAGCGCCAGGCGAGCTTGCCGGTGGCGGCATCATAGGCCGACACATAGCCGCGCACGCCATATTCGGCGCCGCCGTTACCGATCAGCACCCTGCCCTTCACAACGCGCGGCGCACCGGTAATGGTGTAGGGCTTCGACTGGTCGACCGTGACGGTGCTCCAGACGAGCTTGCCCGTTTTCGCATCGAGCGCGATCAGCCGGCCGTCGAGCGTGGCCGAAAAGACCTTGCCGCCCCAGAGCGCCACGCCGCGGTTGACGACGTCGCAGCATGCCTTGAAGCCGGTCTCGCCGGGCACCTTGGGGTCATGACTCCACAACAGCCTGCCCGTCGCGGCGTCGAAGGCGAACACCTTCGACCATGCGCTCGTCGTATAGAGCACGCCATCGGCAACGATCGGCGTCGCCTCCTGCCCGCGGTTGGTGTCGAACTCGTGGTGCCAGGCAAGGCCAAGCCCGCCGACATTGCCGTCGTTGATCGTGTCGAGCTGGCTGTAGCGTTGCTCCTCGTAAGTGCCGCCGTGCGTCAGCCAGTTGCCCGGCTCGCTCGCCGCGGCGAGTAATCGCGCATCATCGACGCCCTTTGCGGTTTCGCCCTGACTGCACGCCGCCGCCGCCAACAGCGTCGCCGCCCCCAGAATGCCCAGGATGCGCATGTGATCTCCCCAAGTCACATTTTCGGGTAGCTTAACCGAGCCGAACGGAGCGGCAAGTGCGGCAAAAGTATCAGGGTGCCGGCGCCGCCAGCAGCCAGACGTTGACGAGCGTTACCAGCGCAACGCCGACCATCAGCAAACCGCGATGCCGTTCGCCGGGACGCTTCAGCAGAACATAGACGCCGGCGCCGCCAATGATGAAGGCGGCGATGACGGCGAACGACAGGATGATGCCCAGAGCCTGGCTCACTGTGCGATTCCTGCCATCACCTGCTCGACGGCGCGTGCCCACGCCGCGCGCCGGGCGGCGCGGCGATCGGCACTGATCGACGGCGTGAAGCGACGTTCGCCGCGCCACATGTGCTGGGCATCGCCAAGATCGGCATGGATGCCGGCGCCGACCGCCGCCAGCATTGCCGCACCCAGCGCGGTCGTTTCGATGACCTCGGGCCGCTCGACAGCAACATCGAGCATGTCGGCGAGATCCTGGCACAGCCAGTTGTTGCGGACCATGCCGCCGTCGACACGCAACAATGCCGGCGCCACCCCGTCGCGGCGCATCGCATCGAACAGGTCGGCGGTCTGCAGTGCCATCGATTCAAGACAGGCGCGGACGATGTGCGCGCGGGATGTGCCGCCGCTGATACCGGTGACGAGTCCGCGTGCGTCCGGTTGCCACCAGGGCGCGCCAAGCCCGGCAAAGGCGGGCACAAAACTGACACCGCCGCTGTCGGGCACCGAACTCGCCAGCGCCTCTGTCTCCGCGGCGCTGCTGATCAGCTGCAACTGGTCGCGCAGCCACTGCACGGCGCTGCCGGCGACAAAGATACTGCCTTCGAGCGCGTATGCCGGCGTGCCGGCGAGGCGCCATGCGACCGTCGACAGCAAGCGGTTGGTCGATACCAGAGGCTGCGCGCCGGCGTGCGCGATGAGGAAGGCGCCCGTGCCATAGGTCGATTTCACCGCGCCAGGCACCAGGCAACCCTGCCCGATCGCCGCCGCCTGCTGGTCGCCAGCGCACCCGGTGATCACAATCTCGCGCCCGCCGACCAGTCGCGTCACGCCAAGCACGCCAGCGCAATCGACAATCTCGGGCAGCGCCGCACGCGGCACGCCGAACAGGTCGAGCAGCCGGTCGTCCCATGTGCAGCGGTCGAGGTCCATCAGCAACGTGCGCGCGGCATTCGTCGCGTCGGTCGCGTGGACGCGCCCCTCGGTCAGCCGGAACAGCAGGTACGATTCGATCGTGCCGATTGCCAGCGAGCCATCGTTGGCCGCTGCGCGTACGGCAGGCCAATTGTCGAGCGCCCAGGCGATCTTGCTGCCCGAAAAATAAGGGTCGAGCAGCAGTCCGGTACGCGCCTGCACGTCAGGCTCGAGGTTCCTGGCTTTCAGCTGCGCGCACAGGTCCGCCGTCCGCCGGTCCTGCCAGACGATCGCCGGCGCCAGCGGCTCACCCGTGGTGCGGTCCCAGAATACCACCGTCTCGCGCTGGTTGGTGATACCGATCGCGGCAATCGAGTCGAAGCCGACCTGCGCGGCGGCGGCATTGGCGGCGGCGAGCGTCTTCGCCCAGATCTCGCCGGCGTCGTGCTCGACCCAGCCCGCCTGCGGAAACCGCTGTGTGATCTCATCGCCTGCGGCCGCGGCGATGCGCCCGTCAGGGCTGAATGCAACGGCACGCGTCGACGTGGTGCCTTCATCGATAGCCAGAATATGTTTCATCGGTGCTTTCCTAGCGTGCCCCGGGTCGTTACGTAAGCGCCCCGTGAATCATGGCCACTTCGACCTGCTGATCATCGGCGCCGGCG
>CAYVVV010000146.1:4752-6581 GCA_964455325.1 uncultured Sphingosinicella sp. | reverse complement strand
CGCACGTCGGCCGGCAGGATCTCGACGTTGCTGCCGTGCGCTCGTTCGTCGGTCGCGGTGGCCGGCGCACGATCGAGCGCGGGCTTCAGCTGACCGGTGGTGTTGAACCGGTGATGGTCGATGAAGGCTTGCCCATCTTCCTTGCCCATTATGCCGAGAATATCTGCGTCGGCACGCGTGTCTGGGATGGGGTGGAGGCCGCTCTCGACGCGCTGTCGGCACACCGGCTTGTGCTCTGCACCAACAAGCCGGAACGGCTGACGCGGCTCCTTCTCGACGCGCTCGGCTGGCAGGACCGCTTCGCGGCGGTCGTCGGCGGTGACACGCTTGTGGTCAGGAAGCCCGATCCGCTGCATGTGAGCGAGGCCGTCGCGCGCGCTGGCGGCGAGTTGCCCAGGGCGGCGTTCGTCGGCGATTCGGATGTCGATGTGGCGGCGGCCCGCGCCGCCGGCATACCCGTCGTCATCACCGGCTTCGGCTATAGCGAGACGCCTGCCGCAGAGCTTGGCGCCGACGCGGTGATCGCACATTTCGACGAGCTTACGGATGCGCTTTGCTGCGTCGCACCCACCATTTTCGGACGAGGTGGCGCGCAAGCATGAAGGGCGGCATCCGCAGCCAGTGACCGCGCATGTAAAGCAGCCTGCCGCTGCCACGCGCTTGCTCGATGCCAAAGGCATCGCGGCTGCGGATCTTCCTCAGCGCCAGCCAGTCGACAAGGTCGGCGCGGCCGCGCAGGCTAGCGTGGCTATCCAAACCATAGAGTTCGCGAGCGAGGCGGAGCGACCGCGCGAGCGGGCCGGTCAGCTGGTGCCGGTGCGCCGCCGATTCAATCGAACGCCAGAAATCATCGTCGGCGAAATGCTCGATGAGCTGCACGATATCCCACAGATTGCGCGCGCCGCCATCGAACTCGCCATCGTAGGCGAGGTGCGCCGCTGCATGCAGCACCATCTCGGCGGGTCCGAGCACGCGCAGCCCGTCGGGCAGAACGGTCGCCGATTTGATCAGCGCCGCCGCATCGGGCCGAAGCCGCGCCGTCAGCGGCAGGATCGTGTGATGCACGTCGATGACGCCGCCACGCTCCTTGTGCACCAGCGGCGGGATCTCGTGCATCCATTCGCGATAGTAGCGGTCGTCATAGGGGTCGTCCTTGACCCCCTGCCATCCGGCCTTCTTGAGCAGCGCCTCGGCGTCGCCAAGCGCGGCGCGCGGTACCAGAATGTCAAGGTCGCCGATGCGGCGGCCGCGCGCCGGCGGCAGCCCGGCGTGGAGATAGGCCGACCCCTTCAGCAACAGCACCGGCGCGCCGAGGCCGGCAAGCGCATGGCGTGCGCGATCAATCTCCCAGCGTGCGCGCAGCTGGTCCCAGGCGACGTGCGCCAGTTCGTCGGTCAGCACGCCGCGCGCTGCGACGGGCAGCGCGTCCCAGACATTCGCGGCCTCGGCGAGCGCGGCGACCGAGCCGAGCAGGCGCTCGGCGCGAGCGACTCGGATGAGCGCGTTCCAGTCGGCTGGGGCCAGTTCCGGCAATCGCGCCGGGTTGCGCAGCGCGCCGAATACCAGATCGGCAGCGATCATTGCGCCACCTGTCGCCACAGGCCGTCGACGAGTATCAAGGCGTCGTCGCCCGCCCCGTAGACGATGTCGAACGCGGGCGCGGCTTCGAGCGCGCGCCATACCGCCTCGAAACCCGCTTCGGCGAGCATCGTCTGGTTGGTCGACGAGGCGGCGAGGCGGGTGTAGGTCTCGGTCCGCGTCATCGGCCGCCAGGCGGGCGTCGCGCCTGGCTCGAAGCGCGGCGCGACGATCAGCGCCAGTCGCGCCGG
>CAYVVV010000146.1:0-4742 GCA_964455325.1 uncultured Sphingosinicella sp. | reverse complement strand
GGCATCGGCAGGTGGCAGCAGGTGGCGGATGGTGCCCTTCAGCGTGCCCTCGAGCAGTGGCCCGAAGCGCTCGACCGGCGCGTGCCGCAACAGCGTGTCGATGGCCGCGTTTTTCAGCGAGATCGGTCGGGGGAAGGGCACCAGCCCAGGCGCCGCGAGGTCGAGAAGCGCGAACTCGTCGCCGAGATGGCGCCAGCCGCCGGCATAGGCAAGCAGCGCCGACAGCGTGCTCTTGCCGGCGCCGGAGGCACCGATCAGCAGCAGCGCGCGGTCGCCGTCAGCACTTGCCCGCGCTGCGGCGGCGGCATGGAACACGACGTGCCGCCGCCAGCCGGCGGCCATTTGCAGGTTCATGCCCATCTCGAACCCAAGCAGCCCGAGCCGGCGCGGCAGCGGCAGCGTCTCGAACGGCTCGAAATCGCAGTGCAGGCGAAACTTGGGCCGCAGCCAGCGTCGCGCCAGGCCATCCGGCACCGCGCTGACAACGAAATCGTGGATGGCCGCGTTCCCGGTCGCCGGATAGTCGCGGTAGAGCGCCGCGACGTCGCGCATAACGCGCCGGAACGGTGTTCGCAGCAGGAACGAGACCGGGCCGATGCGCAGCCCGTAATGCGGCCAGCTCATGCCAGTCGATCCACCAGGTCGATCGACGCCATCTCGTCGAGTCGGGCGGCGACAATGGCATCAACCTCGGCATCGTTATCAAAGCTGTGTGCGGCGCGCAGCGCGCTGACGACGCCGTCGACGTCGAGCGGACGATCATGCAGCGTTTCAAGGATTGCCGCGACCACGGGCGCGACGACGTGCGTCATGCCGGCCGGGCGGTGATGGACAATGGTCAAGTCGTCGACGGGGCGAACGATGTAGTCGCCGCGCGGACCCGCACGGTACCGCACCGCGCCGTCAGCGGACGCTAAAGCTTGTGGATGAGCGACGTCAGGCAGGTGAAGCCGTCATCGCCCGGACGCAGCGACCTGATGTACTTGAGGTGCGCTTGGAACTGTTCCTCGTCAACGCCGGCCGGCGCCCCGACGTCGCGGTAGCGGAGCAGATCCTCGCCAAGGTAGTAGCCGTCGGGCGGTGGCGCGAACCCCTTGCCCGGCCTGTCGGTCGGCCTGCCGTCCGCCTTGACGTAGGTGTCGATAGGAATCCTGCACATGGCCATCGACACGTGATGCTGCGCCATCGCCGGCTTCAACGTGACAACCGCCGGCGCAGCCAGCGCGCCGAGCTTGAGCAGCTTTCGCCGCGAACTCGCGCCGCCCGCATTCGTCTGCTCTTGGCTCGCAGTTTCGTGTGTCATCTGCCCGTCCCAATTCGCTGCGATGGCCCGTACGGAGGTACGGGTCGCTTGCGGGCTGGCCAAGCAAGGACCATACCAGCAAAACAATTCTAGTACCTTAGGCGGTGAACGCAAACAATCGAATGCGGAGTTGTAAAACTTGCCGACAGTAAAGCGTAACGGCGACAGGGCTCGGACGTGAAACCGTTGCGTGTGCTGATCGCGGTGGCCGCGGCGGTCGCCGGCGGCTATGCCGCGGCCTATCAGCAATGGCCGCTGGTTCTCGCCGCCGCAACCGTCGTGGCAGCGCTCACCGCGTTCGCGATGCGGGTGCCGCCTGCGCCTGCGCCTGCGCCTGCCGCACCGCCGCCGCCGCCTGCCGCGGACACGCCGGCGACGATCGGCCTTGAGTCGCTCGAAAGCGCGGCGATGCTTATCGACCGCGACTATAGCATCCTTGCGATGAATGCAGCGGCAGTCGATGCGTTCGGGCAGCACCCGACAGGAGAGGACATCCGCGTCGCGATCCGCCACCCGGCGGTCATCGAATGCGTCACGACCGCGATCCGCCAGAACCGCGAGGCGGTGCGCGAAGTGGAAGGCCTTGGCCGGCAGGCGGCTGTGTTCCGCCTGCGCGTGGCCACTGCCGGCGAGGGTCGGCTGCTGCTCGTCTTCGCCGACGTGTCGCCGGCGCGGCTGGCCGAACGGATGCGCGCCGATTTCGTCGCCAATGCCAGCCACGAACTGCGCACGCCGCTGGCGACGCTGGTCGGCTTCATCGAAACGCTGCAGGGACCGGCGGCACACGACGAGGCGACGCGCGCTCGCTTCCTCCAGGTCATGGAGGCCGAGGCGGCGCGGATGACCCGACTGATCGACGACCTGCTGTCGCTGTCGCGCATCGAACTCGACAAGAATATCCGGCCGCGCGAGATCATCGCGCTCGAACCGCTGTTCAGCAACATCGCGGCGACGAGTGCCGTGGCGCTTGACGCCGACCGGCGGCGGCTGGAGCTCAATGTCGCACCCGAGTTGCCCGATGTCATCGCCGATCGCGACCAGATACTGCAGGTGCTGCACAACCTGATCACCAACGCCATCAAGTACGGGCGATCGGGAACGCCGATCGTGCTGACCGCCGAACGTGCTCGCCTGCTCAGTGGCGACGCCGTGCGCGTTTCGGTGTCCGACCGCGGCGACGGCATCGAACCCGAACATATTCCGCGCCTGACCGAACGATTCTATCGAGTCGACACCGGCCGGTCACGTCGGCTCGGCGGTACCGGGCTCGGCCTTGCGATCGTCAAGCACATCGTCGAACGGCATCGCGGCACGCTTGAAATCCATAGCGAGTTGGGCAAGGGCACGACCGTTGCCTTCACGCTGCCGGCAGCGATGTCACAAATCTGAAAAGAACAGTCCACAAAAGCACGCCGCGTGGTCCCTCGAATCGACGTTCGGTCGGAACCAACGCGCGACGAGGCGCAGGGGAAAGGACGATCGGCAAAGTCCGCAATGATGTCGGGCACTTGCCGGACTTGCCATGTCATCGGGTGTGATCATCGCCGCCTTGCTGGTACTTGCCGCTGTCGCGTTCCTGTCGGCGCGTGCGCGCGCTGCGGGGTTTGGTGCCGACCGCCAGTTCGCCTCGGCCGCCGACCGCTTTTCGTCGGTGCACTCGCGTCCTGCCTACCATGGCTGGTACGTCGCGTTGTGGGCGCTGGTTCCCGCGCTGATGTTGGTCGCGGTGTGGGCGGTGATCGGTGACAACATCGTTGCCAGTCGCACGCTGTCGGCGCTGCCTGCCGGGCTGCGGCCGGCGAGCAGTTTCGACGAGCAGTCGCTGCTTGCCGAGGTGCGCGGCGTGCTGTCGGGCGAGCTGGCCGGCGCGTTCAATCCCGCTGCCGACGCCGCCGTGGCGATCTACCGTGCCGAGACGACGCGCTGGACCAGAATCGTTGTCGGACTGGCGTTGCTGCTCGCGATCGTCGGCACCGGGTTCGCCTGGCTTCGCGTCAAACCCGGTTTCTGGGCGCGACCGCGCGTCGAGCGCTTCATCATGGTCATACTGGTGCTGGCGTCGCTGGTTGCGATCCTGACCACGTTCGGCATCGTGCTGTCGCTCATTTACGAAAGCTTCGAATTCTTCCGCCGCGTGTCGCCGATCGAGTTCCTGTTCGGCACCAACTGGAGTCCACAGACGGCGATCCGCGCCGATCAGGTCGGTTCGTCGGGTGCGTTCGGCGCGGTACCGCTGTTCTGGGGGACGATCTTCATCGGCGCGATCATTGCGATGATCGTCGCGATCCCGCTCGGCCTGATGTCGGCAATCTACCTGACGCAATATGCGCGTCCGGCATTCCGAAAGGTGATGAAGCCGGTGCTTGAAGTGCTCGCCGGTGTGCCGACCGTCGTTTACGGTTACTTCGCGGCGCTGACGGTGGCCCCGGCGGTGCGCGATTTCGCTGTATCGATCGGGATCAGCAGTGCCAGTTCGGAAAGCGCGCTCGCTGCCGGGGTGGTGATGGGCATCATGATCATCCCCTTTGTCTCGTCGATGGCCGACGATGCCATCAACGCGGTCCCCGCGGCGATGCGCGACGGCAGTCTCGCGATGGGCGCGACGACGTCGGAAACGATCAAGCGCGTGCTGATCCCCGCCGCGCTGCCCGGCATCGCCGGCGGCGTGCTGCTCGCGGTCAGCCGTGCTATCGGCGAAACGATGATCGTGGTCATGGCTGCCGGCCTTGCCGCCAACCTTACCGCCAACCCGTTCCAGTCGGTGACGACGGTGACCGCCCAGATCGTGCAGCTGCTGACCGGTGACCAGGAGTTCGATTCGGCGAAGACGCTGTCGGCATTCGCGCTCGGCCTCGTGCTGTTCGTGGTGACGCTGTGCCTCAACATTTATGCGCTGGCGGTGGTGAAGCGCTATCGCGAGGCGTATGAATAGCGGCGTCGTCTCGTCCCGCGACCCGACCGACTGGTCGGCGCCATTGATGCAGGCGCGCATCCGCCGTCGCTACGCGCGCGAGCGGCGCTTCCGCCGGCTCGGGCTCGCGGCACTGGCCGTGGCCAGCGCATTCCTCGTCTTCCTGCTGTCGACGATCGTGATGAACGGTGCCACTGGCTTCCTGCGCACCGAAGTGCGGGTGACGACAAACTATGATCCGTTCGTGCTCGGCATCGATGCAGCGACGATCGCGGCGCCTGGCGGCGACGCCGCGCTCGGCCGGGCGAACTTCGTCGGCGTGATGAACGCGGCTGCTGCCGAACGCACGGCCGCTCTCGGCGTCGATGCCGACGCCATCGTCAGCGACGGCGCATGGCTGACGCTGCGCACCGCGCTCGCCGCGGATCCTTCGCTGCTGGGGCGCCGGGCTGAGATATGGGTACCGGCAGCGAGCAATTTCGACCTGCTTGCAAAGGGGCTGGTCGACCGCACGACGCCGGAGGGGTC
>CAYVVV010000145.1:3353-6591 GCA_964455325.1 uncultured Sphingosinicella sp. | reverse complement strand
GCTTGAATCAAATCTCGCCTCACATGGCTAGCGATTTATGAGTGCATGACCTAGATGTTAGGTAGCGGTGATTGTTGGTGTCGGCTTGCGGCGGAGCGTCACGCCGCCTTCTTGAGGTGCCGCCGGCCGAGCAGTTCGGCGATCTGGACGGCGTTCAGCGCAGCGCCCTTTCTCAGGTTGTCGCTGACGCACCACAGCGACAGCCCGTGCCGGACCGTCGCGTCCCTGCGCACGCGGCTGACATAGGTCGCGTACTCGCCGACGCATTCAACGGGCGTCACGTAGCCGCCGTCCTCGCGCTTGTCGACGAGCATGACGCCGGGGGCGGCGCGCAGGATCTCGTGCGCTTCATCGACCGACAGCGGCCGTTCGAACTCGATATTGATCGCTTCCGAATGGCCGACGAAGACGGGGACGCGCACGCAGGTTGCGGTTACCTTGATGTCGGGGTCGAGGATCTTGTTGGTCTCAACGACCATCTTCCATTCCTCCTTGGTCGAACCGTCGTCCATGAAGATGTCGATGTGGGGAATGACGTTGAAGGCGATCTGCTTGGTGAACTTCCTGTTCTCCTTGGGATCACCGACGAAGACGGCGCGCGTCTGCTCGAACAGCTCGTCCATGCCCGCCTTGCCGGCGCCTGATACCGACTGGTAGGTCGCGACGACGACGCGCTTGATCCTCGCCGCATCGTGCAGCGGCTTCAGCGCCACCACCATCTGCGCGGTCGAGCAGTTGGGGTTGGCGATGATGTTGCGCTTCGTGTAGCGGTCGATCGCTTCCGGGTTCACCTCCGGCACGATCAGCGGCACGTCGGGCTCCATGCGGTAGAGCGACGAGTTGTCGATGACGACGCAGCCGGCGGCAGCGGCCTTCGGCGCATAGATCTTGGTCGGACCCGAGCCGGCGGCGAACAGCGCGATATCCCATCCGGCGAAGTCGAAATGCTCGATGTTCTTGACGGTGAGTTTAGTGTCGGTGTCGCCGAAGCTGATCGCGCTTCCCGTCGAGCGCGGGCTGGCGACCGCGGCGATGGCGTCGAGCGGAAATTCCCGCTCGGCAAGGATGTTGAGCATTTCGCGACCGACATTGCCGGTCGCGCCGACGACGGCGACCCTGTAACCCATGATGTTTCACCCGGCGTTCTAGACCGCGATCGGTTCAGATTGAATCACTCTGAACCGTGAATCGCTGTCTAAGAGTATGAATAGAGACTGATTCACGTTTCAGGTGGACGCGCACAGCGCTTTTACCTGGAACGATCAGGCTCTAGACAGCGCGCCATTGTGCATCGCAGCACGCAACCGCGCAAGATACTTTTGCTAGGCGACCGGCGTAGGCTGGGTTTCGGTCCGGAAGCGCGCTGCCATCGTTCCCATCGAAACGTAGAAGGTCATCAACTCCTCAACGCCCATGCCCTCGACCGGCCGTACCGTCTCGGGCGCCATGAACATAAGCACGCCGCCGACGGGTACCGGCGCCGACGGCACCAGGATGAGCACCATGTCGCGACCGCCGACGCGATAGTGCTCCGCGGAGACCTGCAGCGCCAGCATCTCGGTGCTGTTGCCAAAGCGCACCGACACCGGCCGCATGCCGGCGAACTGGTGATCCTCCTTCTTGCCAAGCACGCGCACTACCTGCGCCACCGGCCGGTAGATGTGGCGGATCACCGGAATGCGCTCGGCAAGCATGTCAAGCCTCCGCTCGATGCCGCGGCGGGCGCGATCGTGGAAGGCGAAGCCGATCGCCCAGATGGCGACCACGACCACCACCAGCAGTATCCAGAAGCCGATCGTCGCATCGCCGAAGATGAGCGCACCGCCCGAGGTCAGCGCCGAGCCGAGCAGCGTGTTGGCACCGAAGATCGACGCCACCTGCCGCACCAGCCAGTCGAGGATCATCACGGTCAGGATGAGCGGCAGCAGCAGCGCCAGTCCGGTCAGGAACTGCGCGACGACGCGGTCAAACTGGGTCCGCCAGCGCGGTCGGGGAGGATCGGCGGGACGCTGCATACAGCGCTAACGTACCGCGCCGGCTTTTGCTCCTGCAAGCGGCGTCAGAGCCGCGCCCGGATCGCTGCGCCCATCTGTGCGGTCGACAACTGGCCGCCGATGTCGCGCGTACGTGCGCCGGCGGTGAGCGCGGCGTCGACGGCCGCCTCGACCCGGTCGGCAGCGTCGGGCGCGCCGAGACTGAAGCGCAGCGCCATGGCGAGGCTGAGGATGGCGGCGCAGGGGTTGGCGATGCCCTGGCCGGCGATGTCGGGCGCCGAACCGTGGATCGGTTCGTAAAGGCCGGGCTTGCCAGCATCGCCGATCGCCGCCGACGGCAGCATGCCGAGCGAGCCGGTCAGCATCGCCGCCTCGTCCGACAGCAGATCGCCGAACAGATTGTCGGTGAGGATCACGTCGAACTGCCGCGGGTTCTTGACCAGCTGCATTGCGCAATTGTCGGCGAGCATGTGCGTCAGCTCGACGTCGGTATAGTCGGCGGCGTGCAGCGCGGCCACCTCCTCGCGCCAGAGCAGCCCCGATTCCATGACGTTCGACTTTTCCGCCGAGCAGACGCGGTTCGAGCGCAGCCGCGCCAACTCGAACGCGGTGCGCGCGACACGCCTGATCTCGCCGCTCGTGTAGACCTGCGTGTTGACGCCGCGCCGTTCGCCCGACGGCAGCGTCTCGATACCGCGCGGCTCGCCGAAATAGACGCCACCGACGAGTTCGCGCACGAACAGCAGGTCGAGTCCTTCGACATATTCGCGCTTGAGGCTCGACGCGTCGGCGAGCGCGGCAAAGCAGCGCGCCGGGCGCAGGTTGGCGTAGACACCCATCTCGGACCGCAGGCGCAGCAGGCCGGCCTCGGGGCGCCTGTCATAGGGTTGACCCGCCCACTTCGGCCCGCCGACCGCGCCCATCAACACCGCGTCCGAAGCCAGCGCGCGCGCGACGGTCGCGTCGCTGATCGGCGCGCCATCCGCATCGATCGCGGCGCCGCCAAACGGTGCCTCCGCGACGGCAATGTCGAGCGCGAGCGCATCGAGCACATACCGCGCCTCGGCGGTGACTTCCGGGCCGATGCCGTCGCCGGGGAGGAGGAGAAGCGTCTTCATGCAGCCCGGTGTGCTGCGCCGGCGATCCACGGCCGCGCCGCGGCGATGCGCGCTTCGTAGGCGCCAATCTCGCCTTCGAGCTGCGTGGTCAGGCCGATCTCGTCGAGGCCGTTCAACAGGCAGTGC
>CAYVVV010000145.1:0-3343 GCA_964455325.1 uncultured Sphingosinicella sp. | reverse complement strand
CTTGCGGAACGGGTCGATGTCGAAATGGAAGCGGTCCTGGAACGGTGTCGTCACCACCTGGTGCTCGAGATCGACGGTGATCTCGTGCTCGCCGGCGATTGCCATCAGCCGGTCGACCTCGGCCTGTGGCAGGGCGACGAGCAGGATGCCGTTCTTGAACGCATTGCCCGAAAAAATGTCGGCGAAGCTCGGCGCGATGACGACGCGAAAACCCATGTCGGCGAGCGCCCACGGCGCATGTTCGCGCGACGAGCCGCAACCGAAGTTGTCGCCGGCGATGAGAATCGGCGCGCCCCGGTTGCGCGGCGTATCGAAGATGTTGTCGGGTTCGGCGCGAAGCGCGGCGAACGCTCCCTTGCCCAGCCCGGCGCGATGGATCGTCTTCAGGTAGCGCGCCGGGATGATGAGGTCGGTGTCGACGTTCTTCTGCCCGAACGGCACGGCGATGCCGGAAAGGGTGGTGAACGGCCGCATCAGGCTGCTCCCATCAGTTGCCGGACGTCGGTAAGGCGGCCGGTGACCGCTGCCGCCGCCGCCATGGCCGGCGACATCAGATGCGTGCGCGCGCCAGGGCCCTGGCGGCCGATAAAGTTGCGGTTCGACGTCGACGCGCAATGCTCGCCCGCCGGTACCCTGTCGGGGTTCATGCCAAGGCACATCGAGCAGCCGGGCTCGCGCCAGTCGAAGCCCGCCTCGATGAAGATGCGATCCAGTCCTTCCGCCTCGGCCTGCTGCTTGACGAGGCCCGACCCGGGAACAACGAGCGCCTGCTTGACGTGGCCTGCGACCCTGCGGCCCTTCGCCACCGCCGCGGCGGCGCGAAGGTCTTCGATGCGGCTGTTGGTGCAGCTGCCGATGAAGACATTCTGCACCTGGATGTCCTCCATGCGCGTGCCGGGGGCAAGGCCCATGTAGGCAAGGCTCTTTGCTGCGGCCTCGCGCTTCGACGCATCCGCAAAACTGTCCGGCGAGGGCACGGCGCCGGTGATCGGCACCACGTCCTCGGGGCTGGTACCCCAGGTGACGAGCGGCGCGATGTCGGTGCCGTCGATCACCACGGTCTTGTCGAAGCGGGCGCCGTCGTCGGTACGCAGCGTTCGCCAGTAGGCGACCGCCGCATCCCAGTCGGCACCCTCCGGGCTGCGGGGACGACCCTTCAGGTAAGCGAACACCTTGTCGTCGGGCGCGACGAGACCGGCGCGGGCACCGCCTTCGATTGCCATGTTGCAGACGGTCATGCGGCCTTCGACCGACATCGCCTCGATGACCGCGCCGCGATACTCGATGACGTGACCCGTGCCGCCGCCGGTACCGGTGGCGCCGATCACCGCCATGGTCACATCCTTCGGCGCCACGCCGAAGCCGAGGCTGCCGTCGATCCTGACCTGCATCGTCTTCGCCTGGCGCAGCAGCAAGGTCTGCGTCGCCAGGACATGTTCGACCTCCGACGTGCCAATGCCGAAGGCGAGCGCGCCCAAGGCCCCGTGCGTCGCGGTATGGCTGTCGCCGCAGACCATCGTCGTGCCCGGCAGGGTAAAGCCTTGCTCGGGACCGATGACATGCACGATACCCTGGCGCGCATCGTTCATCTCGATCAGCTCGATGCCGAAATCGGCGCAGTTCCTCGTCAGTTCGGCAAGCTGCGCGGCACTTTCGGGGTCATCGATGCGGCGATGCCGTTCGGTATCGGTCGGCACATTGTGGTCGGGGACGGCGAGCGTCAGGTCGGGGCGGCGCACGCGGCGGCCGGCGGCGCGCAGCGCCTCGAACGCCTGCGGCGTCGTCACCTCGTGGATCAGGTGGCGGTCGATGAAGACGAGCGCGGTGCCGTCGTCACGCCGGGCGACGACGTGGTCGTCCCATATCTTCTCGTAGAGCGTGCGCGGTCGACTGGCCATGCGCGCGGGACTAGGCGAAACATGCGTCGCGCGCAACGCAACAGTGGGCAGTACTCGACCAGCAGCAGCGTGCGCTTGCGGTCGACATCCAGGTGTACTATGCAAGTAATACACAATGAAGGAAACCGGACTTGCCCATCGCTTATACCGCCGCGCTGCTGCTGGCCGCCTCTGGCGCGCCGGCAGTCGAAAGCGACCCGTTGCACGACGCGGCGAAGGCGGCCGGCATGCCAATCAGCGTCGCCGCCGACGGCAGCGCGAGCGGCGCCGGCTGGGACAGGCTCGTTGCCGAGACGTCGGCAGCGCAGTTCACGCTGGTCGGCGAACAGCACGCGGTCGCCGACATCGTGCGGCTGGCAACGACGTTGCACGCAGCATTGCAGGCCCATGGCTACAACCATGCCGCCTACGAGATGGGGCCGGTCGCGACGAGGCGCGCCGAGCGGCTGATCCGCGACGGCGCGGGCAAGCTGGAGGCGGAGGCGGCGCAGCGCCCCGACCGTTTCCTCTACCCCTTTCTCGGGCTTGTCGAGGAAGTGACGCTTGCCCGCCAGATCGTCGAGCGGTCGCGCGCCAAGGCGCCGGTGCTGTGGGGGCTTGACCAGGAATTCATCGGCGCTGGCAGGATTGTCGCCGATCGGCTCGGCGAACTCGCCCGCACCGATGCGCAGGTGCGGGCCGTCGATGCGTTCAGCGCCGCCGTCGATGCCGACGCGTTCCTGCTCGGTAGCGGGCCGCCAGCAACCTTCGATGCGCTGGCCGCGGCGTTTGGCGGCGGCGACCGAAAGGATGCGGAGGCCCGACGCATCGTCGACGAGGTCATCCTGTCGAACGCGATCTACGCGCCGTTCACGGGTCGCGGCGGTAGCGTCTACGACGCGAACTTCAAGCGCGAGACCTATATGAAGACGAATTTCGTCGAGCAGTTCAGGGCGGCGGAAAAGCGCGACTTCCGATCGGGCAAGGCGGTGCCGTGCGAAAGCATGGCCGCCGGTCCTGGTACACTGCTCGGCGATGCGGCCGCGGACACCGGCATCACGCTCTTCGACCTGCGGCCGCTGCGCGGCAAGGTGCGGCGCAAGTCGACCATCGATGCGGAAACCCGCCGCATCATTTTCGCCTTCGACTATTACATCGTCATCGCCAACCCCGGGCCGGCGACGATGATCGAGGCCCGCTGAACGGCGAAAGGGCCGCGCGATCGTCGCGCGGCCCTTCGCGTGTCGGGTTTTCCGAGCAGCCTTACTCGGCGTCGGTGCTCGCGCCCTCGCGGCGTTCGGCGATGCGCGCCGACTTGCCCGAACGGCCGCGCAGGTAATAGAGCTTGGCGCGGCGCACGACGCCGCGGCGTACCACCTCGATCGAGGCGACGTTCGGCGAATAGAGCGGAAAGACGCGCTCGACGCCCTCGCCGAAGCTGATCTTGCGCACGGTGAAGTTGGAAT
>CAYVVV010000144.1:0-6649 GCA_964455325.1 uncultured Sphingosinicella sp. | reverse complement strand
CGCCCGACGCGATCAAGGACGGTGCGCGCGTGCGTTCGGCGAAGCCGTAGCGGCCGGCGACATGTTCGGCCGCGTCCCCCTGCTCGCTTCGATCGCGTCAAAGCATCTGTCGAAGCGCCGGCGCCAGACGATCGTGGCGATCGCCGGAGTCGCCGTCGGCGTCGGCTTCTTCCTCGCCGTGTCGGCGCTGATGATCGGCAGCCAGAACGACTTCGTCAAAACGCTGATCGACGTTGCGCCGCACATCGTCATCTCGGACGAAGTGCGCAGCCCGGCGCCGCAGCCGGCGGTGACGGCGTTCCCCGGCGCTGCCGTCGATGTCCGCCACTACAAGCCCCGCACCGAGGTGCGCGGGATCAAGGATTGGCAGGCGATCATGCGCTGGATCGAGCGCCGGCCCGACGCCGTCGGCTCACCGTCGCTGTCGGGCGCGGTCACCCTGCGCGTCGGCGGGCGCGACGAACCGCTCAGCATCGTTGGCGTCGAGCCGGGCATCGAGGCGGAGATTTCCGACGTCGAGGAGAATCTGAAGCTTGGCCGCCTGCGCAACCTTGAAACGACGCAGGGTGGCGTCATCATTGGCGAGGAGCTGGCGCAGCGGCTCGGCGTCGGCATGGGCGACATCGTCGCGGCCACGTCGCGGGCGGGAACGCGCACGCTGAAGGTCGTCGGCCTTTTCGAACGTGGCCGCGGCCAGCTCGGCGCCTCGTCGGGGTACGTGCTGCTGCGCGAGGCGCAGTCGCTGACGCGGCAGCCGTTCGTCATCAACCGCATCGGCGTCCGGCTCGACGATCCGTATGCTGCCGAGGACGTCGCGCGGCTGATCGAGACGCGGTTCGGCTACAAAGCGGAAAGCTGGCAGGAGCGATCGGCCGACTTCCTTTCGCTGCTCGTCACCCGCAACGTCATCATGTATTCGGTGGTCTCGGCGATCCTGCTCGTCGCTTCGTTCGGCATCTACACGGTCGTCTCGAACAGCGTTGCCGACAAGCGCCGCGACATCGCCATCATGCGCTCGATGGGCTTTTCGGCGGGCGACCTGCAGCGCGTGTTCGTCTTGGAAGGCCTGGCACTCGCCGTCCTTGGCATTTTCGCCGGCTGGGCGTTGGGTTATGCGCTGATGACCATCCTCGGTAGCCTCGAGTTCCCGATCCAGGGACGGGTCGAGAAGCTGCCGCTCGACCGGTCATTCCGGTAATACGCGATCTCGGCGGCAGCGAGCCTCGTCTCGGCGATCGTCGCGGCGTGGATTCCGGCGCGCAAGGCGTCGCGCGTCGATCCCGTCGACATCCTGCGCGGCGCCGTATGAGCACGCTGCTGCGCGCCGAGGCGCTGACCCGGGTGCTTGCCGTCGAACCGCCGGTGACGCTGGTACGCGATGTCAGCTTCAGCATTGCCAGCGGCGAGTTCGTCGCCGTGATCGGCCCGTCGGGCTGCGGCAAGTCCTCGCTGCTCTACCTGCTCGGGCTGCTCGACCGGCCGACAGCGGGACGGCTGCTGCTCGACGGCGCCGACACCACCGATCTTGGCGGCGATGCGCGCGCCGCGCTGCGGCTGGCGCGCTTCGGCTTCGTGTTCCAGTTCCACTTCCTGCTGCCCGAGTTCAGCGCGCTCGAGAACGTGATGCTGCCGATGCGGCGGCTCGGCAAGCTGTCGCATCGCGAGATCGTCGCACAGGGACGCCTGCTGCTCGAATCGATGGGTCTTGACGGACAGATCGACAAGACGCCCGACAAGATGTCGGGCGGCCAGCGCCAGCGCGTGGCCATCGCCCGCGCACTCGCCAATGACCCGGCGCTGATCCTTGGCGACGAGCCGACCGGCAACCTCGACAGCGAGAACTCGCGCCGTGTCGTTGAGATCTTCCGTGACCTCGCAACCAAACAGCACCGCGCGGTGATCTGCGTGACGCACGACCCCGACGTCGCCGCCGCCGCCGATCGCCGCATCCACATGATCGACGGGCGCATCGAGCGGATCGACTGACGCGGCCCCCTTGCCTTTGCCCTGCACTTTCCCCTACCGGAGACGCGCCGAAGCGCTATAGTCGCCGGCCACGACGGGGGTTCAAAGGGATACGCATGAAGGCGACGGTCGAACGCGCGACGCTGCTGAAATGTCTGGGGCACGTCCAATCGGTGGTCGAGCGGCGCAACACCATCCCGATCCTGTCGAACGTACTGGTCGAGGCGGAGAATGCCGGCCTCAAGCTGATGGCGACCGACCTCGACCTCCAGGTCGTCGATTCGATCGCGGCATCGGTGGCAACGCCCGGCGCCACCACCGTGTCGGCGCACACGCTGTTCGATATCGTGCGCAAGCTGCCCGAAGGCAGCCAGGTCGAGATCAGCGTGTCGGGCGACAAGATGGCGATCATCGCCGGCCGCGCGCGCTTCAACCTGGCAACGCTGCCGCGCGACGACTTCCCGATGATCGCCGAAAGCGACCTGCCGACCAAGTTCGCGCTTCCGGCCGAAACGCTGCGCCAGATCATCGACAAGACGCGCTTCGCCATCTCGACCGAAGAGACGCGCTACTATCTGAACGGCATCTTCCTCCACGTCGTCGACGGCAAGCTCAACGCGGTCGCGACCGATGGCCATCGCCTCGCCCGCGTCACCATCGACGCACCGGCGGGCTCGGGTGGCATGCCCGACATCATCGTGCCGCGCAAATGCGTCAGCGAGGTCCGCAAGTTGCTTGACGAGGTCAGCGGCGACATCGAAGTCTCGCTGTCGGCGACGAAGATCCGCTTCCGCGCCGGCACCGCGGTGCTGACCTCGAAGCTGATCGATGGCACCTTTCCCGACTATTCGCGTGTCATCCCGACCAAGAACGACCGCTTGCTCAAGGTCGACACCAGAACGCTCGCCGAGGGCGTCGACCGTGTCGCTGCGATCGCCAGCGAGAAGACGCGCGCGGTCAAGCTGAGCCTTGGCCATGACAAGGTGACGCTGTCGGTGACCAGTCCGGAGAGCGGTACGGCGGCAGAGGATGTGCCGGCATCGTACGCGTCGGAGGCGTTCGACGTCGGCTTCAACGCGCGCTACCTGCTCGACATCCTGGGCGAGATCGAAAGCGACGAGCTGGAGATCCACCTCGCCGACGCTGCCGCGCCGACGCTGATCCGCGAGGGCCAGGCGAGCCCTGCGCTGTACGTGCTGATGCCGATGCGCGTTTGACGGCGGCGGCCTATTCGGCCGGCGCGGCCTTCGCCTGCATCTCGGCGATCAGCGCCTCGCGGCTGATCGGCGCGGCGGGCAGCCTAAAACGCGCGTCGTCGACGGCGCCGTCCGTGACGCTGGCAAGGACAAACTTGCCGCCAGCGTCGAGCGGCGTGCCGAGCGCGAACAGCTGCCGGTTTTCAGCGAGCATGGCTTCGACCGACTTGCCGAGGAACGGCGCGGCCATGACCAGCGTCAGGTCGATGAACGATTTCAGCGCATGGCCTGTAGCGCGCAGCGCCGGGTCATCGCTGGCGATCCACGTCACCGCCGATTCCGGCCTGGTGTCGTCAAGCCCCACGACGCTGTAGGCCCTGCCCGTAAAGCCGTTGCTGCTGCGCTCGCCCCGCGGCGTGATGACAAGGTCGCCAAGCGTGATCTGCTCGCTCATCTCGGCGAATATCGCCTTGAAAAAGGGTCCGATCGCCTGCTCCATGACAGCAGCAAGATCGGTCATGCGCACGACGCGCGGCGTGCCGTTGTCCTCGCCGACGAGAAAAAGTTCGCCATCGATAATGATCGCCGCTTCGGCTGGTCCAGGCCCGGCAACGCGCACGGCACCACCGTCGTCGATTTCAAGCACCAGATCGCGCCCGCCATCGCTGCGGTACACAACGGTCTGGTCGGCAAGCGCTGGCGACGCCTGCGTCAGCGCGACAACTATCGTCAACATATGTGTGCGCATGGCCGCCTCGCGCCCGGACGCGCGATGATAGCACATTTTGCGGCGCGCGCACGCCTCGCGCGTCGCTCGACTTGCGCCACCATGACCGACTAATGAGACCGTCGTGAATGCGCCGCCCCAGCCTCGCAGCATCGTCCGCTTGCGGCTCGCCGGCTTCCGCAACTACGTGGCGGCCGATGTGACCGCCGGCCCTGGTGCCGTCGTGCTCACCGGCTGCAACGGCGCCGGCAAGACCAATCTTCTCGAGGCGATATCGCTGCTGGCGCCGGGGCGCGGCCTCAGGCGCGCCGCTCTCGCCGACATGACGCGGCAGGGCGGCGACGGCGGTTTCGCGATCGCCGCAACGATCGGCTGCGGCGATTCCCCGCCGGTCGATATCGGCACCGGCACGCTCGCCGCGGCGCCGTCGCGGCGCCAGGTGCGGGTGAACGGCGCCGCCACGGCGGCCAGCACGCTCGGCGAATGGCTGTCGGTCCTGTGGCTGACGCCGGCGATGGACCGGCTGTTCGTCGATTCGGCAGGCGCGCGCCGCCGTTTCCTCGACCGACTGACGCTGGCGCTGCATCCCGGCCATGCGCTGCATACACAGCGTTACGAGGCGGCGATGCAGTCGCGTAACCGGCTGCTTGCCGGCGAACGTCGACCCGATCCCGACTGGCTGGGCTCGCTCGAACGGCAAATGGCCGAGCACGGTGCAGCAGTGGCGTCCGCGCGGCAGGCAACGGTCGCCGCGCTTGCCGAGGAGATCAGCGCGAGCGACGCGACGCCGTTTCCGCGCGCCGGCATCACCATCGACGGCGGGCCGCACGAGGCACTGGACGACGCGCTGGCGTCGTCGCGCGGCATCGATGCATCGGCTGGCCGCACCACCGTCGGCCCGCATCGCGATGACCTGACGGTTACGCATCTCGCCAAGGCGCAGCCGGCCGAGCGCGCCTCGACCGGCGAACAGAAGGCGCTGCTGATCGCTATAATGCTCGCGCATGCGCGTGTCGTTGCGCGGCGAACGCGACGACAGCCCGTTCTGCTGCTCGACGAAGTCGCCGCACACCTCGACGAGATGCGCCGCACGGCGCTGTTCGCGCTGCTCGAGGCGCAGGGCGCGCAGGTGTGGATGACCGGGACGGATGCATCACTTTTCCGTGCAATCGGCGATCGCGGAACCTATATAGAGGTGGCCGACGGCAAGCTGACCCGTCTTTAAGGACAATGCATTGAACGAACCGCCCAAATCCGGCGAATACGGCGCCGATTCGATCAAGGTCTTGAAGGGGCTGGACGCCGTCAGGAAGCGGCCCGGAATGTACATCGGCGACACCGAGGATGGATCGGGCCTGCACCACATGGTGTTCGAGGTTTCGGACAACGCCATCGACGAGGCGCTGGCCGGCTATTGCGACACTGTGACGATCACCTTGAACGCCGACGGTTCGGTGACGGTCACCGACAACGGCCGCGGCATCCCGACCGACATCCATGCCCAGGAAGGCGTGTCGGCGGCCGAGGTCATCATGACCCAGCTGCATGCTGGCGGCAAGTTCGATCAGAACAGCTACAAGGTGTCGGGCGGGCTGCATGGCGTCGGTGTTTCGGTGGTCAATGCGCTGTCGGACTGGCTCGATCTGAGGATCTGGCGCGACGGCAAGGAACATTACATGCGCTTCGAACGGGGCGATCCCGTCGCGCCGTTGCAGGTCGTCGGCGAGGCCAATGGCCGCAATGGGACATCGGTCACCTTCTACCCGTCCGAGGACACGTTCAAGACGATCGAGTTCGACTTCGACCGGTTGGAGCACCGCTACCGCGAACTTGCGTTCCTGAATTCGGGCGTGCGCATCGTCCTCACCGACGCGCGCCATACCGAGCCGAAGACGCACGAGTTGTTCTACGAGGGCGGTGTCGCCGCCTTCGTCAAATATCTCGACCGCACCAAGACTGCGCTGATCCCCGAGCCGATCGTCATGCAGGGGACACGCGACGGCATCAGCGTCGACGTCGCCATGGAGTGGAACGACAGCTACTACGAGCAGGTGCTCGCTTTCACCAACAACATCCCGCAGCGCGACGGCGGCACGCACATGGCGGCGTTCCGTTCGGCGCTGACACGTACCTTGAACAGCTATGCGGAGAGTTCCGGCATTCTGAAGAAGGAGAAGGTCGCGCCGACCGGCGAGGACATGCGCGAGGGACTGACCGCGATCGTGTCGGTGAAGGTGCCCGACCCCAAGTTCTCGTCGCAGACCAAGGACAAGCTTGTCTCGTCGGAAGTGCGCCAGCCGATCGAATCGCTGATGTCGGAGAAGCTCGCCGAATGGCTTGAAGAGAATCCGGCGCAGGCGAAGGCGGTCGTCGAGAAGATCGTCAGCGCTGCCGTCGCCCGCGAAGCCGCCCGCAAGGCCCGCGAGGCAAGCCGCAAGAACGTGCTGCAGGTGTCTTCGCTGCCCGGCAAGCTCGCCGACTGCCAGGAGAAGGATCCGGCGAAGTCGGAACTGTTTCTCGTCGAGGGCGATTCGGCCGGCGGCAGCGCCAAGAGCGGCCGCGACCGGCACTACCAGGCGATTCTGCCGTTGCGCGGCAAGATCCTCAACGTCGAGCGCGCGCGCTTCGACCGCATGCTGTCATCGAAGGAGATCGGCACGCTGATTCAGGCGCTTGGCACCGGCATCGGCCGCGACGACTTCGATCTCGCCAAGCTGCGCTACCACAAGATCATCATCATGACCGACGCCGACGTCGACGG
>CAYVVV010000143.1:0-6699 GCA_964455325.1 uncultured Sphingosinicella sp. | reverse complement strand
CTCACCCCATTCGAGTCCCTCGATCGACGTGATCCTGACGTCGCCGGCAGGATCGGCGGCAATGTGATGGATGGCGCGCAGGTACCATGACAGCGTGCCTTCAGGCGTGTGCATCATGCGCTCGACCTCGCGCCGGAAACGCAGCGCGCCGTCGGCATTGAAGCGCAGGAAGCCGATCGATTCGGCGTTCGATTCCGCCGCCGTCAGCCGCTTGCCGATGTCGAGCAGCCGCTCGCCGTCGCGGCGCACCTTCATGTCGTCGAGATCATAGTCGGCCTTGACATCGACGGTGACGCGGATCGGCGCGTCGGGCGCGGCGAGCACCCGCTCGGCGACCTCGCGCGAGATCAGCGTGTCGCCGTTGAGGATGACGAACGGCCGGTCCATCAGCGCGCGCGCCAGCCAAACCGAGCCGAGATTGTCGGCCACCTTGTAGAACGGGTTGAACAGCGTCGCGATGCTTGCCGTGTCGCGGCGCGCAGCGATGCGCGCGGCGACCGCCTGTTCCATGAATCCGGTGACCACGGTGATATCGTCGATGCCGGCGGCAATCAGCGTGTCGAGCTGCCAGTCGAGCAGCGTGCGTCCCGAAAACTCGATGAGGCACTTCGGCTTCTCGGCGGTCAGCGGCAGCAGCCGCGAGCCCTGCCCTGCCGACAGGATGATGGCACGCTTGGTCATGGCGGCGCCCTATCGACAACAATTGTGGCAGGAAAACGAATGCTGTCAGCGCGCCGCGAGGACGGCTTCCGCCAGCACGTGGTCGGCGGGCGTGTCGACGTCGATGCAGGCATAGGGGTTCGGCAGCTCGACCGGCGCCGCGACGACGCCGAGCTTGCGCCCAGCCCATGCCAGCGCCTGGCGGGCGGTGAGCAGGCGTAACAGATAGGCGGCAAGCAGCGCAGGCCCAAAGGCGTGGGCGATCGCGTGCACGCGCTTGCGTTCGGACTCGACACGGCGCCAGAAACGCACCGCGGCGACCGCCGCGGGCCGGGCCAGGTAGAACAGATTCGCGCCCGAGAAGGCACCGCCGCGGAACTTGAGCCAGGTACGCCGGGCGACGGCGAAGCGCGCCTGAAACACGCGGCGTTCGACAAGGCCGATGGCGACGTCGGCACCGCTCGCGCGTGCTCCGGCGATGAATGCGTCGAGCGTCTCGGCGTCGAGCAGCACATTGTCGGCCGCAGTGACCAGGAATGGCCAGCCGTCGGGGCCAGCACCGAGCGCAGCGTCGACCGCCGCGCTGACCGAGCCGCCGCCGGCCAGCGTCGCGATGCGCGGGTGGCCCGCCATCCAGCGCGTGCCCTCCGCGCCAAGCAGCCGATCCGGCTCCTGCGCCAGCACGATCACGCGCGCGATGTCGGGGTGTTCGACCAGCGTCCGCGCGACGCGCGACAGCATCGGCTCGCCAGCGACGTCGATCAGCGCCTTGTCGGCAACGCCGAAGTGCTGCGCAAGCCGGTCGATGCCCGGGCGTCTGCCCGCGACCAGCAGCGCGGTGACTCCGTCAGCGCGTGCGCCCGCGACCGGCAAGCGTCAGCGGACTCGCGGCAGCGGCGGCATCGGCGTGCGGCCGGGCCGGCTGCGGTCGCGCGGCAGCTGCGCCTGGTAGGCTTCGGCGCAGTGCGGCGCGCAATAGGGAAAGCCCGGATTCACCGGCCGACCGCAGAACTGGAAATCGGGTTCACCGGGGTGGCCGATCGGCCACTTGCAGATCTTGTCGTTGAGATCGAGCAGGGTCACCTTCTCGCCCGGCGCGCGTGGGCGCGGCGGGGCGACAGGCATGGCCTGACGCGGCGCAGCGGCCACCGGCTTTGGTGCCGGTGCCGCCGTCTCGCTGACCGCTGGAGCGGCGGCGACGGGCTTCGCAGGTGGTGGCGCCGGGTCGGTGGCGGCGGTAGCGGCCTTCGCCGGCGCCGGTTTCGGCGGCGCGTCGCTGTCGCCCTTTACTGGCGACGGCCGCGCCTTCAGTCCCAGCCGGTGCGCCTTGCCGATCACCGCGTTGCGGCTGACATTGCCGAGCTTGTCGGCGATCTGGCTTGCGGTCAGTCCCTTCTCCCAGAGCGTCCTCAAAAGCTCGATGCGCTCGTCATTCCACGACATTCGGTCCAATCCTCGATTCGATGCAATTCGGCAACGCCGATCGGCTTGCCGGCGCAGGCGGTTGCCACTACTGCAACGCGCATGGCCGATCAGCGACTTGAGCCACCCGTAGCGAAACCCGCGAGCAGCGTCCACAGCGAGCCAGGCGTGCCCGTCATTGCCGCCGTCAACTGGCCTGGGCTGTGGACGTTCTACGTGAAGGAGGTCCGACGCTTTTTCAAGGTGCAGCTGCAGACGGTCTGGGCGCCGGCGATGACGACGCTGCTGTTCCTTGCCATTTTCACCGTCGCGCTCGGCCGCGCCGACATGAAGGTGCTCGGCGTGCGCTTCAACGATTTCCTCGCACCCGGCCTCATCGTCATGGCGATGATGCAGAACGCCTTCGCCAATTCGTCATCTTCGATTCTGATCGGCAAGATCCAGGGCACCATCGTCGACATGCTGATGCCGCCGCTGTCGCCCGGCGAGCTCGTCGTCTCGTTCGTAGCAGGCGCAGTGACGCGCGCCTGGCTCGTCGGTGCGGCGGTTTGGCTGGCAATGGTCGTCTGGCCCGGTGTCAATGTGCCGATCGGCGATGCCTTCGCGGTGTTCGCGTTCGGCACGATGGGCGCGACGATGCTGGCGCTGCTTGGCATCCTTACCGGGCTTTGGGCCGAGAAGTTCGATCACGCCGCCGCCGTCACCAACTTCGTGGTGCAGCCGCTGTCGCTGCTGTCGGGCACATTCTACGCGCTCGACCGCCTCGCCGAACCGTGGCGCGCGATCAGTCATGCAAATCCGTTCTTCCACGTGATCGACGGCTTCCGCGCCGGCTTCATCGGTGTCCATGACGGCCCGCCGGGAATGGCGGTGATGACGCTGCTTGTCATCGACGTCGCGCTGTGGGCGCTGTGCTACTGGGCGCTGCGCATCGGCTGGCGCATCAAGCAATAGTCTCGAAAGTCTCGAACATTGACTTTTGCGGGGTTGCGGGCCTAAAGCGCCGGAACGTCACGGGCGGTCCTCGGGCCGCCTTTTTCCGTTTTGATGCCGAACCGGAGCCGTTGTCATGACCATTCCCGCGCTGATGCCCGTCTACGCCCGCTGCGAGGTCGAGCCGGTGCGCGGCGAGGGCGCCTATCTGTTCGGCGCCGATGGCAAGAAGTACCTCGACTTCGCCAGTGGCATTGCCGTCAACATCCTCGGCCACGGTCACCCGCACCTCGTCCAGGCGATCCAGCGCCAGGCGGCAACGTTGATGCATACGTCGAACCTCTACATGGTGCCGGCACAGCGCGAGCTTGCCGAGCGGCTGGTTGCGCTGACCTTCGCCGACACGGTGTTCTTCACCAATTCGGGCGTCGAGGCGTTCGAGTGCGCGGCAAAGACCGCGATCGCCTACCAGCACGTCGGCGGTCACCCCGAACGCAATCGCATCATCACCTTCAGGAATGCCTTCCACGGCCGTTCGACCGGCGCCATCTCGGTCACTGATTCGCCGAAGCTGCGGCAGCCTTTCGAGCCGCTGCACGACTGGGGCGACGTCGCGCCGTTCAACGATCTGGAGGCGGCGCGCGCGCTCGTCAGCGATGCGACCGCCGCCATCCTCGTCGAGCCGATCCAGGGCGAAGGCGGCATCACTCCGGCGACCACCGAATTCCTGCGGGGCCTGCGCCAGCTCGCCGACGAGCACGACCTCATGCTCATCTTCGACGAGGTGCAGTGCGGCGTCGCCCGCACCGGCACGCTGTTCGCCCATGAACAATACGGCGTCACCCCCGACATCATGATGATAGCCAAGGGCATCGGCGGCGGCTTCCCGCTGGGCGCCTGCCTCGCCACCGAGAAGGCAGCGCGCGGCATGACCGTCGGCACGCACGGCTCGACCTACGGCGGCAACCCGCTCGGCATGGCCGCCGGCATGGCGGTGCTCGACGTGGTGGCGACGCCGGAGTTCCTGCAGGGCGTGCGTGAGACCGGCGACCGCCTCCGCCAGGCGATCGAGCAGCTGATCCCCAACCACGACGAGCTGTTCGAAAGCGTGCGCGGCAAGGGACTGATGCTCGGCATCCGCTGCAGGGTGGAGACGCGCCCCTTCGTCAACTTCGCGCGCCAGTTCGGCCTGCTCACCGTCTCGGCGGGCGACCAGGTGGTGCGCATCCTGCCTCCGCTCAACATCGGCGAGGAGCACATCCGCGAGTGTGTCGACAAGCTGTCGCAGGCGGCGCGGGCGTGGATCGCCGAAAAGCACGCGGCCGCGCCCAAGACGGCGACGGCGTAGAAGTCGCTTTGGGTCGCGGCCAACTCCATAACCCGCTCATCCCGAGCGAAGTCGATGGACGCAGAACGGCAGTGTGTCCCTCGACTTCGCTCGGGATGAGCGGGATGCTTGCGACAGAATGAGCCGCCGCCATGCCCCACTTCCTCGACCTTGACTCGCTCGGCCCGACCGCGCTCCGCGCCATCCTTGACGAGGCGAAGCGGCGCAAGGCAGCGCGCGCCGGTCGTCCGAAAGGTGCGTCCGACGCCGACGCGCCGCTCGCCGGCCACATGCTTGCCGCGATCTTCGAGAAGTCGTCGACGCGCACGCGCGTCTCGTTCGAGATGGCGATGCGTCAGCTCGGCGGCAGCGCGATGACGCTGTCGTCGGGCGACATGCAGCTCGGCCGCGGCGAGACGATCGAGGACACGGCGCGCGTGCTGTCGCGCTTCGTCGACGTCGTCGCGCTGCGGACCGGTCCGCATGCCAAGATCGTGCAGCTCGCAGCGGCAAGCGATGTCCCCGTCGTCAACATGCTCACCGACAGCGGTCACCCCTGCCAGATCGTAGCTGACATGCTGTCGGTCGAAGAACGGCTTGGCCGCGACGTTCGCGGCACCGTCTGGACGTGGCTTGGCGACGGCAACAACGTCTGCCAGTCGCTGATCGAGGCGGCAGGCCTGCTCGGCTTCGAGCTCAGGCTATCGATCCCCGCCGCCTACGATCCCGACGATGCCGTGGTGGCGCGCGCCGAGACCCGCGGCGGACGCATCGTCGTCGACCGGCACCCCGACAGCGCGGTTGCCGGCGCCGACGTCGTCGTCACCGACACCTGGGTGTCGATGGGACAGGCGGGCGCAGCGGCGCGCATCGTCGCGATGGGGCCCTACCAGGTCACGCCGACGCTGATGGCGAAGGCGGCGAGCCACGCCATCTTTCTGCACTGTCTTCCCGCCCACCGCGGCGAGGAGGTCGCCGCCGCCGTCATCGACGGGCCGCAGTCGGCGGTCTGGGAAGAGGCCGAAAACCGGGTACACGCGCAAAAGGCGATCCTGCTGTGGTGTCTGGGCAAGCTCTGAACGGCAACGGCGCCGCAGCAGCGGAAGCCGACAGCGTCCTTGCCTTCACCATCCCGGGCCGCGACGCGCGCGGCCGCATCGTGCGCATGGACGCGACGCTTGGCGCCATCCTGGCAGCGCACGCCTATCCGCCGCCGCTGCGCGCGCTGCTCGCCGAGGCGCTCGTGCTCACCGTGCTCATCGGCACCACGCTCAAGACAGCGGAAGGCCAGACGACGGTGCAGGCGCAGTCCGACGGCGGTATCGTCGACCTGCTGGTGTGCGACTATCGCTGCGGCGAGGTGCGCGGCTATCTGCGCTTCGACACCGACCGCGCCGACGACATTGTGCCGGATATGCCGCTGCCGCAGCTGTTCGGACCTGGCTTTCTCGCCATCACGCTCGACCAGATGGTGGAGGGCGAGCGATACCAGGGCATCGTTCCGCTTGAAGGCGACACGCTCTGCCACGCCGTCGAGCGTTATTTCGCGCAGTCCGAACAGGTGCCGACGCTGGTGCGCGCGGCCATTGCCCCCGATGGCCACGGCGGTTGGATTGCCGGCGGCCTGCTCGTCCAGCACCTGCCGCACGGCGAGATCGGCGGGCCGCGACTCGATGCGCGCGACCGCTCGGACGACTGGACGCACGTCGAAACGCTTGCTGCCACCGTCACCGACGCCGAGCTCACCGATGCCGCGCTCGGTGCTGGCGCGCTGCTCTGGCGGCTGTTCAACGAGGACGAGGTGCGCGTCACCGCACCGACCGCGCTCAGCCGCGGCTGCCGCTGCAGCACCGAGCATTTCCGGGAGATTCTCGCGCGGTTTCCCGACGACGATCTCGCCGCGATGCGCGGCACCGACGGGCACATCGCCGTCAATTGCGAGTTCTGCTCGCGGCTGTTCCCGATCGCGCTCTGACCGCGTCCGTTATTATATATTCAGCCAGCACCACTATATTGGCTGCATGCCGGCACCAGGGCTGGACAGGACGAGAAGGAGACCAGGCGGATGCGCGCTCTGCTGATCATCGCTGCGATTGGCAGTTTTGCCGCAGCCGCCGCTGCGCAGGCACCACGGCTGCAGCTGTTTGGCGGCGGCGACTTCCAGACCGGGCGCTACAGCATCGCCGCCGCGAATGGTGGCGGCGAATCGGCAAGCAAGTGCGTCGTGTCACCGGAAACGCTGCTGCACGCAGGGCTGGAGGAAGCCGACGGCCGCAGCTGCGTGCACACCGTCGTCGAGGACACGCCCGAGCGTGCCACTGTCGCCTATTCGTGCCGGGGGCTGGGCAGCGGCCGCA
>CAYVVV010000142.1:0-6710 GCA_964455325.1 uncultured Sphingosinicella sp. | reverse complement strand
ACGCGGACATAGCGCGCCGGTCCGCCGGTCACATAGTCGGTCGGTTCCAGCGTGAAGCGCCGCGCCAGCTCGGCGCGCACGACCGACAGCGGCAGGTAACGGTCGGTGCGGTCCTCGTCGATCTCGCCCATCGGCATGGTTTCGATAAGCGTCAGGTCGTGGCCCTCGCCGCCGCACCATTCCAGCATCGCGGCGAACTCGTCGTCGTTGATGCCGCGCAGCGCGACCATGTTGATCTTGACGGCGAGACCGGCCGCCTTTGCCGCGGCAATGCCGTCGAGGACGCGGGCGAGGTCGCCCCAGCGGGTGATGGTGCGAAACCGGTCGGGGTCCAGCGTGTCGAGACTGACGTTGATCCGTCGCACGCCCGCAGCGGCAAGCGAATCGGCATGGCGGGCGAGCTGGTTGCCGTTGGTGGTCAGCGTCAGTTCGTCAAGACCGTGCCCCAGATGCCGTGACAGCGACTCGACCAGCGCGACAAGCCCGCGGCGGACTAGCGGCTCGCCCCCGGTCAGGCGCAGCTTGCGCGTGCCGCGCCGGATGAAGGCCGTGGCGATCCGGTCGATCTCCTCAAGCGACAGGATCTCGGACTTCGGCAGGAACTGCATGTTCTCTGCCATGCAGTATGTGCAGCGGAAATCGCAGCGGTCGGTCACCGAAATGCGCAGATAGCTGATCGCCCGGCCAAAGCGATCGGCCAGCGGCGTTGCCGTCCGCATTGTGTCGGGCATGTCCATAATGGAAGCGTACCGGCCAATGCCGGCCTCGGCAAGCGCACCCGCCACTGGCCTTTACCGCCGGCCATGCTAGTGTCGTGGCGGGTGGCGTTGGAACGAGGGCGAATGCACGGGTCAGATCTTTCGGCTCCGGTCTTTCTGGCCTCGTTCCGATACCGCCGCGAGGCGCAGGATGCGATCGAGGCAACCGGACGATCGGTCATCGTTGGTCAGCGCGCCGACGACGCGGCGCGGCGTTATGCTTTGTCGGAGGCGTTGATTGCCGTCGTCGATGCGCGCGGCGCCATCGATCGGGGCCTTCAGCTGATCAAGCAGCTGGCCGGCCCGGTTCAGGAGCGGCGCGGCGGTCTGCTCGCGCTGCTGTCGCGCAGCGACGCCGACGCGCTCGGCGACGTCTACATGGCCGGGGCGACGCATTATCTGATCAGTCCGTTCGGCGCCAACGAACTGGGTCAGTCGCTGCGCTTCGTCGAACGGTCGATCCGGCGGATGCAGAAGACCAGCGCCGAGGCGGCGGTGGCATCGGCGCAGGCGTCGATCACCGGCACCGCGCGCTGGGAATGGTCGGTCGGGAACGAGTTCGTCGAGGTCAGCCGCGATTTCGCGGTGATGATCGGCGATCCTCCGCAAACCGATCGGCTCAGTGTCGATGAGGTGCTGTTGCGGCTGGATCGGCGCGCGCGCGCGCAGGCGCGACGGACGCTGCGGCGTCTGTGGCAGGCCGGCATCGCCGGCGAGATCGAGCACCAGGTGGTGCTCGACGGACGGCCGCACACGCTGATCCATCATGTCCGGCCGGTGCGCGATGCGTCGGGCGCGCTGACCGGACTCAATGCGACCGTCGAGGATCTCGACGCGACGCTGATCGAGCGGCGGCTGTCGGCGCATTTCGACACGCTGACGGGCCTGTCCAACCTGCGCCACGCGCGCGCCTGGGTCGACGAGCGGCTGCAAACACACAAGGCGCACGATCCGGCATGTACGGTCGTTATGTTCGCGATCAGCCGGTTCGACCAGGTCAACGCGGCCTATGGGCGGGCGGTCGCCGACGCGCTGCTGCAGGCGGTCGGGCGGCGGCTGCGGCGGCTGCTCAGCGACCAGACCGCCGACAGCGAGCTGCCGGCGCGGCTCGGCGGCGCCGAGTTCGCGGTGGCCTTCGCCGGACCGTTCACGCTCAACCAGGCCGTCTTTTTCAGCCAGCGCGTCGGCCAGACGTTCGAGAAGCCGTTCATCGTCGGCGGCCGCGTCATCCACCTGTCGTGCCGCATCGGCATTGCCACCAGCGACGACGAGGTCGGCGGCGCCGACGACCTGTTCCAGCGCGCCAGCGCCGCGCTCGCCAGCGCCAAGGAACTCGATCCGAACAGCTTCCAGGTGTTCCTGTCGGAGGATCATGGCAACCCGGTGCGCTATGCCAGCCTAGAGGCCGACCTGCGCGCCGCCGCCGAGCGACGCTCGCTGTCGATCTTCTACCAGCCGCAGGTCGACATCGTTTCCAACTGCATCGTCGGCGTCGAGGCGCTGGTGCGATGGGACCATCCGCTCTATGGCGTGCTCCCCGCACAGACGCTGTTCGCCATCGCCGAGCGCGCCGAGTTCGGCACGCGGCTCGGCGAACAGATCATCCGCCAGGCCTGCCGCGAGGCGGCGAACTGGCCGCGGGAGTTGCGCGGCCTGCGGCTTTCGGTCAATGTCACGGCGGCCGACATGCGGTCGGCCGATTTCGAGCGGATCGTCGGCGAGGCGCTGGCCGACAGCCATTTTCCGGCGAACCGGCTGACGCTGGAGGTCACCGAAGGCGGGCTTGTCGAAAACCTCGAGCTCGCTGCGGTGCTGCTGTCGAAACTGCGTCATCGCGGGGTCAGCATCGCGATCGACGATTTCGGCACCGGCTATTCGAGCCTCGCCTATCTGAAGTCGCTGCCGCTTGACATCCTCAAGGTCGACAAGACGCTGGTGACCGACCTGTCGGGATCGTCGCGCGATCGAGTCATCGTGCGCGGTGTCGTCGACATGGCGCGCTCGCTGGGCATGATCGTCGTCGCCGAGGGCGTCGAGAACGAAAGCCAGCTCGAGTCGCTGGTTCGCGAGGGCTGCAACTGGTACCAGGGCTATTTGTGCAGCCCGCCGCTGCCGCTCGCCGAACTCGCCTCGTTCGTCGAAACCTGGCCGGGTACCCGGCTCGCCTTGACGGAACATTAACCGAACCGGTTGCAGACTTGGCGTTCACGTGACTGCAAACAAGGGGATGATGGCGCGTGCGCCTCAACCGTGTCTTGGTCGTTGGGCGGGACGAATCCCGGGCGAAGGCCGGCATCGAGCGCCTGTCCGTCGACAAGCACGTCGAGATGACCCCGGTTGGCTGGGTCGATGCCCCGGCGGCGGCAGCGACGGGTCGCTTCCAGCTTGTCATTGTTCTGCTTGGCGGTGACACCGGTGTCGCCGCGGCAGCCGGCTTCGCGCGCGCGGCGGAACGATGGGCTCGGCGCGAAGCAATGATGCTCGTCGCGCTCACCGAGGAAGGCTCGGCGGCGCTGCACCGCGACCTGCAGTCGGCCGGTTTCGACGACATCGTCCACAAGCCGATGCACAAGGCGCAGGTCGCAAGCCGGCTTTCCGTGCTTCTGCGGCTGTCGACGATGCGGCGCGAGCTGGCGCGACGGCAGGCCACGGCGCGTGGCTTCACCAATGGCGAGGGGCTGTTCCTGGCGCCGGCCGAGCCGGCGCTGGCCGGACGGCGCGCGAGCGTCCTGCTCGTTCAGTTCGACCGCAGTGTCGACTGCGCCGAACATTTCACGCGCGCGGTACGCAGCTGCACCGAGGCGCAGGTCAGCGACGATCCCGAGGCGGCGCAGGCCATGCTCTACCGCGGCGGGCTCGACGCCGTGCTGCTGTGTTCGGGAGGTTGCCCCGATGCCGCGATCGCGTTTGCCGATCGCATGCGGCGCGTGCCCGCGCTCTATAACCTGCCCGTACTGCTGGCGACGCCGGACATTCCAGCGCTTGATCTCGACCGGGTCTTTGCTGCCGGCATCACCGATGTCGCGGAGACGTGCCTGTCGAGCGAACAGCTGTCGGTTCACCTTGCCTCGTTCAAGCGGCTCGAAGCGCTGCGCAGCGCGCTTGCCGCGCGCTACAATCAGCACGTCGAAACGGTCATCCGCGACGGCGTCACCGGATTTGCCTGCCACGGCTTTGGCATGGCGCATCTTGAAAACACGCTCGCCGACTGCGGCGCCAGCGAGTTGCCCGTTTCGGTGGCGAGCCTGACGCTTGAAAATCTCGACGCGATCAATGCCCGTCACGGATATCGCATCGGCGACATGGTGCTACGCCGCCTCGGCGATACCGTGCGCCGCTGCATTCGCGGCGAGGATATGGCGACGCGGCTGTCGGGAAGCCGGTTCCTGGTGCAGTTCCCGGATACGCGTTACGCAAGTGCGCGCATCGCCGTCCAGCGGTTGGCGACCGTGCTGAAGTACCAGCGGATCGACGTGCCCGACGGCGGCGGTTCCATCACGCTCGAGATTGGCTACAATCTCGCCGGTTGGGATGGACGGGCCGGCGCACGTACGCTGGTCGGCCAGCTCGGCGCGAAGAATATCGCGGTCGCCGCCTGACGCCGGCTCCCGCGCGGGAGGCGGCATGATGGCGCTGACGGTCGATGTGGTTTCCGATTTCGTCTGTCCGTGGTGCTGGATCGGCAAACGCAATCTTGACGCCATTGCCGCCGAAACACCGATCGAGCGGCGCTGGCGGCCATATCTGCTGCACCCCGACATGCCCGCCGGCGGCATGCCGCGCGACGAGCTTGTGCGGCGCAAGTTCGGCAGCGAGGAACGCGCGCGCGACCTGGCGAGCGGCGTCGTTGCGGCGGCGAAGGCGGTCGGCCTCGATATCGATTATGCGCGGATCACGACGACGCCCGATACGCGCAACGCGCACCGGCTGGCGCGCTGGGCTGGCGGGCAGGGCCGTGCCGATGCGGTCGCCGAGGGACTGTTCCGTGCCTATTTCAGCGAGGGCCGCGACGTCGGCGATGCCGACGTGCTTGCCGGGATCGCCGGCGCGGCGGGGATGGATCCGGAACTGGTACGCGAACTGCTTGCCGGCGACGCCGACCTCGACATCGTCAACGCCGAAGCCGAACGTGTGCGCGCGCTCGGCGTCAACGGCGTACCCACCTATGTCTTTGGCGGCAAGGTCGCCGTCCTCGGTGCGCAGCCCGTCGATTACCTGCGCAAGGCCATCGCCGCGGCCGGGCGCCAGGCGGGCTAGGCGGCGATCTTCGCCATCGCCCGGGCGACGGTCAGCGCGCCCTTCAGCCGAGTGTCGGCGCTGGCCCAGTCGCGGGCGACGAACAGCTTGTGATCGGGACGCAGCCTTGCAACCCGGGCATTCTTCTGGACGAACTCGACGAGCCTGGCGGGCTGCGGGAAGCTGCCGGCGTGGAATGCGATCAGCGCTCCTTTCGGACCGGCCTCGAGCTTCTCGATGTTTGCCGCCTTGCAGTGCAGTTTCGCCTCGATGACCTTCAGCAGATTGTCGACCTCCTTCGGCAGCTTGCCGAAACGGTCGATGAGCTCGGCGGCGAACGGCTCGATCGCTGCAACGTCATCGATGTCGCCCAGCCGCCGGTAGAGCGCCATCCGTAGGTTGAGGTCGGGGACATAGTCGTCGGGAATGAGGATCGGCGCGTCGACGGCGATCTGCGGGCTGAGCGCCTCGCGCGGCCGCTCGAGACCCGCGGCGTCGGCACGCGCCACCAGCATCGCCTGTTCCAGCATCTCCTGATAGAGTTCGAAGCCGATCTCGCGGATGTGGCCCGACTGCTCTTCGCCGAGAATGTTGCCGGCGCCGCGGATGTCTAGATCCTGTGCCGCGAGCTGGAAGCCGGCGCCCAACGTGTCGAGGTTCGACAGCACCTGCAGCCGCCGCGTTGCGGTCTCGGTCACGCGGTGGTCGGCGGGTGTCGTCAGATAGGCATAGGCGCGCGCCTTTGCACGGCCGACGCGGCCACGCAACTGATAGAGCTGGGCGAGGCCGAACATGTCGGCACGGTGGACGATGAGCGTGTTGGCGCTCGGGATGTCGAGCCCCGATTCGATGATCGTCGTCGACAGCAGCACTTCGTAGCGCTTGTCGTAAATGGCGGTCATGCGTTCCTCGACCTCGCCGGCGGCCATCTGTCCGTGCGCGGTGATGAACCTCACCTCGGGAACCTCGGTGCGCAGATACTCCTCGATCTCAGGAATGTCGGCGATGCGCGGGGTGACGAAGAAGCTCTGGCCGCCGCGGTAGTGTTCGCGCAGCAGCGCCTCGCGCACGACGACCTCGTCCCACGGCATGACGTAGGTGCGCACGGCGAGCCGGTCGACGGGAGGCGTCGCGATGATCGACATGTCCCTGAGGCCCGACATCGCCATCTGCAGCGTGCGCGGGATCGGCGTCGCGGTCAGCGTCAGCACGTGGACGTCGGCCTTCAGCTGCTTCAGCCGTTCCTTGTGGACGACGCCGAAACGCTGCTCCTCGTCGACGATGACGAGGCCGAGCCGCTTGAACTCGATCGTCTTGCCAAGCAGCGCGTGCGTGCCGACGACGATGTCGACGGTGCCGTCGGCAAGGCCCGCGCGCGTCGCTGCCGCCTCGCCCGCATGCACCAGGCGCGACAGGTGGCCAATCCTCACCGGCAGCCCCGCGAACCGCTCGCGGAAGTTCGCGGCATGCTGGCGCGCCAGCAGCGTCGTCGGGCAGATGACGGCGACCTGTTGTCCCGCCATCGCCGCGACGAACGCCGCGCGGAGCGCCACCTCGGTCTTGCCGAAACCGACGTCGCCGACGACGAGCCGGTCCATAGGCTTGCCCGCGGCGAGGTCGGCAACGACGTCATCGACGGCGCGGAGCTGGTCGTCGGTTTCGGCGTAGGGGAAGCGGTCGACGAACGCGCCCATCGCCGAGGCGTCGACCTCCAGT
>CAYVVV010000141.1:0-6830 GCA_964455325.1 uncultured Sphingosinicella sp. | reverse complement strand
GATATGAGGCGGAGCAGGTTCAGCGAGGAGCAGATCATCGCGGTGTTGAAGGAGCAGGAGGCCGGCATGGCGACGGCGGATGTGTGCCGCCGCCACGGGATCAGCTCAGCGACGTTTTACAAGTGGAAGGCCAAGTATGGCGGGCTGGAGGTGTCCGATGCCCGGCGGCTGCGGTCGCTGGAGGAGGAGAACGCTCGGCTGAAGCGTCTCCTGGCTGACGCCATGCTCGATAACGCGATGCTCAGGGAGATCAGCGCAAAAAAGTTTTGACGCCTGGCGCCAAGCGGCAGGCGGTGGCTCATCTCCAGGAGGTTTTCGAGGTGAGCCAGCGCCGGGCCTGCGAGGCTCTGGGCGTGGATCGAACGACGGTGCGCCATGTCAGCCGGCGGCTGGATGATGCCGTGGCACGAACCCGCATCCGCGAGTTGGCGGGGCAGCGCCGCCGGTTCGGCTATCGCCGACTGCACTGGCTGCTGTGCCGGGAAGGATGGACGATGAACCACAAGAAGTTCCGGCGGCTGTATCGCGAGGAGCGTCTGCAGGTGCGCCGACGCGGTGGTCGCAAGCGGGCATTGGGCACGCGGGCACCCATGGCGATCCCTCAAGGGCCGAACCAGCGCTGGAGCCTCGACTTCGTGTCGGACGCGCTTGTCTGCGGACGTCGGTTCAGGATCTTCGCCTTGGTCGATGACTACAGCAGGGAGTGCTTGGCGCTCATCGCCGACACCTCGATCTCGGGTATGCGCGTTGCCCGCGAGCTCGACCTCGCAATTCTCGAGCGCCTGGCCAAGCCAGCCATGGTGGTCAGCGATAACGGCACTGAACTGACCAGTATGGCCATCCTGCGATGGTCGCGGGATCGCGACGTCGAGTGGCATTACATCGCGCCAGGCAAGCCGCAGCAGAACGGCTTCATCGAGAGCTTCAACGCTCGCCTGCGTGACGAATGCTTGAATGAGACGCTGTTCACCAGCCTCGGCCATGCCCGTCAGGTGCTGGCTGACTGGCGGCACGACTACAACCACTTCCGGCCCCACTCGAGCCTCGGGAACAGAACCCCGGCCGAGATGGGAGCCGGTTCAGTCGGCAAACCGGGTTGGGGGTTAACCCCCAACCCGGTTGTTGCCATCACGCCCAAGCATGGGCATCAAACCGGGCGCAGGCTCTACTCATAGCTGGTAGAAACCTCGGGCTCAGACCAGGCCATCAAATTGCCTGAATTCGGGGATGGAAACAGCAACCCCAAGCTGCTTTCAGCGCCAGCCGGGGAAAATTGGTTGCATCCTGTATGGTGCTATGGATTGGTTCGAAAGGTTCGGATCGGAAGCATGCCCCCCGTAAGGAGCGATGTGCCAGTGAGGCTCCAACCCGATCTTTGAAATCGGCTGACTTCACCAGCGCAGCGAACGATTTTTTAGGGAGCCTTTATGGGAATTCCGGGGAAACCTAGAAAATAAGCCAATAAAATCAAGGGAAGGTGGCGGAGACGGAGGGATTCGAACCCTCGATACGGGTTGACCCCGTATGGCGGTTTAGCAAACCGCTGGTTTCAGCCACTCACCCACGTCTCCGGCCGAAGGCGCGCCTATAGCGAAGCGCTGGCAGTGGTTCAACAAATGTCGTCGCGGCCCTGGGCCTTCAGCGCATCGACCAGCGCCTTGACGTCCTGCGCGCGGTCGTGCGCGACGACGAGTACGGCCTCTCCGGTGGCGATGATGCTGACGTCGTTGACGCCGATGGCGGCGACGAGCGGGCCTTCGGAGCGGATCAGGCAGTTGCGCGTACCCATCGCGATGACATCGCCCGCGGAGGCGTTGCCGTTGGTGTCCTTCGGCGACTGCGCCCACAGCGCCGCGAAGGCACCGATATCGGACCAGCCCATGTCGACCGGTGCCACTGCGACGCGGTCGGCCTTTTCCATGACCGCATAGTCGATGCTGTCCGACGGCGCGGCGAGAAACGCCTCGCGCGCCGGCCAGATCGTTTCTGCATTGCGCCGCGCGCCCTGATGCGCCGCCTCGATCGCCGCAGCGATCGCCGGTGCGTGCCGCGCCAGCGCCGCGCGGTAGGCGCCCGCTGAAAACAGGAAGATGCCCGCGTTCCAGAAGAAGCGACCACTCGCCACATAGTCGGCGGCGGTGCGCCGATCGGGCTTCTCGACGAAACGGACAACGCGCTGCACGCCGACCGCCAGCATGCCGGCCGCCTCGATATAGCCATAACCCGTTTCGGGATATTCAGGCGTTACCCCGAACGTCACCAGCCAGCCGTCGGCGGCGAGCGCCGCCGCCGCCGCGACCGCCGCGCGAAAGGCCGTGTCGTTGCGGACGATATGGTCCGAAGGCATCACCAGCATCAGCGCGTCGCGATCAAGCTCGCAGGCGGCCAGCGCGATCGCGGGCGCGGTGTTGCGGCCGACGGGCTCCAGGATGATTGCGCCGGGTTCGACGCCGATCGCGGCCAGTTGCTGCCGAATGAGGTCGAGATGGTCGGCGCCGGCGACGAGCAGCGGCGCGGCGAAACCATGCGCCGGCGACGTGCGCCGGATCGTCGCCTGGATCAGGCTTGTGTCGTCCAGCAGCGGCAGCATCTGCTTCGGCCGCGCGCTCCGCGACAGCGGCCAC
This sequence comes from uncultured Sphingosinicella sp., assembly GCA_964455325.1. GTDB lineage: Bacteria > Pseudomonadota > Alphaproteobacteria > Sphingomonadales > Sphingomonadaceae > Sphingosinicella. The sequence goes on along the minus strand of CAYVVV010000141.1, from coordinate 4,206 downwards.
AGCCGCGTTCCCGAGCCGCCCGACAGAATCACGGGTACGATTGTTGTTGTTTTCATGACAATTGCTTAATCGGTGCGCATTACGGATAACAGCCCGGTCATCGTGTTTTCGCGTCGTGTGCGCGTGCGTGGGATGAGGCGGGAACCCATGGCGGAACACGGAGTTTAGGCGATAAGGGGACCATCGGATTGATCCGGCTTTTCAATCATTATCTGCCGCGACCGATCCTGTTGCTGGGTCTCATCGAGGTTGCGCTGCTGTTCCTGTCGGCGCAGGCGGCGTGGATGATCCGCGTCGAGCAGATCGGCATGGAACCGGTGCCGCTGTCGGCGCGCACGCCCGAATTCGCGACCTATGCGATCGTCGTCTACCTGGTGATGCTTGGCATCGGCGCGTTCCAGGTCGACTGCTTCCGCTCGCTGCGCATGGCGGCGAGCCGGCTGCTGGTGGCGATGCTGGTCAGCATCACCGCGCTGTCGGTGCTGATCTTCTTCTTTCCCGATGTCGATCTGTGGCGGTCGGTGGTCCTGTATGCGATCGCCATATCGTTCCTGCTGATCTTCGCGCTGCGCGTCGTCGTCTCGCGTATCGTCAAATGGAAGAGCTTCCGCTTTCGCATTCTCGTCATTGGTGCCGGGCAGCGCGGCGGCCGTCTGGCGCGGGCGGCGGCATCGCCCGACGCCAGCTACGAGGTCGCCGCCGTGGTGCGGCTGACCGATCGCGACATCGTTGCCGAGAATCCCGTGCACATCGACGAGATTGGCTCGCTCGTCGACTACTGCGAGAAGCTTGGCGTCAGCGAGATCGTCATCGCGCTCGACGAGCGGCGCGGCGCGGCGCCGAGCGACAAGCTGCTCGAAGCGAAGCTGTCAGGCTTCAAGGTGTCGGAGATTTCGAGCTTCCTTGAGCGGCAGACGGGCCGTGTCGACCTGCGTTCGATCTCGCCGTCATGGCTGATATACTCGGATGGTTTCCTGGGTGCAGAGCCGATCGCGACGATGATGAAGCGCGCCTTCGACATCATCGCCAGCCTGTTGCTGCTGGTGCTTGCGGCGCCGGTGATGCTTGTTGCGGGGATCCTGGTGAAGCTGACCAGCCCCGGACCCGTGTTCTACCGCCAGCGCAGGGTCGGGCGGCTCGGCCGCACGTTCGACGTGATCAAGTTCCGCTCGATGGTCGTCGACGCCGAACGCGACGGCAAGGCGCAATGGGCGCAGGCGGACGATCCGCGCGTGACGCCGGTCGGCCGCTTCCTGCGCGCCGCGCGCATCGACGAGTTTCCGCAGATTATCAATGTGCTCAAGGGCGACATGAGCTTCGTCGGCCCGCGTCCCGAGCGGCCCGAGTTCGTCGAGCAACTCGCCGCGGAAATCCCCTATTATCGCGAACGGCACGTCGTGAAGCCGGGCATCACTGGCTGGGCGCAGCTCAACTACCCCTATGGGGCGAGCGCCATCGACGCCCGTCACAAGCTCGAATACGACCTCTACTACATCAAGAACTACAGCCTGTTCCTCGACCTGCTCATCCTCATCCAGACCGTCCGCGTCATCGTCTGGCAGGACGGCGTCCGCTGACATGCCGTTCGTGAGCGAAGCCGGCGTCATCAGCCACGCGATCGCCGCAATCGCCTATCTCGGGTTTGCCGGCGCGCTGGTCTATCGGCGCCGGCAGTCGGCCGCGGGCCTTTGGCTGGTCGCCGCCTGCCTCGGCATGTTCGCCTGGGCGGCGGTCGTCGCCTTCATCGGCTATGGCGCGTTGTGGGCGCAGGCGGCGCTGACGATCGCCGAAACCATCCGCTCGGGACTTTGGGCGCTGTTCGTCGCCGCGCTGGTCATCAGCAACTGGCAGGACACCGCCGACAATCCGTCGCGCAAGGTGTTCGCTGCGGTCGCGGCGATCGTCGCGCTGCAGATCGTGGTCGACGTGCTTGCCATCGCCCGATCGGGTGCGCCGCCGTTCTGGGTGCAATATGTCTATGTGCTGGGACGCATGGCGGTTGCCATCGGCGGGCTCGTGCTGACGCACAACGCGTTCGTCAATTCAGCGCCCGCCAACCGCTGGAGCATCCGCCTACTGTGCATCGCGTTGGCCGGTATCTTTGGCTACGACCTCAACCTCTACACGCTGCAACTGCTCGAAAAGTCGATCAATGCCGACCTGTTCGACGTGCGCGGCATCGTCAACGCGCTGGTCGTGCCGCTCATCTACCTGTCGGTGGCGCGCAATCGCGGGCTGAAGCTGCAGGTCTCACGGCGCGCCGCATTCCACACGTTGTCGCTGGGGGCCATCGGCCTCTATCTCGTTGCCATGTCGCTGGCCGGCTATGGCCTGCGCCTCGTCGGCGGCGACTGGGGCCGGTTGCTGCAGATCGCATTCATCTTCGGCGCTATCGTGCTCGCCGCCGTCGTGCTGTTCTCGGGACGCGCGCGCGCCTGGCTGCGCGTCCAGATCAACAAGCATTTCTTTGCCTACAAGTACGACTACCGGCAGGAATGGCTGCGCTTTCTCAACACCGTGTCGAGCGCCGGCCCTGGCATGGGCGACCTTCACATGCGCGTCGTGCAGGCCGTGTGCGAGCCCGTCGACTCGCCCGGAGGCGCGCTGTTCATCGCCGGCGAGGACGGCGGTTTCGACCAGGTCGCGCGCTGGAACTACCGAACGTTGCGCGCGCATGGCTTCGGCGGCGACACCGGCATCATGCGTCACGTCGGCGCGAGCGTCCGCATCATCGATGTCGACGAGTATCGCGATCGGCCCGATGCCTATCCGGGGCTGGTGCTGCCGAAATGGCTGCTCGCCGACCCGCAGGCGTGGCTTGTCATCCCGCTCGTGCACATCGACGATGTCATCGGGCTCATCCTCGTCGAACAGCCGCTGGCCCGCCGCGCGCTCAACTGGGAGGACTTCGACATTCTGCGCACCGTCGGCCGTCAGGCGGCGAGCTATGTCGCCGAGGCGGCGGCGCTCGCCAAGATCGCCGAATCGCGGAAGTTCGACGAGTTCAACCGACGGTTCGCGTTCATCATGCATGACCTGAAGAACCTCGTCAGCCAGCTCAGCCTCGTCGCGCGCAATGCCGAACGGCACGCCGACAACGCCGAGTTCCGCGCTGACATGGTGGCAACGCTGCAGCAATCGGTGAGCAAGATGAATGACCTGCTGGCGCGACTGGCGCAGCAGAGTGCGCATGCCGCCGATGCGTCGCAGCCGATCGACGTGGCGCGTGTCGCGGCGACGGTGGTCGCCGCGGCGCGCCAGCGCTGGCCCGAGATCGAGTTCGACGGTTGCGGCTCGCCGATCGAGGCGCTGGGCCATGCCGACCGGCTCGAGCAGGTGTTGACGCATCTGGTGCAGAACGCGATCGACGCGAGCGCACCGGGGACGCCGATCAAGCTGTCAATCCGCGCCGGCGACAGGGTTGCCGTGGCGGTGCGCGACCAGGGCCGGGGCATGACTGCCGAGTTCATCCGCTCGGAACTGTTCGAACCATTCAAGTCGACCAAGCCGGGAGGCTTTGGTATAGGCGCTTACGAGGCGCGGGAAATGACAAGGGACATGGGCGGCAAACTCGTCGTCGAAAGCGAGCCCGGGGTTGGCAGTTGCTTCACAATCTTTCTTCCCGCGGTGGCTGGAGCGCGGGAACCGAGCGGGCGGGACGCGTGAATGGCAGCACAATCAGCGCCGAAATTGCTGGTGGTCGAAGATGATGAGGGCCTCCAGCGTCAGTTGAAATGGTCCTACGAAAACTATGACGTGGTCTGCGTCGGCGACCGCCGTGCTGCGATCGAGGCGCTGCGCGCGCACGAGCCCGCCGTCGTCACGCTCGACCTGGGCCTGCCGCCCGATCCCGACGGCACTTCCGAGGGCTTCGCCACTCTGCAGGAGATGCTCACGCTCAAGCCCGACACCAAGGTCATCGTCGCCTCGGGTCACGGCGCGCGGGAAAGCGCGTTGAAGGCGATCGCCCTGGGGGCCTACGATTTCTACCAGAAGCCCGTCGACATCGACCAGCTCGGCCTCATCGTCGCGCGCGCCTTCCACCTGCACGCCATCGAGGCGGAGAACCGCAAGCTGGCGGAGGGCCGCGGGCAGGAGGCACTCGGCGGCCTCATCACCAATGCCGACAGCATGGTTCGCGTCTGCCGGATGATCGAGCGCGTCGCCAACACCGACGTGTCGGTGATGCTGCTCGGCGCCAGCGGG
>CAYVVV010000140.1:0-6847 GCA_964455325.1 uncultured Sphingosinicella sp. | reverse complement strand
GCGAACAGCTTTGGTCGCGCCTGGTAGCCGATGGCGAGCGCGTCCGCGAAGCCGCGCGTGACGACGAGCAGCGTCGGCTCGCCCTTGCGCTCGAGCAGCGCGTTGGTGGCGACAGTGGTGCCCATCTTGACCGCCGCGATCGACGCGGCGCCGACGATGCGCCGGATGCCCTCGATCACTGCATCGTCGTACTGCTCGGGATTGTCGGACAGCAGCTTCGCCGTGTGCAGCGCACCGTCGGGCGCCCGGCCGATGACGTCGGTGAAGGTGCCGCCGCGATCGATCCAGAACTGCCAGCCGTGCGCCATGCCGCCGTCAGTAGCGCGACGCCGGCCGCGCGCAACCTACAAGATGCCGCCGCCCAGCCAGAGCCGCAGCGTGGCGAGGAGGATGACGAAGATGTTGAGGTTGCGGCCGGCGGTGCCTTCGGCAAACAGCCCGATCGCGGCGCCGATCGCGGCAATCGGCAGCGCCAGCCAGTTGACGATGCCGACAAGCGGGATGAGTCCTACGAGACCGACGACGAGCGCGACAAGGCCGATCAGCACCGAAACGAGGTTGAGCACGCGACCCTCCAGATGTCTTATCAGGCTAAGACACTTATTTAGGTTGCGGGAGCGCCTTGGCAAGGTGCGCGCACCATGTTCGATCCGGACGAGCTGCGTGTGCTGCTGATCGCTTATGCCCGCGCCGGCGAGGCGATCACCTATTCGCAGGTGCTGGAGGCGCTCGGCCACCGCTTCACGCGCCCGAAGATGCGGCAGCTCTGCCGTGTGCTCGGCGATGTCGACGCGCACGCGCGCGGCCGCGGCGAGCCCGAGATGGCGGTGCTCGTCGTCCGCCAGTCGGACGGGCTGCCGGGGCAGGGGTGGTGGGTGTCGGGCGGCGCCGACGGCTATGCGGGACCGTGGCAGGGACCGCGCGCGAAGGCGCACGTCAATCGGCTGCAGCGTGCGGTGTTCGACTATTGGGCGGAGCGGTAGCCGGGTCCGTTCACAGATCCCGCGCCGCGAACGCGTTGCATTCTTCGAAGTCGCCCGTCGTGTAACCGGTCTGGAACCAGCGCATGCGTTGCTCCGACGTGCCGTGGGTGAAGCTGTCGGGAACGACATAGCCCTGCGCCTGACGCTGCAGCCGGTCGTCGCCGATGGCGTTCGCCGCCGTCAGCGCTTCTTCGATGTCGCCGGGATCGAGCTGCTGCTCGATCGTGCGCGCCCACAGGCCGGCATAGCAGTCCGCCTGCAGTTCCATGCGCACCTGCAATGCGTTTGCCTCGCTCCTGCCGACCCTTGCCTGCTCGCGGCGCAGCTGCTCGGCAAGGCCGGTCACCGTCTGCACGTGATGGCCGACCTCGTGCGCGATGACATAGGCGCGGGCAAAATCGCCGCCGGCGCCGAGCTGCCGCTGCAACTGGTCGAAGAAGCTGGTGTCGATGTAGATCCTGCGGTCGGCGGGACAGTAGAACGGCCCCGTCGCCGACTGTGCGGCGCCGCAGCCCGACTGGCCGCGCCCAGCGTAGAACACGAGCGTCGGTTCGGGATAATCCTGTCCCGCCTGCCGGAAGACGGCGTTCCACGTGTCCTCGGTGTCGGCAAGGACGGTGCACGTGAAGCGATGGACGTCGCTGCGTTCGCAGCCTGCGCCGTCGCCGGGCGCCGCGGCGGGAACGCCAGCCTGTTGCGTCGGCAGCGGCAACCCGCCGCCGCCGAGCAGCTGTGTCGGATCGACACCAAAGACCAGCATCAGGATGACGGCGACGGCGATCGTGCCGAGGCCGATACCGCCCTTGCCGCCGATCGGCAGGCCAGCGCCGCCCCGGCCGGTCTGGTCCTCGACGTTGCTGCTCATCCTGCGGCCGCGCCAGCGCATCGATCGTCTCCCTCCAGGCGCCGGGACAGGCTAAGCGATTCGCCTGCCGCCGCAAGCCCCATCAGTCCGGACGCGCCGGCACGTCGGGCGCGCTGTTGTCCATGTCGCGCCAGATTCGCCAGCGGCCGTCGTCGCCGCGCTTGTAGACGAGCAGTGACCTGCCCGAAAACGTGCGTGAATCGCCACCATCGCGGGGTGTCACGATCAGCCAGTACTGTGCGACAAGCGTCCCGACGTCGCCAACGATGTCCAGGCTCTCCTCGTGAAAGAGCCATTTGGTTTCTATGGGTTGCGCGATGCGCTTGCGAAAATGGTCTAGGATCGCCTCGCGCCCACTCAGCAACGGCGTAGCGGCCGTCATCAACCAGGCGTCCGGTTCGTAGAGATCGGCCATCGCATCGGTGTCACCGGCGCTGTACAGCCGCGCCCAGGTGTCGCCGGCGGCGCGGATCTGCGCAGCGTCCGGTGCGTCGATTGCCGCGGCCGGCGTCGCCAGCGCGGCGCACATCGCGATGGCAAGTATCGTGATCATGCGGTGCATCGGAAGCCCTTCCCGCCAATGCCGAGGCGCAGCCATAGCGCGACGGCGCGCCCACGTCACCGCCTTCGCGCAGCGATCACGGGTTGAGCGGGATGTATCGGGTTTGCTAGGCACCACTGCCGAAGGAGTCCGCACGATGATCGCTGCCCGCATCGCCGTCCTGTTGGTGGTCGCCGCCTGTGCGCGGTCGGAGGACGTGCCCGAGGAAGCCCTGGTCGATGCGGAAGCCGCTGCGCCGACGGAAGCATCGGCGGTCGAGTCGGCTGTGCCAGCGCCGGAGGCACACGCGCCCGCGACGTGGCAGACCGCCCAGCGCGGGGAGGGAACGACGCTGCGGCTGGTCGCCGACGACGACAGCATGCTGATGACGCTCGCCTGCGCCAACGTGCCGCGCGAGTTCGTCGTCAATGTGCCGGGCTTCACGCGCAACCCGGGCGACAGCAGGTTCAGCCTTGCGCTCGGCAGTGCGCCGATGGTCCTCGTCGCCGACGCGGCGACGACGAGCGAGGGGATCGGCGTTACCGCGCGTGCACCGGCGCCCGCCGACCTTGCGGCACGATTCGAAGCGGCGGATTCGGTCACTGCGGGCTATGGAGGGCAGACGCTCGGTCCCTACCAATCGCCCGATGCGAGCCTCGTTGGCGGACTGCTCGCGGCCTGCGGGCTATCGGCACCCGCCGCCGCCGTGCCGCCAGCGGAATAGCACGACTTATCCCCGATATCCTCGTTATCCACAGGCTTTCGACCGCCGATTCCGCTTGGTCGACTCGGCCGTCCATGACACCTTGATGACGTGGCCGGAGGAAGACGCGCCGCGCCGGAAACGGCGAGACAGTCGACCAAGGGTGCACTGGGCGAGGGCCAGACCAGCGGGATGTCCGCGCAAGCGAACGCCTAGGGGTCGAAAGCCTGGGTCCACGGTCGAAGCGACGGCGGTGACGCCGGGGGCGATGACCGGAAGCGCGAGATCGGACGATCCCCCCGGGAACGCCGGCATCGCGACACGCACTGACGCCTTCGACAGCAGCCCGCAAGGGTGGCAAGCGAAGACCGACGGCGCGAGTGGGGGCTGGCCGCAAGACCAGCCCCCGTTTGCGTTGTTGTGCCGGCGACACAACGCCAATGGCTAACGGGCTCGTCAACGCCGGCTTCATGCCGGGCTTTGATGTTCATTCCCCTTGTTTGCGACAGTTCGCTGCTCGGGCAGTCGCCGGTGTCGTCGCGACCGGACGATGCGCGCCGCCCCCGCACGATTGCGGTGCGGTTACGCCAAGACAATGGAACGAGTAGCTTTTTTCTACCGCATTTCGGTTGCGGTGTCGAATCCGATCAGCTCTGCTAGGCGACCGCAGCGAGCCGTTCAAGGCTGGCCCCGGACCAGTGCTCGGCAGCGTTGTAGTAGACGTCGACCGCCTTTGCGCCCTCGGGCAGTACCACCCACGGCTGCTTCGAGCGCGTAAAGATGTGGATGTCGGGCGGGCACACCGACGGATCGTCGAGCGTGCCGGCGCGGACGAACGCGATCGCAGGCCCTGCGCCCGAATAATGCGACCACAGGATCACGCCGCAGTTGCCGCAGCGGTGCACCGTCTGGCCGCCGCCGCTCTCGGCTGGCATGTGACCCGCCACCGTTTCGCCGCGAATGATCTCGATCCGGTCGTGCTCGATCATCGCGTTGACGGCAAAGGCACTACCGTTCTGGCGCTGGCATTCGGTGCAGTGGCAGCAGTGGACGACAAGCGGCGGGGACTGCATGCTGTAGCGGACCGCCCCGCACATGCAGCCGCCTTCGACAGTTTCCGGCATGGTCTTGACCCTTATTTGATTCGGCGGTGTTGGCAAGTCGGCCTGCAGCATCGCCATGACAACGCCATAGGCCCGGCGTGATGCACCACGGTATGATGACGGTGCCGGCGCGCGGTCAGATGCCGATGCACAGGTACTTCATCTCGACATAGTCCTCAATGCCATAGCGCGAGCCCTCACGCCCCAGCCCCGACTGCTTGACGCCGCCGAACGGCGCCACCTCGGTCGACAGGATGCCGGTGTTGATCGCGACCATGCCCGACTCGATCGCCTCGGCGACGCGCCAGACGCGCGACAGGTTGGTCGCGTAGAAATAGGCGGCAAGGCCGAACTCGGTGTCGTTCGCCATCGCGATCGCTTCCGCCTCGGTCTCGAAGCGGATGACGGGGGCGAGGGGGCCGAACGTCTCCTCGCGCGCGACGAGCATATCCTGCGTGACGCCGGCAATTACCGTCGGTTCAAAGAAGGTGCCGCCAAGCGCGTGGCGCCTGCCGCCGGTGAGCAGCGTGCCGCCCCTGGCGAGCGCGTCAGCGATATGTTCCTCAGTCTTTTCGACCGCCTTCACGTCGATGAGCGGGCCCTGTTCGGTACCTGCGTCGAGGCCGCTGCCGACCTTGAGCTTGGCGGCCGCGCGGGCAAGCTTGCCGACGAATTCGTCGTAGATCGCGGACTGCGCATAGATGCGGTTGGTGCAGACGCAGGTCTGGCCGGAATTGCGGTACTTCGATGCCATCGCGCCCGCCACCGCCGCGTCGATGTCGGCGTCATCGAAGACGATGAACGGCGCGTTGCCGCCAAGCTCGAGGCTCAGCTTCTTGATGCTGTCCGCCGACTGCCGCATCAGCAGGCGGCCGATCTCGGTCGATCCGGTGAACGACAGTTTGCGGACGATCGGGTTCGCCGTCATCTCGCCGCCGATCTTCGACGCCGAACCGGTGACGACGTTGAACACGCCCTGCGGAATCCCCGCCTGCTCGGCAAGCGCGGCGAGCGCGAGCGCCGAGAACGGCGTCTGCGTCGCCGGCTTCAGCACCATCGGGCAGCCGGCGGCGAGCGCCGGCCCCGCCTTGCGCGTGATCATGGCGTTCGGAAAGTTCCACGGCGTGATCGCGGCGGCGACGCCGATCGGCTGCTTCAGCACGACGATCCTTTTGTCGGCGGTATGGCCAGGGATGACGTCGCCGTAGATGCGCTTGCCCTCTTCGGCGAACCATTCGATGAACGACGCGCCATAGGCGATCTCGCCGCGGCTTTCGGTCAGGCTCTTGCCCTGTTCCATCGTCAGCAGCCGGGCGAGTTCTTCCTGGTTTGCCATGATGAGTTCGTACCAGTGGCGGAGGACCGCCGCCCGCTCCTTCGCCGTCCTTGCACGCCATGCCGGCCAGGCGGCGTTTGCCGCCTCGATGGCGCGGCGCGTTTCGGCTTCGCCGCAGTCGGGAACGGTTCCCAGCGTCGCGCCGGTTGCAGGGTTGGTGACGACGATGGTCGCACCGCTGTCGGCGGCGACCCACGCGCCGCCGATGTAGCAGGCCTCGCGGATGAGGGGGGAGATGGTCATTGCAGAGTCGTCCTTCGAACACGTCCTTACACCGCTCATCCCGAGCGCGTTGGGGGAAGCGCCGCTACTGTATCGCCTTCAGCTTCGGCCACGCCGCATCGAGCGCACCGCGAATGATGTCAACCATGTCGTCGATCTGCTGCCGCGTAATCACAAGTGGCGGTGACATGACGATGGTGTCGCGGATGCCGCGCACCATGAGGCCGTTGTCGATGCAAAGGTCGCGCACAACCGGGCCGGCATTGCCCTCCTTGCCGCCCCAGCGCTCGTTGGTACCGGGCTTCGACACGATCTCGACCGCGCCGAGGAGACCGATCGAGCGCGTCTCGCCAACCAGCGGGTGGTCATCGAGCCGCTTGAGCGCCAGGGCGAGGTAGGGGCCGACATCGTCGCGCACGCGCTCGACAAGCCGCTCGCGCTCGATGATCTCGATGTTGCGGATGGCAACGGCGGCGCTGACCGGGTGGCCGGAGTAGGTGAAGCCGTGGACGAAGTCGCCGCCGGTCTTCAGCACGTCGACGATATCGCTCGACACGGCGACCGCCGAGATCGGCAGGTAACCCGAGGACAACCCCTTTGCCATCGGCACGAGGTCGGGCGTGAAGCCATAGTGCTGGTGCCCGAACCACTGCCCCAGCCGGCCAAAGCCGCAGATCACCTCGTCGGCGACGAGCAGGATGCCGTACTTCCGGCAGATCGCTTCGACCGCCGGCCAGTAGCCGTCGGGTGGGATGATGACGCCGCCCGCCCCCTGTACCGGCTCGCCGATGAAGGCGGCGACGTTCTCGGGGCCGACGGCGAGAATACGCTCCTCGATCGCGGCGGCGCAGATTTCCGCAAATTCACCCTTGTCGGTGCCGAAACCCTCTCCGAACCAGTAGGGTTGGCGGACATGCTCGATGCCGGGGATCGGCAGGTCGCCCTGCGCGTGCATCGCCTTCATGCCGCCAAGGCTGACGCCGGCGACGGTCGAGCCGTGATAGGCGTTCCAGCGGCTGATGAAGATATTGCGACCCGGCTCACCTTTCAGCGTCCAGTAGTGCCGCACCATGCGCAGCACGGTGTCGTTTGCC
>CAYVVV010000139.1:0-6878 GCA_964455325.1 uncultured Sphingosinicella sp. | reverse complement strand
GCGGGTATGATGTAATGGTAGCCTGTCAGCTTCCCAAGCTGAACGCGCGGGTTCGATTCCCGCTACCCGCTCCAGCCCTGCCGTCCTACGGAAACTGACCGCTTCACCGCCGCGCCCCGGCGACGCTAAGCACGGGCAGCATTTCTGGCAAAGGACCGGCGGGCATGAAGACGCGCATTACCGAGCTGTTTGGCATCGAGCATCCGATCATCCAGGGCGGCATGCACTTCGTCGGCTTCGCCGAAATGGCGGCGGCGGTGTCCAACGCGGGCGGGCTCGGCATCATCACCGGGCTGACACAACGGACACCCGCCGACCTTGCGAGCGAGATCGCGCGCTGCCGCGACATGACGACGAAGCCGTTCGGCGTGAACCTGACCTTCCTGCCCGCGGTCAACCCGCCCGACTATCCTGGCTACGTCCGCGCCATCATCGAGGGCGGCGTCAAGGTCGTCGAGACCGCCGGCAACAACCCGCAGTCGGTGCTGCCCTATCTGAAGGACGCGGGCATCAAGGTCATCCACAAGTGCACCTCGGTGCGCCACAGCCTGAAGGCGCAGGCGATCGGCTGCGACGCGGTTTCGGTCGACGGCTTCGAGTGCGGTGGCCACCCCGGCGAGGACGACGTGCCCAATTTCATCCTGTTGCCGCGCGCCGCCGAGGAACTCGACATCCCGTTCGTCGCGAGCGGAGGCATGGCCGACGGCCGCAGCCTTGTCGCGGCGCTCGCATTGGGCGCGGAAGGCATGAACATGGGCACGCGCTTCATCGCGACGAAGGAGGCGCCGGTGCACGACAACGTGAAGCAGGCGCTCATCGCCGCGTCGGAGCTCGACACGCGCCTCGTCATGCGGCCGTTGCGCAACACCGAGCGCGTGCTCAACAACGCCGCGGTCGAGAAGCTGCTGGAGAAGGAACGGACGCTCGGCGCCAGCCTCAAGTTCGAGGACATCATCGAGGAGGTCGCCGGCGTCTACCCGCGCATCATGAAGGCGGGCGAGATGGACGCGGGCGCGTGGAGCTGCGGCATGGTCGCCGGGCTGATCCACGACATCCCCACTTGCAAGGAACTCATCGACCGCATCATGGCCGAGGCCGAGGCGATCATCCGCAAGCGCCTCACCGGGTTCCTCGCCGCCCAGACCGTGATCGGTTCAGATTGAATCGATCTGACCCGTGAATCGCTGTCTAAGATTATGAATAGCGACTGATTCACGTTCCAGGTGGACGCGCACAGCGCTTCCACCTGGAACGATCAGGCTCTAACGCAGGCGCGGCGCCGGGCGCGGCGGATGCGCCGGCGTTACCGAGAAGCGCGCGGGATGACGCGGCGCGCGCAGCGTGCCGATGCCGGGCTGCTCGACCTCGGCGACAAGGTCGCGGTGCACGATCTGCGGGTCTGCGGCGAGCGTCCGCGTGTCGTTGACGACGGCGCCGACAGCGCCTTCGCGGATGAAGGCGGCGCGCAGCGTCGCGACGTCGAGCTCGGCGATGCGCGCGGCGATCACCGCCATCCATTCACGCATGTTCGCGCGCCGCTGCGCCGGTGTCGCATAGCGCGGGTCGCTGACGAGCGCGTCGAGGCCGAGTGCGCGCATCAGCGCATCGCCTTCTTTGTGCTGCATGGCGCCGATGACGACGGCGCCGTCCTTTGCCGGCAACGGCCGGTTGAGTGCGGCATAGGCGGGGAAGTTGGCACCGTGGCCATCGGTGAAGCTGTCGGACCACATCGCGTCCGGCCACGCCCAGGCGAGCGTCGCGTCGAGCATCGCCACCTCGACGTACTGCCCCTCCCCCGTCCGCTCGCGATGGTAGAGGGCCGCCGTGATCGCCTGCGCGGCAGTGAGCGCCGTCGTCTTGTCGGCAACCAAAGTCCCCATCAGCGTCGGTTGCCCCGATGCCACGCCTTGCACCGCGGCAAGGCCCGTCGTCGCCTGCACGATGGGATCGTAGACGCGAAGCCCGGCATAAGGCCCGTCGTCGCCATAGCCGCTGATCGCGCAGTAGATCAGCCTGCGGTTGATCGCGCGCGCGGCGTCCCAGCCGAGCCCCAGCCGATCGGCGACGCCCGGACGGAAATTTTGGATGAGCACGTCGGCCCAGGCGAGAATCTCGCAGAGCCGCGGCCGGCTGTCTGCATGCTGCAGGTCGAGCACCTCGCAGCGCTTGCCGCGGTTGACAGCGATGTAGATCGCCGACATCTCCTCGCGCCCGGGTCCGAGGTAGCGCATCGGATCGCCCTCGGGCGCCTCGATCTTGATGACCTCGGCACCCTGGTCGGCGAGCCATAATGCCGCCATCGGCCCCGATACGATCTGGCCGAAGTCGGCGACCTTGATGCCGGCAAGTGGCCCGGTCACCCCGAGATGTCCTTGCCCGAGTTCTCGGGTAGCCAGATCAGGCTGACGACGAACGCCATGGCGACGACGCCGACGGTGTACCAGAGGCCGGCATAGGCGTCACCGGTCGTGACCACGATATATTGCGAAATGAACGGCAGGAAACCGCCGAAATAGCCGGTACCGATGTGGTAGGGGACCGACATCGACGTGTAGCGGATCCTTGCCGGGAACATCTCGACGAGGATCGCCGCGACCTGGCCGTAGGTCATCGCCGACAGCGCGACGAGGACGAACACGGCGAGGATTATCTTCCAGGGCGTCTTTTCGGCGGGGTCCGCCGTATCGGGATAGCCCGCCGCCGCGAGCGCCGCCACATACGCCGCCTCATCGAAGCCGGCGATGCGCTGGTCGCCGACGCGAAGCGCGAGGGACGCTGCCGTCTGCTTGTCGTAGCTGATGCCCCGCTTTGACAGGAACGCGAGCGCCTTGCCGCATTCGCTCTGCTGTTTCTGCGCGAAGATCGAGAAGTCGCACGGCGGCAGCTCGAGCGTCACCGGCGACGACGCGGTCGCCCGTTCAAGCGCCGGATTGGCGCCGTCGGCCATCATGCGGAACATCGGGAACGTCAGCAGCATCGACAGCACGTAGCCGACGAGCAGCAGCTTCTTGCGGCCGACCTTGTCCGACAGCCAGCCGAAGCCGACATAGAGCGGCGCCGCGAGCAGCGCACCCGCCGCCATGTAGAGCAGCGCCTCCTCCTCGGCAACGCGCGTCGTCCCCTGCAGGAAGTACAGCGTGCCGAACTGCGACGTGTAGTAGACGACGGTCAGGCCGGCGGCGACGCCAAACAGCGCGACGAGCAGCTTGCCGATGTTGGCGCGGTCGGAAAAGCTGTCGACGATCGGGTTCTTCGAGGTAGCGCCAGCGTCCTTCATCGCCTGGAACACCGGGCTTTCCGACAGCTTCAGACGGATGTAGAGCGAAATCGCCAGCATAATCAGCGACAGCAGGAACGGCACGCGCCAGCCCCACTCCTCGAACGCCTGCGCCGACATCGAATGGCGGCAGGCGATGACGACGATGAGGCACAGCAGGAAGCCGCCGGCGACCGACGCCTGGATCCAGCTCGTGTACTGGCCGCGCTTGCCCGGCGGCGCGTGTTCGGCGACATAGATCGCGGCGCCGCCATATTCGCCGCCAAGCGCCAGCCCCTGCAGCAGGCGCAGCACCAGCAACAGCACCGGCGCCCACACACCGGCGCTGGCATAGGTCGGCAACAGGCCGATCGCGGCGGTGGCGCCACCCATCAGCGTGATGGTGACAAGGAAGGTCCGCTTGCGGCCGATGAGGTCGCCGAAATGGCCAAACAGCATCGCGCCCAGCGGCCGCACGCCGAACCCGGCGCCGAACGTCGCCAGCGACGCGAGCAGCGCGGCGGTGGCGTTGTCAGACGGGAAGAACAGCCGGCCGATGAGCGCGGCGAGGATGCCGTAGAGGAAGAAGTCGTACCATTCGAAGACGGTGCCGAGCGACGAAGCAACGATGACCAGCCGGTCCCGCTTCGGATCGATGACGCCATCGGCCGCAACACTCGCCATCCACAACCCTCCCCAAGGCTTTGCACGTTGTTAGCATGCGCAGCGAGGTGGGCAAGGCAGTGCCTCGCTCAGGCGCGCAGCGTTTCCTCGAAGCGGAACGGTTCACCGATCGGTTCGCCGACCAGTTCCGATTCCCACATCACCCGATGGCCGCGGATGATCGTGCCGACGGGGCGGCCGGTCAGCTTCATTCCCTCGAACGGCGACCAGCCACAGCGGGACTGAAGCCAGTCGGCGTCGACTGTCCAGCGGCGTTTCAGGTCGACGACGGTGAAGTCCGCATCGAAGCCCGGCGCGATGCGCGCCTTGCCGACAAGGCCGAACAGCCGCGCGGCCCCCGTCGACGTCAGATCAACCAGCCGTGCGAGCGTCAACCGTCCTGCTGCCATGTGATCGAGCAGCAGCGGCAGCAACGTCTGAACGCCGGGCATCCCGCTCGGACTCGCCGGATACGGTTTCGCCTTTTCCGCGATCGTGTGCGGCGCGTGGTCGGAGCCAATGACGTCGGCAACGCCCTGCTGCAGCCAGAACCACAGCCCGTCGCGATGATCGCGGCCGCGGATCGGCGGGTTCATCTGGGCGTGGGTGCCGAGCCGCGGATAGGCGTCCTCTGCGGCCAGCGTCAGGTGCTGCGGCGTCACTTCGCAACTGGCGATGTCCTTGTGCCGGGCGAGGAACATCAGTTCGTCCTTGGTGGTGACGTGCAGGATGTGCACGCGACGGCGCGCCTCGCGCGCCAGCCGGACGGCGCGTTCGGTTGCAAGCATCGCCGAGCGGTCGTCGCGCCAGACAGGGTGCGAGGACGGGTCGCCTTCGACGCGGAGGTCGCGGCGTTCCTGCATCCGGGGCTCATCTTCGGCATGAATGGCAACACGGCGACGGCCCGACTGGAGCACGCGCAGCAGTGTCGCGTCGTCCTCGACAAGGAGGCTGCCGGTCGACGCGCCCATGAACACCTTGACCCCGCAGGCACCGGGCAGCATTTCGAGTTCGCCGAGACGGTCGGCGTTGGCGTCGGTGGCGCCGACATAGAAGGCGTGCTCGCACCACATGCGCCGCTTCGCCCGCGCCAGCTTGTCGGCAAGCCGCTCTGCGCTGTCGGTGTTGGGGTTGGTGTTGGGCATCTCGAAGACGCCGGTGACGCCACCCATCACTGCCGCGCGGCTGCCCGATTCCAGATCCTCCTTGTGCTCAAGGCCGGGCTCGCGGAAGTGCACCTGCGTGTCGATGACCCCGGGCAACACGGTGAGACCCGTGCAGTCGACCACCTCGCCGGCCGCGTCGAAATGGCCAAGCGCGGCAATGCGCCCGTCGCGCACGCCGACGTCGGTTTCAACGAGTCCGGCCGGCGTGAACACGGTGCCGCCTTTCAGCAGCATGTCGAACGATGCGGTCATGGCAACGGTATAGACTAGAGGTTCGGGCGCAGCCAGCGCTCGGCCTCGTCAACCGTGATGCCGCGCCGCGCCGCATAATCCTCGAGCTGGTCGCGGCCGATGCGGGCGACGCCGAAATACTGCGCCTGCGGATGCGCAAGGTAGAACCCCGACACGCTTGCTGTCGGCAGCATGGCCATGCTCTCGGTGAGCACAATGCCGGTCGCCGATGTCGCATCGAGAAGGCGGAACAGTTCGGGCTTCAACATGTGGTCGGGACACGCCGGATAGCCGGGTGCGGGCCGAATGCCGACGTATTTTTCGCGGATCAGCTCGTCGTTGGTCAGGCGTTCGTCGGGCGCGTAGCCCCACAGCTCGCGGCGCACACGTTCGTGCAGATATTCGGCGAAGGCTTCGGCAAGGCGATCGGCGAGCGCCTTCAGCAGGATGTCCGAATAGTCGTCGTGCGCGCGCTTGAAACGTTCGGAATGCAGCTCGATCCCCTCGCCCGCCGTCACCGCGAAGCCGCCGATCCAGTCGCCATCGGGCGCGACGAAATCGGCAAGGCACAGGTTGGGCCGGCCGGCGCGCTTTTCCACTTGCTGGCGCAGCATGCAGAAGCGCCCGATCACGGCGGCACGGCGGTCGTCGGCGAACACGACGATGTCGTCGCCGTCGCGGCGGCACGGCCACAGGCCGACGACGCCGCGCACGCCGAGCCAGCGTTCGCCGGCGATCTGCGCGAGCATCCTCTGCGCGTCGGCAAACAGCGCCCGGGCACTGTTGCCGACCACCGCGTCGTCGAGGATGGCCGGATAGTTGCCGGCGAGTTCCCAGGCGCGGAAGAACTGTGTCCAGTCGATGTAGGGGATCAGCGCATCGATCGTCACATCGTCGATGACCCTGGTACCCGTGAAGGCCGGCGGCACGGGCGGATGCGCGGCGAAGTCAGCGACAAATGCATTCGCCCGCGCATCGGCGAGACTGACCAGCCTGCCCTCGCGCTTGTCTGCCCGTTCCTCGCGGATCATCGCATATTCGGCGCGCGTCTCCGCCACGAGCCGATCGCGCTGCGTTTCGGAGGTGAGTGCGCTCGCCACGCCCACCGTCCGGCTGGCGTCGAGCACGTGCAGCGTCGGTCCCGAATAGGCCGGCTCGATCTTGAGCGCGGTGTGTACCCGGCTTGTCGTCGCGCCGCCGATCAACAACGGGATGGTGAACCCCTCGCGCTCCATCTCGGTCGCCACCGTCACCATCTCGTCGAGCGACGGCGTGATAAGGCCGGACAGGCCGATCATGTCCGCGTCGACCTCGCGCGCGGTCTTGAGGATGGTCTGGAACGGCACCATCACGCCGAGGTCGATAACCTCGAAGTTGTTGCACTGCAACACAACACCGACGATGTTCTTGCCGATGTCATGGACGTCGCCCTTTACCGTCGCCATGACGATGCGGCCCTTGGCCCTGGCGCCGGCTTCCTTTTCGGCCTCGATATACGGCACCAGGTGCGCCACCGCCTTCTTCATCACGCGCGCCGACTTCACCACCTGCGGCAGGAACAT
>CAYVVV010000138.1:0-6910 GCA_964455325.1 uncultured Sphingosinicella sp. | reverse complement strand
ACAGGCAACCTGCGCAACCTCCTTGCGTTCGGCAGCTCGAGTCGGCACCGTGGGTGTCAGCGCATCATCGACCATCTGCAGCCGGTGTTCGATCGTGCGCAGAAAGCGATAGGCGGACGCCAGCATCGCCGCCTCGTCAACGTTGATGCGCGCGCTCGCGGCGAGCGCGGCGAGCGCGTCGAGCGTCGCCGGCGCGCGCAGTGCATAGTCGCGGCCGCCGAAGATGAGCTGGTGGATCTGCACGAAGAATTCCACCTCGCGAATGCCGCCGCGGCCGCGTTTCAGGTCGTAGCCAGCGCCAATCTGCTGGTGGTCGTCGAAATGGTCGCGAATCCGCAGCGAAATCTCCTGAATGTCGCGGATTGCCGTATAATCGAGCGAACGCCGCCAGACGAACGGCTCGATTTCGGCGAGAAAGGCCTTGCCCATGGCAACGTCGCCGCCGACCGCGCGGGCGCGGATGAACGCCGCACGTTCCCACGCCAGTGCCTCCGACTGGTAATAGGCGACAGCGCCGCCGACCGGCACCGCGATCGGCGTCACCTCGGGCGAAGGCCGCAGCCGCAGATCGACCCTGAACACGTAGCCCGCCGAATCGCGGTTCTGGAGCAGCTCGACGACCCGGCGGGCGACGCGCACGGCGGCAGTGTCGGGATCATCGCCGTCGCGCCGCGTCAGCCTGGCGCGGTCGTAGAGCAGGATGAGGTCGACGTCGCTTGAATAATTGAGCTCGCGGCTGCCATGCTTGCCGAGCGCAAGCGCGACGAAGCCGTCGGGACCGGCATCGGGTACGCGCTCGGCGACGGCGATGCGGACGGCGCGGTCGATGGCGCGGTCGGCGAGGTCAGACAACGCCGCGGTTACCTTTTCGAGTGGCCAGCGGCCGGAAAGGTCCGCCAGCGCCACGGCCAGCGCCACATCGGCCTTGGCCTCGCGCAGGACCGTGCCATCCGCATGCACCGCATCGATCGCGGCGAGGGCGCGGGCGACAACCACGTCGGGCCCATCCTTAAGGTAGTCGGCGAGCGCGGTGTCGCGCCGGCGCAGCAGGCCGCGCAGGTACGGCGAATGCGTCCACGCCCGCGCGATCGCATCGGCATCGGCGTCGGCGGGAGCAACACCCAGACCGGACAGCAGCCGGAAGGCTTCGGCAGGCAGTTGCATGGCTCGATCGCGCCTAGTCCGCGGACAGTTCGTCGACCTGCCGCATGATCGAATCGAGCGGCGACGACGACTTCGCCGCGTCGGTGCGGCGCGATGGCAGCCGACCCTCGGCGATCATCGCTTCGAGCGCCGCGCGCCCGCGGGCAACGCGGCTCTTGATCGTGCCCACGGCGCAGCCGCAGATGGCGGCGGCTTCGTCGTACGAAAAGCCGCCAGCGCCGACGAGGATGATCGCGTCGCGCTGCGCCTGCGGCAGTTGCGCAAGGCCGCGTTCCAGATCGGACAGTTCAATGCGCTTGTCCTGGCCCGCCGGCGCCGACAGCAACCGGTCGGCGGCGATCTCGTCCCATTCGCCCTTGAATCGGGCGCGGCGAACCTGGCTAAGAAAGATGTTGCGCAGGATGATGAACGTCCAGGCGCGGATGTTGGTGCCAGCCTCGAAGCGCACCCGCGCAGCCCATGCCTTGAGCAGCGTTTCCTGAACGAGATCGTCGGCGGTATCGCGATTGCCCGCCAGCGAGCGCGCGTAGGCGCGCAGTTGTGGAATGACGCCGGCAAGTTCGGTCTTGAACGCCTGATCGCCGCGCGCATACTGCTGTCCTGCAGCAGCTTCCGTCGCCGCCAACCGGTCGAGCAGGTCGACGAACGCCTGCGGCAGCGGCTGCGTCGCGGCGCTGGCGAATGCCGACCGCAGGAACGCGCCAATGCGCCCGATCCGGGCGTCGTCAACGCCAAGGTCCGGATCGACCCGGGTCACCCGAGCATGGCCGAGATTGCTGGCATTGCCCAAAAGCTAAGGCGACACGACGGCGGGCGCAAGCGGCGCTGGTTCCGACAATGGTCGGCGAACGATGGGATCACAGACGACCGGCCGTCAGCCACGAAGCACCGCGCTGCTGTCGAAGAACAGCGCCTGGGCGATCGCCGTGGTGACCGTCGAGCGCTGGAACGGCTTGGTGATAAGAAACGTCGGTTCGGGCCGCTCGCCGGTGAGCAATTGTTCGGGGAAAGCGGTGATGAAGATGACCGGTACCGAGAACATGCCGAGAATGTCGCGGACGGCATCGATACCCGAACTGGCGTCGGCGAGTTGGATGTCGGCGAGCACGAGGCCTGGTTCGATCTGCCTTGCCAGCGCCACCGCCTCGGTGCGCGTGATGGCGATGCCGGCGACGTCGTGGCCCAGGTCGCGGACGATGCCTTCCAGATCCATGGCGATGATCGGTTCGTCCTCGATGATAAGCACGCGCGCGCGCGTCTGCCGTTCGATTTCGGCCATCGCCTCGCGCACCAACGCTGCAACGCGTGCGGGATCGAGATCGATGATGAAACCGACATCCTCGGTCGCAAACCCTTCCATCGCGGTCAGCAACAGCGCCTGCCGCGGCAGCGGTGTGATGCGTGACAGACGATCGTGGGCGGTGCGCTCGAACGGCGTCTGGTCGGGCTCGTCGACGTGGACGTCGATGTGTGACGACGACCAGATTGCATGAAAAGTCCGGTAAAGCGCCAGCCGGGCGTCAACGTCGCGGGGGAAGTCGCCGGGTGCGCCGATGATGGCCTCCAGCGTCGCCCGGACATAGGCATCGCCATCCGCCTGTGTCCCCGTCAGTGCGCGCGCATAGCGGCGCAGGTAGGCGATGTGCGGGGCGATCTGCGTGGCAACGTGCATGGGCTTCCTGGCGTTAATGACGAAACCGCCACGGCGGGTTATGGTTGCGTTGTCCTGTCAGGATCGCACGTTTCGGAATGTCGGTGCCCGAAAGCAAGCCTCCTTCGCCGCCGGCGTGGCGCCCAGCCGTCATGTGGCAACCCGACCGGCGGTGGTGGCAATGGCTATCGGGCCGCATGGTCGTCGCACAGGTGCTGGCGCTGCTGCTGATCATCGCACTGGCGGCGCTGTCGGCACTGACCGGTGTTCCAAAGATATTCTGGGCGCTCGTCGGTGCGATGGTCGCGTGCTGGGCCGCCGTCGGCGCGTTCGTGCTGGTGCCGCTGATCAGGCTGGCAGCCGGCGGCGGCGCCGAGGCATCAAGCGACGCGCAGGCCGCGCGCAGAGCGATCGAGGATGCCCGCAAGACGCAGCAGCGCCTGACGCGCGAAGTCCACCATCGCGTCAAGAACAACCTGCAGGTGATCAGCAGCCTGATCAGCATCCAGGCGCGCGAAAGCGACCAGCACAGCGTCGCGCGTGCCTATGCCGCCATACAGATGCGCGTCGGCGCGCTCGCCCTGGTACATCGCTGGCTGTTCGAGGATGTCGGCAGGGGTGTCGATCTCGGCGCGCTGACGCACGACCTGTGCGCCGTGCTGCAGCAGGGCGTGGCGGCGACCGAAGGTGTCGAACTGGCCATCGCGACGCGCATCGAGCGGCTCTACGTCAGCCAGGACGCGGCGGTACCGATCGCGTTCATCATGACCGAGATCGTTGCCGCGGCCGCCGGCAAGGCCAGACGGGGAGCGGCCGAGATCACCATCACGCTCGCGCAATTTGCCGGCGAGGGACGCCTTGCGATCGCAAGTCCGGTGTTCGTGTCCGACCTGTTCGCGCCGGGGACGACCAGCGCGCCGGCGCGGATTGTGCATGGCATGATCCGCCAGTTATGCGGCGTCCTGACGCACAGCGCCGATGACGGCGCATATGTGGTGACGTTCCCGCTACCGCTCACATAAAAATCGTGCCTGGACGGGAACCGGACGGTGCACTGTTCGTTACACCGCATGGATGGCGACATCTGCCCCCCGCTCTCGCCGTCCAAACAGAGCCCGTCGCCAGCATTCCCCCCTGCCGGCTTCGGGCTCTTTTCCTTTTTTTGCGCTTGACGCCGCCGACGGCTTTCGATTCGATCGGGCACTGGGAACGTTTGGATCCGAGATTGGGAGACTGTTCGATGCGCAAGCGCATGATCGCGCGATACGCGACCCTCGCGGCAATTGCAGTTCTGGCGGCGTGCAATACGATCGAAGGTGTCGGCAAGGACGTGAAGTCAGCCGGCGAAGCCGTCGAGAAAGCCGCGAACTGACGTTTGCTAGCTGGTCGCTGGCGTTTCCTCGCCGGCGGCCACTGCCGTGCGCGCGACCCGACGCTTGGTGATGGCGATGCCGATGATCGACAATTCGTAGAGCACCACAAGCGGCAGCGCGAGCAGCAGCTGCGAGACGACATCGGGCGGCGTGATGACCGCGGCGATTACGAACGCAGCGACGATGGCATAGCGACGAAACCGGCGGAGCTGATCGATGGTGACGAGTCCCGCCCGCGCCAGCAGCATCAGCAGCACCGGCAGCAGGAAGCAGAAGCCGAACGCGAAGATGAGGTTCATGACGAACGACAGATAGTCGTTCATTGCCGGCAGCGCTTCCTGCGGGATGCCTGCGGCATCGGTCTGAAAGCCGAGCAGGAAGGTGAATACCGTCGGCATGACGACATAGTAGGCCAGCGCCGCGCCCATCGTGAACAGCACCGGCGTCGCAACGAGGAACGGCAGGAAAGCCTTCTTCTCATGCCGGTACAGGCCGGGTGCAACGAACAGCCATAGCTGGTTCGCGATCACCGGGAAGGCAAAGAAGAATGCCGCAAACATGGCGACCTTGATCTCGACAAAGAACGCCTCGTAGAGCTTGGTGTAGATGAGCTTAGCTCCGGTCTCGCCACCGAACGCCTTCACGAGCGGCTGCACCAGAAAGCCAAAGATGTCGTCGGCGAAGTTGAACGCGATGCCGAACGCGACAGCGAGCGCAAGCACGCTGCGCAGCAACCGCTGCCTCAGCTCGATCAGATGATCGAGCAGCGGCGCCTTGGTATCGTCGATGTCCTTCATGCCGCCGGTCGCGCCTCGTCAGGCTTGGCGGCCGAGCCGAGCCCCGGATCGGGCAGCGATGGATCGGGTTCCGGCATCGGGTGCGCGCGCATGATCGCGGCGTTCTCCGCCTCCCATTTCTTCTGCATCTCCTCAAGCTCGGCCTCGCGGATCATCGCGTCGATGCCGCTGCGGAAGTGACGGGCTGCGCCGCGCGCCTTGCCCACCCACTGCCCGACCGTGCGCAGCAGCTTCGGCAGATCCTTCGGTCCCACGACGAGGAGCGCGACGATCGCGATCAGCAGCAGTTCGGGCGCGCCGACGTCGAACATGGCGAAAGCCTTCGCGCCGATCAGGCGCGCGGCGTTTCCTGTGGCGTCGGCGTCGGGCTCGCGCTGCCCTGCGCGGGCGGAATCTGGCGCGGCGCTGGTGGCGTTTCGTCCTCCGCCATGCCCTTCTTGAAGCTCTTGATACCCTTGGCGAGGTCGCCCATCACGTCCGAAATCCGGCCCTTGCCGAACAGCAGGATGACGACAAGGCCGACGATCAGCCAATGCCAGATGCTGAAACTACCCATGATCCATCTCCACGCCGAGCGACCCATATGGTCGGCATTCGCGGTAATTCTAGTGTCTTGGGTCGGGCTTTGCCAGAACCCGTGCACGGCTGCGGCTATCGCGGCGATTGCGTTGCAAGATAGGCGATGATGTCGGCGCGTTCATCGGCCTTGGCGAGACGGAACCCCATCTTCTGGCCGGGGACGAGTTTCTGCGGGTCGGTCAGCCACTTGTCGAGGCGTTCTGGCGTCCAGACGAAGCCCGCCCTGCCGAGCGCGGCCGAATAGGCATAGCCGGCGATGCTGCCGGCCTTGCGCCCGACGACGCCGCGATGACGCGGACCGATGCGGTCGGCCTCGATCGAATGGCAGCCGCCGCAGCGCGACTGGTAGAGCTTCTCGCCGCGCGCGGCATCGGCGGCATGCGCGGAAAGCGGCGCCAGCAACAGGCCTGCGACCAAGATTGCTTTCATCGGAACCTCGACATGGTTGGTGCTCCGCCCGCCGTGAGGGGGCTGTTGGTCGGCGGGCGGAGCGGGGTTGGAGCGCGCAGTGCTTGCTACGCTCCGAAACTCAAGGCCTCACCGGGCAGTGCCTGGCCGAGCGCGGACACGAGCGCGGTCCAGTGCATGGTCTCGTCGGCGGCAAGGCGCGCCGAGACTTTCGCCAGATCCTTGCTCATGAAGGAGGGAATGACGCCGAGATAAGCGTTCGCCGCGCCAAGTTCCAGCTTCGCCGCCAGTTTCAGAACATCGGCTTCCGATTTCAGCACGGCGACTCCAAGCGCCTTTTCATAGTCGGCGCGCTTCTTGGCGGCGACAGGCGACCCGCCCATTTGCTTGATGGCGTTGATCAGCGCATCGCGATGCGATTTGTGATGGCTTTGGAACAGCACGGCGACCGGCAGGACGCCTTGCGACACAAGCCCGCTTTCCGCGCCGATCTGGTAGGCCTCAATCGCCTCATGTTCGAGAGCGAGCGCTACATTGAGAATGGCGACGTCCGCAGCGGCCGGATCGCTTTTCTTCTTGCCGTCCGCAGCGAGCGCCGGCGCGCCCGCTAACAGGCCAACGGCGGCGGCTGAGAGGAAACCGCGCCCGACAACGAGGCGGCGCGACGGATTGACGACATCAGGCATGAAACCCTCTTCTTCGCCGAACGACGGCGACTGGTTGACGATATCAGGGTCTACGCAGGACTCGTCTGGCGGTGCGTTTGCGCCAACGCAAAAAAGGGCGCCCGCACGACGCTCTCAAAACTGTGAAGAGCAAAGGGGTGGTTCGCTTCGCAGGGCGCTTCGCGCCTGCATCCGGCGGGAGGGCGCTTTCGTGTCCTGTCTGGCGCCGCGTTCGCCGCTCAGCGGCGCAAGACTGCGCGCACTTTTACCTGA
>CAYVVV010000137.1:6472-6970 GCA_964455325.1 uncultured Sphingosinicella sp. | reverse complement strand
CCAGAGTCCGTCGAACAGCCGGCACGCGCCGGTGATATCGACGAACGCACGCCCGAACTCGCGGTGGTCGGACGGGGTGACGCGGCCGCCGAGTTCAGCGCACATCGTCTGCTCGCCATAGCAGATACCGAGCACGGGCACGCCCGCGAACACCTCGCGCGGCGCGCGGGGACTCGCGCCCGCTGTAACCGACGCCGGCCCGCCGGACAGGATGATGCCCTTGGGCTGCAGCCGTGCCATCGCCGCCGCGGCGTGCGAAAATGGCACCACCTCCGAATAGACGCCGGCCTCGCGTACGCGCCGCGCGATCAGTTGCGTCACCTGGCTGCCGAAGTCGAGAATGAGAATCGTATCGCCGTGGGGAACCGTCACACGCGCCTCGTCGCCAGCATTCGGGAATTGCCGGCGGGGTTACGCCGCGGACACGCGCCTGTCCAGCGCGAACGCTGGCTAACGGGCCGCGTAGCCCTCGCTGAAGCGAAAGCCGGTGATGCGGTC
>CAYVVV010000137.1:0-6462 GCA_964455325.1 uncultured Sphingosinicella sp. | reverse complement strand
CGATGGGAAGTTCGGTGACCCGGCGGCTGTCCACCACACTGCCGACCGAAGCGCTGGCGGCATCGATCAGCGGGGCGTCACCCGTCACGACAATGGAGTCGGTGACGCTGCCAATGTCCAGTGAAAAGTCGAGCGTGATGCGGTCGTTGCGCACGTAGCAGGTAAAGGCGTCCTCGTCGCGGTCGCGGTCATCATTGCGACCCTCACGGTCGCGTCGCGCCTCGACGAGGCCACGGACGCGGTATTCGCCGCCCTCTCGGTCGACGCCTGCGATTTCGCGGACGCGGGTATCGCCGCCATAGCGGCTGCCAAGATCCTCCGCCTCGCGCGCGCACGCGTCGATGGCCGCTCGCTCCTCCCGCGTCCGGTTCGCCCAGTCGCGGTCTTGCCAGCTCCAGTCGCCGTCACGGCTGCGGTCCCAGCCGCCGCGAGGTTCCCATGCCGGGTCGAGCGGGCGGCCGTCGTCGCGCCTCTTCTTCGACGCGCTCGACAGCACCGCGATGAGTCCGCCGGCGACGATGGCGCCGACCACGGCATCGCCGAAGTCAAAGCCGTCGCGGTGGCGGCGGTGCCGGTGGTAATAGCCGTCGGCGTGCGCCTCGCTGACGCCGAGCGGCGTGTTGGCGATGCCGGGGATACCGACCATCGAGCTGACGAGCGTCGCCGTGGCGACGCCGATAGTGACGACACTGCGCATGGAACAACCCTTTGCGCTGACCTGCCCAACCATCACCCAAGCGTAAACCGCGCGAGCTGTATCGGCGATGAACCGGCGCTCAGCCGACCTCGAGCGCGCCGAAGCGGACGGGGAGCACGGTCCGCTCTTCGAGCGTCCCGTCGTCCTGCTTGTCGACGACGGTCAGCTGTTGCACCGCGTCGGCGGGGCCGATTGGCGCGACGATGCGCCCGCCCGGTCGCAGCTGCTCGACGAGCGCCGGCGGCAACGCCTTCGCCGCAGCGGCGATGACAATCCTGTCGAACGGCGCGTGCTCGGGCCAGCCGCGCGTGCCATCGCCGTGGCGAATGCTGATGTTGTCGACACCAAGCGCCGCAAGCACGCGTTCGGCGTGGACGGCGAACTCCTCGACGATCTCAACGCTGTAAACATGCCCGCACAGCCGCGCCAGCACCGCCGTCTGATAGCCGAGACCGGTGCCGACCTCGAGCACGCGATCGCTGTCCCGGCAGCCGAGCAGGTCGAGCATCAGCGCAACGATGTACGGCTGCGAGATGGTCTTGTCGAAGCCGATCGGCAGCGGGCTGTCCTGATAGGCTAGCGCGGCGAGCTGCACCGGCACGAAATGATGGCGCGGGACGTCGGCCATCGCCGCGATCACCCGCGGGTTGAGCGTCGCCCGCCCGGTCTCGTCGCTGCTGAGGTCGGCGTGGATCTCGATCATCTCGACCATGTGCCGGCGCAGCACGGCGAGGTGCGTTTCGGTCATCGGCTTCATGAGCTGGTCCCGTGACGTCGTGCGTCTACAATGCCCTGAAGCCGTCAGCCGTTCCAGCATCGCGCGCAGTTCGGCGGGAAGCGGCGTCGGCTGCCGCGTTGCGCGGCAGGCTTGGACTGCACGAAAAAGTCCAGCGACCAGGGGTCATCGCCTAAGCCATAGCGACCGAACTCATAACGAACGCCCGAATTGCCGTCGCGACGACGCGCGGGCCATATTCGAAACGGAAGCCGCCGGTCACGCCTTGGTGTTGCACCTATGAAATGGCTGCATAAATTCCATGGTAACCACAAATTAGGAGCTTGCCGCCAGCGTGTACGCCGGGCTGCGTTCCCAAAGGGTTGATCATGCCACGGCGTATTCGGGCGATCATGTCGATTCTGGGTGAGGAGGTCCAGCGCTTCGCGCGCTCGACCGAAGCGATCGCGGGTCAGACCAACCTGCTTTCGCTCAACGCGACGATCGAAGCGGCACGCGCCGGCGAGGCCGGACGCGGCTTTGCCGTCGTCGCGCAGGAGGTGAAGACGCTTGCCGGTCAGGCCAAGGCGGCGGCACAGGCGTTCCGCGGCGACGTGCTTGGCAGCATCGAATACGGCGCGCGGCTCGCCGAGGAGCTCGTCGCGGGACTCGAGGGCGAACGGCTGATCACCGAGGCACGCGGTGTCGTGCACGCGATCGCGCGCGGCTTCGACGAACGCAAGCGCGGCCTGCGCTGGCTCGCCACCGACGATCTTCTGCGACGTGCGCTGACCGATCGTGGCGCAGGACTCGATGCGGTGCTGTCGGGCCGCTTCCGCGATTACGTCGAACTCTATCCCAATCTGCTAGATGTATCGGTCGCCGACAGCGCTGGCACAATCATCGCCAGCAAGAGTGGCATCAACCGGCAGTCGGTTGCCGGCAAACCATTGTTCGAGAAGGTCAGGGCGACGCGCGCGCGCGGCAGTTGCTTCCACAGCGGCGTGTTCACCGACCCCTGGCACGGCAACCGCGCCGTGCTTGCGTTCGCAACGCCGGTGTTCGCCTCGGACGATGGGCGCGACTTCATCGGTGTGCTCTACGGCATCCACAACTGGGGCGAGCGCGCGCCGCACATCGTCCGCCAGTGCCAGACACTGACGGCGGAGGAATGGCGGCGCACGCGCGTCATGCTGCTTGACACCGACAATGTCATTGTCGCCTGCTCGGATGGCGATGCCAGCTTCGGCAGGCCGTTCGCGCTCAAGTCCGACGGCAATGCACGCGGCGCCTACGCCGAGAACGGCGAGGTCATCGCCTTTTCGGCAGAGGAAGACAACCAGGGTGCCGATGCGCTCGGTCTCAAGTGCGTCATCGTCCAGAAGCTCGAGTCGCAGGCGATCATCGAGAACGACCTCAAGACACGCATGCGAGGCGAGCTCGCGGCCTGAGCGGCGCGCCCAGAGCGTGTCCTGTTCGAGCCGAATCGGTTCTAACCAGCCGCTTGGGATGAGCGGGGTAGTGTGGGGCTGCACCCTAGAGCCATCGTTTCAGGTGGAAGCGCTGTGCGCTTCCACCTGGAACGTGAATCAGTCTCTATTCATAATCTTAGACAGCGATTCACGGTTCAGAGTGATTCAATCTGAACCGATCGCGGTCTAAAACAGGACATGCTCTAACCGCCCCAGACTTCCTTGAGCCGGGCATCGCGGCCGCAGCCGCCACGATAGAGGCGGTAGCGGATGGGGTTTTTCCTGTAATAGTCCTGGTGATAGGATTCGGCGTCGTAGAACGTCGTCATGTCAGCGACGGTGACCGCGGTCGAGCGGCCGAAGTGTGCCTCGACCCTCGCTTTCGATGCCTTCGCGAGCTTGCGCTGCGCGGCATTGAGCGGGAAGATCGCCGCGCGGTACGACGAGCCCTTGTCGCAGAACTGGCCGCGTGGGTCGAACGGATCGATGTTGCGCCAGAACTCATCAAGCAGCCGCGCATAGCTCAGCTTTGACGGATCGTAGACGACCTTGACCGCTTCGTAGTGACCGGTGACGCCGGCACTGACCTGCTCATACGTCGGGTTGGCGACAGTGCCACCAGTATAGCCCGATGTCACCTCGATGACTCCCGGCACCTTTTCCATGTCGGCCTCGCCGCACCAGAAGCAGCCCATGGCGAAATAGGCCTCGGCGCGCTTCGGCGCGTCGGCGGGGGCGAAGCCGGCAAGGAGCGCGGCTGCCGCGATCAGCAGTGGTTTCATGAAAATCAGGCCTTGGCGGGAATGAAATCGAGCGCATCGCCGTTGATGCAGTGGCGCTTGCCAGTCGGTGGCGGGCCATCGTCGAAGACATGGCCAAGATGCCCGCCGCAGCGCCGGCAGAGCACTTCGGTGCGGATCATGCCGTAGCTGAAGTCGGTCTCGGTCAGCACGTTGCCCCTGATCTCGCGCGTGAAACTCGGCCAGCCGGTGCCGCTGTCGTACTTGTCGACCGAGCGGTACAGCGGCAAAGCGCAGGCGGCACAGGCGAAGGTGCCGGAGCGCTTTTCATTCAGCAGGTCGCTGGTGAACGGCCGTTCGGTGCCGTGCGCGCGCAGGATGTAATACTCTTCGGGCGTCAGTCGCTGCTTCCACTCGGCCTCGCTGTAGCTCACCTCGAACGTGCGTCCGCCGCGACCCGGCTTCGGTCCGCTTGCAAGCGCGAGCTGGCCGAGGAGTCCGGCACCGACGGCGCCGACACCTAACCCAA
This sequence comes from uncultured Sphingosinicella sp., assembly GCA_964455325.1. GTDB lineage: Bacteria > Pseudomonadota > Alphaproteobacteria > Sphingomonadales > Sphingomonadaceae > Sphingosinicella. Next base: position 2,309 of record CAYVVV010000137.1, on the reverse strand, counting down.
GCAACTGACGACGGTTCATGCGCACCTCCTCACCGGCTGTTTACGGTCGGTGATGGCAAAAAATTACAGCGGCGCGATGCGATGACCAACATCGACCATCGCCAGCGGCAGGCAACCATGGCGTCGCAGGCGGCCCGTAGCTGGCGTTTGTCCTGTTCGAGCGGGGTCGTGTGAGGGCTGCAACCTGAACAGGACAGGCTCTAGACGAAGCTGTAGGGGTCGATGTCGACCGCGACGCGGACACTTGCCGGCACATCGACGCCTGCCAGCCAGTCGCGCAGCATCGCCTGCACCTCGACGCGCCGCGCTGCGTGCACCAGCAGCCGGTGGCGGAAGCGGCCACGCAGCAGCGACAGCGGGGCGGGGGCGGGGCCAAGCACGGCAAGACCTTCGACGCCGGTGGGCGCGGCGCGGCCGATCGCGCGCGCCGCTTCGGCGACCGCCTGCTCATCGGGCCCCGACACGATGATCGCGGCAAGGCGGCCGAACGGCGGCATCGCCGCTGCGCGCCGCGCCTCGGTCTCGGCGGCGTAGAAGCCGGCGGCGTCGCCGGCGACGAGTGCGGCGATCACCGGCGCGTCAGGCTGGTGCGTCTGGATGAGGACGCGGCCAGGCTTGGCAGCGCGGCCGGCGCGCCCGGCGACCTGGCTGATCTGCTGGAAGCAGCGCTCGCCCGCACGCAGGTCGCCACCCATCAGCGCGAGGTCGGCGTCGACCACGCCGACCAGTGTCAGTTCGGGGAAGTGATAGCCTTTGGTGACCAGTTGCGTGCCGACAAGGATATCGACTGCGCGCGCCTCGACGGCGTCGACGAGTGCCTTCGCCTGTGCTGGCGACTGGATGGTGTCGGAGGTGACCAGCACCTGCCGCGCGCGGGGAATCAGCGCCGCCACCTCCTCGGCGATGCGCTCGACGCCGGGGCCGCAGGCGACCAGGCTGTCGGTCGCGCCACATTCGGGGCAGCTCTCCGGCACTGCCTCGACGAGCCCGCAATGGTGACACTGCAGCCGCTTGACCAGCCGGTGCTCGACCATCCATGCGGTGCAGTTGGGACATTCGATGCGCGTCCCGCAATGCCGGCACAGCGTCAGCGGCGCATAACCGCGACGGTTGAGGAACAAGAGCGCCTGCTCGTTTCTGGCCAGCGCCGCCCCGATCGCCTCGACGAGCGGCGGCGCCAGCCAGCGGCCCGAAGCGGGCGGATGCGCTCTGAGGTCGACGGCATCGATGTCGGGCAGCCGCGCGCCTCCGTAACGGTCGGGAAGCGTCAGATGGCGATAGCGACCGCGCTCGACCTGCGCCAGCGTCTCGATCGCCGGCGTTGCCGTTGCCAGCACGATCGGGGTCGCCTGCAGCTGCGCGCGCATCACGGCAACGTCGCGCGCGTGATAGGGAACGCCCTCCTCCTGCTTGAAGCTCGTCTCGTGCGCCTCGTCGACGACGATGAGCCGGAGGTTCGGATAGGGCAGGAACAACGCCGAGCGCGCGCCGACGATGACCCGCGCGGTGCCGCTCGCCGTGGCACGCCACGCTATCCGCCGCTCCGACGCCCTGAGGTCGCTGTGCCATTGCACCGGCGCGCAGCCGAAGCGCGCCGCGTAGCGGCGCAGAAACGGTTCGGTGAGCGCGATCTCGGGCAGCAGCACAAGCGCTTGGCCACCCTGCCGCACGGCCTCCGCAACGGCTTCGAGGTAGACCTCGGTCTTGCCCGATCCGGTCACACCGTCGAGCAGGAACGGCTGGAAACGGCGTGCCGCGACCGCTGCGACCAGCTCCCTGGCAGCGGCGCGCTGCGCCGGCTCCAGATCGGGCCGCGCGAAGTCGGGGTCGGGCAGTGCCGGGGTTCGGTCGGCGGGCACGCTCACCGCCTCGATTGCGCCGCAGTCGACGAGGCCGCGAATGACGCCTTCCGACACGCCCGCCCATTCGGCGAGCTCGCGCACCAGCCCCTGTCGATCGCCGAGCGCGCGCAGCGCCTTCTCGCGTGCCTTGGTCATGCGTGCTGGAAGCTCGCCGGTGGCGCGATACTCGGTGATCGTCCGCCCGCCATCGAGTGCCGCCGTCACCGAAAGCACCATGCGCAGCACCGCGGCAGGTGGCGCCAGGTAATAGTCGGCGACCCATTCGACCAGCCGCCGCACGGACCCGGGCAGCGGCGGCGCATCGCCAAGACTCGGTCCATCATCATCGAAGGTGTCACCACGAACAATCTGAAGTCCATCGGCGTTCAATTTCCGCTGGGAGTATTCGTGGGTGTGACCGGCGTGTCCGGGTCCGGCAAGAGTTCACTGGTCAACGACATCCTGGTC
>CAYVVV010000136.1:0-7010 GCA_964455325.1 uncultured Sphingosinicella sp. | reverse complement strand
ATGTCGCGGCCGAGATCGGCATCCAGACGATCACCGTGGGCGGCTGGTACGAGAAGAACGATTTCCGCCAGGCGCGCCGCTTCTATGGCCTCACCGACCGGCTCCGCTCGACGCGCGACTCGCTGGAGTTCCAGTCCAACCCGTTCTTCACGCAGTGGGAGTTCGATTTCGACACCGAGACGCTGCAGTATTTCGTCGAGGATCGCATCAGCATCGGCGACGGCACCATCACCGTCGGATGGAAGGGTTTCCGGGTCAAGAACGCCGCGAACCCGATCATCGCCGGCGGCCGCGCCGCAGGACGCATCAAGTCGGAGGACTGGTTCCAGCCGCACGTCGGCTTCGCCTATCCGCTGACCGAGCAGGTGGAGGCATTCGGCGGCTTCACACAGGTCACCCGCGCCTTCACCTCGGCGACGACGAGCGGCCCCTTCTCGACGACGCAAGCCGGCTTCGACGCCATCCGCGACACGCTCAAGCCCGAAGCGTCAGACACCTACGAGCTTGGCGCGCGCATCGACGGCAGCTTCTTCAACGCCGTCATCGGCGCCTATTATGTCGACTTCCGCAACCGCCTGCTCGGTCTCGCCATCGGCGCCGGCATCGTCGGCAATCCCGCCGTGCTGCAGAACGTCGGCTCGGTGCGTTCGTATGGCTTCGAGGCGGCCGCCGACTTCCGTCTCGGCGGCGGGTTCAGGCTGTTCGCCTCTTACAGCTTCAACGACTCGACCTATCGCGATGACGTCGTCAACGCGGCCGGCGCAATCGTCGCGGCAACGCGCGGCAAGACCACGGTCGACACGCCGAAGCATCTCGCCCGCGGCGAGCTGAGTTTCGACAATGACAGCCTGTTCGCGCGCATTGCCGTCAACTACATGTCAAAGCGCTACTTCAACTACGAGAACGACCGTTCGGTCGGCGGCCGCGCGCTCGTCGACGCGACGCTTGGTTACCGGCTGTCGGGACTGTTCGAGAACGTCGAACTGCAGCTCAACGCCAGCAACATCTTCGACAAGGACTATGTCGCGACGATCGGCTCGAACGGCTTCGGCAACCGTGGCGACAACCAGACACTGCTCGCCGGTACGCCGCGTCAGGTGTTCGGCACGGTCAAGATCGCGTTCTGATGGCCGGCATGCGCCGCCGCGAGCTGCTCGCCACAGCAGCAGTGCGGCGGCGCTGCCCCCGTCCAGCTCGCCTCAATCACGATTTGGTTGCACAGTAACGGCTTGGTGACCTAGTGCCGGCGCCATGCAACCGCGCCACGCCGTCGTCCTGCTGTCGGGGGGTCTCGATTCGGTCACCTGTGCCGCAATCGCGCGGGCGGAGGGGTATGCGCTGCTCGCGCTCACCATCGACTACAACCAGCGGCACCGCGTCGAGCTCGACGCGGCGGCGCGGGCGGCGGCGGCGATGGAAGCGGCGCGGCATGTCGTGCTGCCATTGGACCTTCGCGCCTTCGGCGGTTCGGCGCTGACCGCCGACATAGCCGTACCCAAGGGCGACGGCCCGGTCGACGCCGGCGTCATCCCGCCGACCTATGTGCCGGCGCGCAACACGGTGTTCCTGTCCGTCGCGCTCGCCTGGGCAGAGGCGGCGGCGGCGCGCGACATCTTCATCGGCGTCAACGCGCTCGACTATTCGGGCTATCCGGACTGCCGGCCGGCATTCATCGCGGCGTTCGAGCGCCTTGCCAGCGTCGCCACCAAGGCAGGCGCGGAGGGCGGGCACTTCCGCGTGCATACACCGCTGATCGACATGGACAAGGCGGGCATCGCGCGGCGCGCGGTCGCGCTTGGCGTCGACGTTGCGGCGACGTGGAGCTGCTATGATCCGGCGCGGCAGGGTGACGCGGCGGCGCACTGCGGGCGTTGCGACGCCTGCCGGCTGCGCAGGAAGGGGTTCGCCGACGCCGGACTTCCCGACCCCACGGTCTACGCATGAGCTACGCCGTCAAGGAGATATATGCCACGCTGCAGGGCGAGGGCGCGCAGTCCGGACGGCGCGCCGTATTCCTGCGCTTTGCCGGCTGCAACCTGTGGTCGGGGCTGGAGGCGGGCCGGGCGGACGCCGTGTGCGATTTCTGCGACACCGATTTCGTCGGCACCGGCGGGCCGGGCGGCGGCAAGTTCGGCGACGCAGCGACGCTCGCCGCGGCGGTCGCACGCACCTGGGGCGAAGGCAGTGACCGCCGCCTTGTCGTCTGCACGGGCGGCGAGCCGCTGCTGCAGCTCGACGCGCCGCTCATCGACGCACTGCACGCCGAAGGCTTCGACATCGCCCTCGAGACCAACGGCACCCTTCCCGCCCCCGCCGGCATCGACTGGATCTGCGTCAGCCCCAAGGCCGATGCCGAGCTGGTGCAGCGCTCGGGCGAAGAGCTGAAGCTTGTCTACCCGCAGCCGCTGGCGCCGCCCGAGGCGTTTGCCGACCTCGATTTCCGCCACTTCTTCCTGCAACCGATGGATGGACCGGCGCGGGCGGAGAATACCGCCGCCGCGGCCGCCTACTGCCTCGCCCATCCGCAATGGCGGCTGTCGTTGCAGACGCACAAGCTGGTCGGGCTGCCCTAGCCCCGGCCCCGGTAGGGCGCGACGCCCTGCTCCGGAATCCAGATGTCAGCGGGCAACGGACCTGATTGCCAGAAGACGTCGATGGGGATGCCGCCGCGCGGGTACCAGTAGCCGCCGATGCGCAGCCATTCGGGCTGCATTTCGGCAAAAAGCCGCTCGCCGATGCCGACGGTGCAGTCCTCGTGAAAGGCGGCGTGGTTGCGGAAGCTGGCGAGGAACAGCTTCAGCGACTTCGATTCGACGATGCTCGATGCCGGCACATAGTCGATGACGAGGTGAGCGAAGTCGGGCTGGCCGGTCACCGGACACAGCGAGGTGAACTCGGGCGCGGCGAAGCGGACGAGATAGCGGGCGCCGGGACGCGGGTTGGGCACATAGTCGAGCACCGCGTCGGCGGGCGACGCTGGCAGCGCGCTCGCCCTGCCCAGATGGATGCGATCGTTCGCCATATGCTTCGCCCTATCCCCCGCCTTTCGCGTTGGCAACGGCGGAACGCATGACTATTCAGGACCGACAACGGGACAGACAGGCTTTAGGAGCATCGCATGGAATCGCTGGTGACGACGCAATGGCTGGCAGGCGAGCTCGGCAAGAGCGACCTGCGCATCGTCGACGCGAGCTATTTCCTGCCCGAACACAACCGCGATGCGCGCGCCGAGTTCGAAGCCGGCCACATCCCCGGCGCGGTGTTCATGGACCTTGCCGAGCTCGCCGACGCGACATCGCCACTGCCAAGCATGGTACCGAGCGCCGAGAAGTTCGCCAGCCGCATGCAGGCGATCGGGCTTGGCGACGGCAGCCGTATCGTCGTCTACGACAATTCACCGCTGAAATCGGCCGCGCGCGCGTGGTGGATGCTCAATCTGTTCGGCGCGCACGAGGTCGCCATCCTCGACGGCGGCTTCGACAAGTGGAAGGCTGAAGGCCGCGCGATCGAATCGGGCAAGCCCGTCGTCCGCCACCGCCACTTCACCGTGTGGAAGGACACGACGCAGATCCGCGATCTCGCGCAGATGAAGGACAACCTCAAGACGAAGCGCGAACAGGTCGTCGACGCGCGCAGCGCCGCGCGCTTCCGCGGCGATGAACCCGAAGTGCGGCAGGGTGTGCGTGCCGGGCACATGCCGGGCTCATTCAACCTGCCCTACACCGAGCTGTTCAACGCCGACGGTACGTACAAGCAGGGCGATGCGCTGCGCGCCGCGTTCCGGGAGGCCGGCGTCGATGCCGAACGGCCGGTCGTCGCGATGTGCGGATCGGGGGTGACCGCGGCGGTGCTGCTGTTCGGCCTCAACCTGCTCGGCGTCAAGGACACCGGCCTCTATGACGGCTCCTGGGCGGAATGGGGCGGCGCGCCCGACACGCCCGTCGTCACCGGCGCGGCGTGAGCGCCGACAGACCAGATACACACCTTGCCCACGCCGGACGGCGGCCCGCATGGACGCACGGCATCGTCAACCCGCCGGTCTATCGCGCGTCGACCTGCGTCTTCCCGACGCTGGCCGATCTTGACGCGGCGATCGCTGATCCCGATGCCGGCCTGTACTACGGCCGGCGCGGAACCCCCACGCAGTGGGCGCTCGCCGAAGCGCTGAGCGAACTCGAGCCCGGCGCGGCGGGCACGCACCTGTTCCCGTCGGGCGTCGCGGCGATTGCGGCAGCGCTGCTCGCGACGGTCAGGGCGGGCGACCACGTGCTGCTGCCCGACACCGCCTATGAACCGACGCGGCTGATGGCGCACGGCCTGCTGAAGCCGATCGGCGTCGAGGCCGAGTTCTATGACCCGAGCATCGGCGACGGCATCACCGCGCTGTTCCGCGCGAACACGGCGTGCCTCTATCTTGAAAGTCCCGGATCGCTGACGTTCGAGGTGCAGGACGTGCCGGCGATGACGGCAGCGGCGCGCGCCGCCGGCGTCGTCACCATCCTCGACAACACCTGGGCGACGCCATTGCTGTTCCCGGCGATCGCGAACGGTGTCGACATCAGCGTGCAGTCGCTGACCAAGTTCGTCGTCGGCCACAGCGACGCCATGCTCGGCGCCGCCACCGCCAACGCCGCGACCTGGCCGAAGCTGCGCGCGCGGGCGCTGCGGCTTGGCCAGACGGGGGCGCCCGACGATTGCTTTCTGGCGCTGCGCGGGCTGCGCACCCTGCCGCTGCGCATGGCCCGGCATGGCGCCAGCGCGCTCCGGATCGCGGCGGCGATCGGCAAACACCGCGCAGTCGCGCGCGTGCTGTGCCCGGGGCTTCCGGGCGATCCCGCGCACGCGCTCTGGCAGCGCGATTTCAGCGGCTATTCAAGCCTGTTCTCGATCGTGCTGGCCGGCGGTTCGCGCGCCGATCTGGCGCCGGTCGTCGACGGTCTTCGACATTTCAGCATGGGCTTCAGCTTCGGCGGCTACGAGAGCCTGATCCTCCCCGTCGACCCGGCGCCGCTGCGCACGGTGACGCGCTGGACCAGCGACGGCCCCATGCTGCGCGTCCACGTCGGGCTTGAAGATCCCGACGACCTTATCGCCGACCTCAGCGCCGGCCTCGACCGCTATCGCGTGCCGGCATGATCGACGTGAAGCGTAGCCCCGGGAAGATCGAGGCGCAGCGCGACATCAACATTCGCAGCTGCATCTGACGCCGGCGGCGCGACCGCATTTCCGATCTGTTCACGTCTTCGCGGCAGTATGCGCGCGCTTCACGTCGCAAGGGACCGCCATGACTCTGTCGCTGTTTCGTCTGTTGCTGGCGCTGGTCGCGACGCTGGCCGCTGCCGGGCCGGCGGCCGCCAACAGCAATCCGCGCGCGCAGGCGGCGGTCGCCAAGCTCGAGGCGGCGCGCGCCGACCTACGCGCGGCGATCGCCAATCCCGAGCGTGACAAGGCGCTGAAGGCGGTCGACACCGCCATCCGCCAGACCCGCAAATCGATCGCCGCCGGGCCGGTCAAGCCGCCCAGGCAACCAACCGCCGAGGAGAAGGCGAAGATCGAGGCAGCAAAGAAGGCGAAAAAGGAAGCCGCCGCCAAGCGCAAGAAGGAAGCCGCTGCGAAGAAGAAGGCAGCAGCAGCGAAGAAGGCGGAAAAGGCCAAAAAGAAAAAGACGGCGGCGAAAAAGAAGGCCGGCAGCGGTAAAGACAAGGCGTAACGCCGCCCGTCACCCGCCGTATCGCCCGACCGCCAAGAGAACCCGGCGGCGGCCGTCGGATCGATCGTGCACGCGCCCGCCGCGTACCCGCAGTGGGTGCGCGGGCAGGGGCGATGAGGTAGCCTCGCCGCCGGTAGCGCGCTACCATGCCGGCATGAACGACCTCAGCCCCAAGCGCACTGACAAGTTCCGTGCCTATCGTGCGCGGAAGAAGGCAGCAGGCTTCAAGGAAATTCGGCGGTGGGTGTGGGACGTGAACTCCCCGGCGTTCAAGGCGCAGCTTGAGCGCGAGGCCGAAATCCTGCGGAACGCGCCCGAGGAGGAAGAGACGTTGCGCTTCATCGAGGCCCTGCAGGCCGAAGATCCTGAGCTTTACGATTGAAGCGCGGTGACGTTGTACAGGTCGCCTTGCGCGGAGACATCGGCAAGCCGCGCCCGGCAGTGATCGTGCAAGCCGATGTCATCCTCGGCACGCTCCACACGCTTGTATGCCCGATGACCACGGAAATACGCGAGGACGTCGTCATCCGCCGCGTCCTTGTCGAGCCTGACGATGGCAACGGCCTCAAACAAACATCGCAGATCATGGTCGACAAGATCAACCTGATCAGGCGCGACAAATGCCGCGACATCATCGGCCAGATGAGCGCAGACACGATGGCCAACGTCGATCAGGCGCTTTTGGTCGTACTGGGGCTGCTGAGGGAATAGGAGGTCCGAAGAGAGAGGGAAGTGGTTCAACTCTGCTTGTGCACCGGGTCTGCTTGGTGGCAGGAGATCACGGCGGAGTTGCGACCGAAGGATATCCCGGCTTTCCCCGATCTTCACGCTTGAGCTGGTTGCCGGCCAGCACTTCAACCGCATGTGGAAGTTCGTTGATGCTGACTGGTTGACATAATTTTTCAAGACCGGCCAATTTAACTGACGATTGCGGTGGAAGGTGCCGCTCATGCATGACATAAAATTGCCACTGATTGGTCTGCCGATGATCTGCCTCCTCGTCGGTCCGAGGGTGCCATCCGAAGATAAAGATGTCCGCGTTACGCCCTGGCTCCGCGAGCCAAACAGCATTCTCCCAGCGCCCTGTTTTCTGCGCGATCGAAAAACGGGCAGATCGTGCAGGTGTAGCGCTGGCGGAGTCCCAAGATTGGCTTACTGCCGACTGCTTCACCTGGATGCGTACCCCAGAGCATCGATGCTCTATGTCCCAGGCAGCCCAATCTCCGGGACAAAGTCGCCATGCCGGCCCTAGGTCACCGACTCATAAATCGCATCCAGATTTTTGAGGCGGCGAGTTTGA
>CAYVVV010000135.1:0-7020 GCA_964455325.1 uncultured Sphingosinicella sp. | reverse complement strand
ACTGGCGTTGCGCGGCAGCACATCGATGAAATCGACCGACTTGGGCACCTTGTAGGCGGCGATCCGTTCGCGGGCGAAGGTGATGAGCTCAGCCTCGCCGACGTCGCTGCCAGGGGCGCGGACGACGATCGCCTTGACCGCCTCGCCCCACTTCGCGTCGGGCACGCCGATGACCGCGCAGTCGGCGACCCCGGGGTGTTCGTGCAGCGCATTCTCGACCTCGGCCGGATAGACGTTCTCAGCGCCGGAGACGATCATGTCCTTCACCCGGTCGTGGATGTAGAGATAGCCGTCGGCATCGAGGTAGCCGGCGTCGCCGGTCAGGTACCAGCCGTCACGGATCGCCTTCGCCGTCGCCTCCGGCTGGTTGTGATAGCCCGCCATCACCGACACCGACTTGACCGCGATTTCCCCGACCTCGCCCACAGGAAGGTCACGCATGTCCGCATCAACGATCCTGACCTCGTTGCCCGGATAGGGCTTGCCGCACGACAGCATGCGCGGGCTGCCTTCGGGGTCGTGGTCCTCGGGCGGCAGCACGACGACGGTACCCGACGTCTCGGTCGCCCCGTAGCACTGGACGAACTCGGCGTTGCGGAACGCCTTCATCGCGCGCTTCAGCACGTCGAGCGGGATCGGCGAGGCGCCGTAGAGCAGGCAGCGAAGCGAGCTGAAATCGGCGTTGGCTGCCGCCGGGTGCGACAGGATCATGTTGAGGACCGCTGGCACCGCGAACATCTTGGTGATGCCGTGCACGTCGATGGCACGGACGATGGCGTCGATGTCGGGCCTTTCAAGGATCACTGCCTTGCCGCCCGGCAGCAGCGCGTGCAGCACCCAGCCGGTGCCCGAAATGTGGAACATCGGCATGCCGACGAGCGCAACGTCGTCCGCCGTCCATTCCGCCCAGCGCGCGCCGACGAGGCTCTGCTTGCCCGCCGTTTCGACGAGGTTGCGGTGCGTCATCAGCGCGCCCTTGGGGAAGCCGGTGGTGCCGCTCGTGTACATCTGCACGGCGATGTCGTCTGGGACGACTTCGGCGATCGCCGCGTCGGGATCGTGGCCGAGTGCCCAGTCGCGGAAGCCGGGCGCGTCATCGAGCAGGATGATGCGCTCGATGCCGCCCGCTGCCTCAGCTTGCGCAAGGAACTGGCGTTCGGTGACCAGCAGCCTGATCCCCGCGTCGGCAAGCACGTAGGCGATCTCGCGCGCAACCAGCCGCCAGTTGATCGCGACCATCACGGCGCCGATCCGCATCGCCGCAAAAAACATTATCACGTAATCGTCGCTGTTGAGCGCGAGATAGCCGACGCGATCGCCCTTTCGGACGCCCGCGCGCCTGAGCGCCGTTGCCGTCCGCCGGACCTGGTCGTTGAGCTGGCGGAATGACGTCACGCGGCCGCCAAAAAGCAGCGCGTCTGCGTCGCCGCGCTGCGCCGCGAGCCGCTCGGTGACGGCGGCAAGTGTCAGGTCGAGCGGAGCTGCTGCAGCCGGTGGATCTTCAGGCATGGGATGATGATAAGGAGGTTGGCGAGCCCGACAGCTAGCAAAATTTCGGGAACCGAAAGACCGGCAGCGAGCAGCGCGCTGGCGCCGAGCGCAGCGGCGACCATGAAGCCCGAATTGACGATGTTGTTGGCGGCGATCGTGCGCGACCGCGCCGCTGGATCGCTCGCCGTCTGCAGCAGCGCATACAGCGGCACGATGAACGCACCCGCCGCGACCGACATGCCGAACAGATCGGCCATGATTCGCCACGCCGCCGGCTGGCTCGCGAACGCGGCGACGCCGACCAGACGGTCGGTTGGCGGCCAGGCGGCGATGGCGAAGTCGAGTTCGACGATGAACAGCGTCATCAGCACAGCCGCTGCCGGCGCGTAACGCGCCGATACGGTGCCCTTCAGCAGCCTCGCAACGGTGACCGAGCCGACCGCGATGCCGATCGAGAAGATGGCGAGGAACAAGGTTGCCACGCTCTCGGCGCCGCCGAGGTCGCCCTTGACCAGCGGCACGAACAGGCTGGTGAACACCGCACCCACTGACCAGAACCACGACACGGCGAGCACGGCCCGGCCAAGCCGCGGATCGCGCACGACGTCGCGCGTGATCCTGAGCGAGGCGGCGAGAACATTCCAGTCGACGGCGCGGCGGGCAACCGGCGGCGACGGCGGCACCTGCCGGCCAGTCGCGTAACCGGCGAGCGCGATGGCGACGATTCCCCACGCCGACACCTGTGTCGCCAGCAGCCCGCCCGCCACCTGCCCGGTGAGGATGGCGATGAACGTGCCCGCCTCGACGAAGCCGGTCCCGGCGAGCAGTTCGCGGGCACCGAGATGTTGCGGCAGGATCGCATATTTGATCGGGCCGAAGAAGGTCGAATGCAGCCCCATGGCGAACAGCACGGCGAGGAGCAGCGGGATCGAGCCTGCGGTCAGCGCCGTGGCGCCGACCAGCATGATCGCGACCTCCGCCGCCTTGATGATGCGGACGAGCCGCGCCTCGTCGTAGGCGTCGGCGATCTCGCCGGCGAGCGCCGAGAACAGGAAGAACGGCAGGATGAACACGCCGCCGGCGATCGTCACCCACTGCGCCGCCGCTGCCGTATCGCCGGCAAGCAGCGTGTAGGTGATCAGGAACAGCATCGCCGTCTTGTAGAAATTGTCGTTGAACGCGCCGAGGAATTGCGTCGCGAACAGCGGGGCGAAGCGGCGCTGGCCGAGAAGGCGGATGCTCACGGATCGCGACGCTAGCCGCCAAGTGCTTGCGCGGCAACGCCCATCGCGCCAGACTTGCTGCCTGACCTCAGCCGAGCCGGGCTGGAAGCCCCGCACAGGGAGACGTCAATGGCAATGAGACCCCCGCAGACCTTCGATCTCAACCGTCCGACGATCGTGTCGCTGCTCGTCCTGGTCGGCGCGCTGACCGCCATACCGACGCTGATCGGCGCCGTGCTCGCCTACATCTGGCGCGGCGAGGCCGGCAACGCGGCGTGGCAGGAAAGCCACTTCGCCTATCACATCCGCGGCTTCTGGATCACGGTCGTTCTCGTCATCATGCTTGCCGTCGGGAGCGTGCTTTCGTTCGGCCTGCTGGTACCGCTGTTCGGGCTGGTGTCGCTGTGGCTCGTCGTCCGCGCGATCGTATCGCTCCTAAAGGCGCAGCGGCAGGAGCCGATGCCCGACCCCGATTCGTTCCTCTGGTAAGGACGCCCCGGTCTTGAGCGACGCCGCCCACGCAACCTACCCCGTCCCGTCAGCGACCGCAGCGCGAACGATCTGCACGCTCGCCGACTATGAACGCGATTATGCGATCTCACTTAATGATCCCGATCGCTTCTGGCGGGAGCGGATCGGTATCGTCGACTGGCTGCGCACGCCGACGGTGATGGGCAACTGGTCGTTCGACCCCGTCGACATCAGGTGGTTCGAGGACGGCGTGCTCAACGCCTGCGCCAACTGCGTCGACCGTCACCTGCCCGCCCGCGCCAATGATCGCGCCATCGTGTGGGAGCCCGACGACCCGGCCGCGCCAACAAGGACGCTGACCTATGCCGAGCTCTATACCGAAGTCTGCCGCTTCGCCAACGCGCTGCGGGCGATCGGTGTCGGCAAGGGCGACCGTGTCACTATCTACCTGCCGATGATCGCCGAGGCGGCGATCGCGATGCTCGCCTGCGCACGCATCGGCGCGGTGCATTCGGTGGTGTTCGCGGGCTTCTCCGCCGACGCCATCGCCGGCCGTATCGACGATGCCAAGAGCGACTTCGTCATCACCGCCGACGAGGGGCGCCGCGGCGGCAAGACGATCCCGCTGAAGCTGACCGTCGACGACGCCATCGCCAAGGCCTGGCACGGCGTCAAGGCCGTGCTGGTTGTTCGCAATACCGGCGCCGACGTGCCGATGACGGCCGGGCGCGACCACTGGTGGCACGACATTAAGGCGACGGTCAGCAGCGATTGCGCGCCCGAGCCGATGAACGCCGAGGATCCGCTGTTCATCCTCTACACCTCCGGATCGACGGGCAAACCAAAGGGGGTTCTGCACACCACCGGCGGTTATCTCGTCTGGGCGACGCTGACCTTCCGCTACGTTTTCGACTGGCGGCCGGAGGAAAGGGCGCTGCATTGGTGCACCGCCGACGTCGGCTGGGTCACCGGACACAGCTACATCGTCTATGGCCCGCTGGCGAACGGCGCGGCGACGCTGATGTTCGAGGGCGTTCCCAACTACCCCGACGTCAGCCGCTTCTGGGCGACGGTCGAAAAGCACCGGCCGGCAACGTTCTACACGGCGCCGACCGCGCTGCGCGCGCTGATGCGCGAGGGCGCGGCGCCGGTCGAAAAGCACGACCTGTCGTCGCTGCGGCTGCTCGGCACGGTTGGCGAGCCGATCAATCCCGAAGCCTGGGTCTGGTATCATCAGACTGTCGGCAAGGGGCGGCTGCCGATCATCGACACCTGGTGGCAGACCGAAACCGGTGGCGTGCTCATCTCGCCCTTGCCCGGAGCGATCCCGACCAAACCGGGCAGCGCCACGCAGCCGTTGTTCGGGATCGAACCGGCGCTCGTCGATGCGAACGGCCGCCGCATCGACGGCCCGGCATCGGGCAACCTGGTGCTGGCACGGTCATGGCCGGGGCAGGCGCGCACCGTCTATGGCGACCACCAGCGCTTCGTCGACACCTATTTCACCACCTACCGGGGTCTCTACTTCACTGGCGACGGCGCGCGGCGCGACGAGGACGGCTACTGGTGGATCACCGGCCGCGTCGACGACGTGCTCAACGTGTCGGGCCACCGGCTCGGCACCGCCGAGGTCGAATCGGCGCTTGTCGGACACCCGCTCGTCGCCGAGGCCGCGGTCGTCGGTTATCCGCACGACATCAAGGGGCAGGGTATCTACTGCTATGTCACAACCAATGCCGGCGTGACGCCCGACGACGCGCTCGAAGCCGCCTTGCGGGCGGAAGTGCGCAAGGAAATCGGTCCGATCGCGACGCCCGATCACATCCATTTCACGCCGGCGCTGCCGAAGACGCGATCGGGCAAGATCATGCGGCGTATCCTGCGCAAGATCGCCGAGAACGACTTCGGCGCGCTCGGCGACACGACGACACTCGCCGACCCGTCAGTGGTCGACAGCCTGATCGCGGGGCGCAAGAACCGGTAGCGGACTTTGTCTTTTCCGCCGCCCGCACGCTGCCGCGTTGCGAAAAGCCGTCATTCCGGAGTATTGCATTCCAGCAAGGGGGAAGGAAAGCACATCCCAAGAGCCGCCGCCTTCGCCCGCGCGCACCAGCAAGGGAATCGAACATGCACGCAGTGATCAAGAAGGGTGTTGCCGTCGCCGCGGCGGTCGTGCTCAGCGCCGGCCCGGCGGCTGCCCAGTCCAAGTCGTCGGGTCGCAAGGCGCAGGAAAAGAGCGCCGCCGAAATTCCGGTTTGCCAGAAGAAACTCGGCACCGTGGCGATCGTCGAGCCTGACACCAACTGGTGGCAGCAGCTCGGCCTCGGCAGCCCCGAAGCCGTCATCAAGCTGTTCACGATGAAGTCGGGCTGTTTCGGCCTCGTCGATCGCGGCAAGGGGCTCGCCAGCCGCAACATCGAACGCGCGCTCGCCGATTCGGGCGAACTGCAGCGCGGCTCGAACATCGGCAAGCGCCAGGTCAAGGCGGCGGACTATTTCATCGTTCCCGATCTCGTCTCGAAGAACGAAAACTCGGGCGGCGGCGGCCTGGCCGGCATTGCCGGCGGCCTTATCGGCGGCACCTTCGGCGCGCTTGCCGGCGGCCTGTCGACCTCGTCGAAGGAAGCGAGTGTCGTGCTGACGCTGGTCAACGCGCGCACCACCGAACAGGAGCGCATCGCCGAAGGCTATTTCCGCAAGAAGGATCTGAAATGGGCGGCCGGCGGCGGCGGCGGCTGGTGGACCGGCTTCGGCGCGGTCGGCGGCGGCGGCTATTCGAACACCGAGATCGGCCAGGTGATCACGCTCGCCTATCTCGACGCCTACAAGAAGCTGGTGAACGACCTCGGCGGACTGCCCGTCGACCCGAGCGCGGCGGCACCCCAGGCCGAATAGGCTTGGCCGGCCCGGCCGAGGCGACGCCGGTTGCGCGGCGGCAATAGCCTGTGACTGCGCCGCCGCCATCGGCAGCGAACGCGAGGAACGGATGCGCACGACGGTATGGCGCGGCCGCTACATCGAAACCGTTGTCGACGGCAGCTGGGAATATGTACGCCGCACCCACGATCGCGGCGCCGCCGTGGTCATCGCCGTCACCGACGCCGGCGAGCTCATCCTCGTCGAGCAATATCGCGTGCCGCTGGGCGGGCGCTGTCTCGAGCTGCCCGCCGGTCTCATCGACGCGGGCGAGGATGCGGCCAGCGCCGGCGCGCGCGAGCTTTATGAGGAAACCGGCTATCGCGCGGCGCGAATCGAGGTGATCGGCGAGTTCGCGTCGTCGCCCGGCCTTGCCTCGGAGCGCTTCACGCTGCTGCGCGCAAGCGGGCTGTCGCGCGACAGCGATGGCGGCGGAATCGACGGCGAAGCGATCGTGGTCCATGCCGTGCCCTTGGTGTCAATCGCTGAATTCATTGAGGAAAAACGTTGCAGTGACGTCATGATGGATGTCAGGCTGATCGCCGCACTGCGACTCTTGTGACGGTTGCGTGCACCGCGAAAGCACGCCAAGGACGGCGACATGAGCAACACTGACCGCGACGCCGACATTCCCGCCGACGTGCTCGCCGCCGTCCGCCGCCTCATCGAATGGGCGGGGGACGATCCAGCGCGCGAAGGCCTCGCCGACACGCCGGGCCGCGTCGCGCGCGCCTATCGCGAATATTTCAAGGGCTATGCCGAGGATCCCGGGAGCCACCTGTCGCGCATCTTCGAGGAAGTGGGCGGCTACGACGAAATCGTGCTGCTGCGCGACATTCCGTTCCAATCGCACTGCGAGCACCACATGGCACCGATCATCGGCAAGGCGCATATCGCCTATCTGCCCAGGAACCGTGTC
>CAYVVV010000134.1:4880-7067 GCA_964455325.1 uncultured Sphingosinicella sp. | reverse complement strand
CCTTCCGTGGCAACCCGATCCGTCTAGCGCTTGGAGAACTGGAAGCTGCGCCGGGCCTTGGCGCGGCCGTACTTCTTGCGCTCGACGATGCGGCTGTCGCGGGTCAGGAACCCGGCCGCCTTGACGACGGTGCGCAGCGCCGGCTCGAACTTGGTGAGCGCCTGGCTGATGCCGTGCTTGACCGCGCCCGCCTGGCCGGAAAGGCCGCCGCCCGACACAGTGGCGACGACGTCATACTGGCCGCGGCGGCCGGCGACGTCGAACGGCTGATTGATGACCAGCCGCAGCGTCGGGCGGGCGAAATAGTCGACCTGGTCGCGGCCGTTGACGACGATCTTGCCGCTGCCGGGTTTCAGCCACACGCGCGCAACGGCATCCTTGCGGCGGCCGGTTGCATAGGCGCGGCCCTGCGCGTCGACTTCCTTCTCGCGCAGTGGCGCGGCCGTCGGCGCCGGTGCGCCGGTCCCGGTGGCAACGCCGGCGAGGTCTTCCAGACCCATCTTCTCTTCAGCCATGATCAGGCACCCACCTTGTTCTTGCGATTAATCGACGCGACGTCGACGACTTCGGGGTTCTGCGCGACGTGCGGATGCTCGGCGCCGGCGTAGATGCGCAGGTTGCGCATCTGCTGCCGGCCGAGCGGACCGCGCGGCACCATGCGTTCGACCGCCTTTTCAAGCACGCGCTCGGGGAAGCGGCCCGCCAGCACCTTGCCGACGGTGACGCCCTTGATGCCGCCCGGATAGCCGGTGTGGCGGTAATAGGTCTTGTCCTTGAGCTTGTTGCCCGTGAACCGCACCTTGTCGGCGTTGATGACGATGACATTGTCGCCGCAGTCGATGTGCGGCGTGTAGATCGGCTTGTGCTTGCCGCGCAGCCGATTGGCGATGATCGAGGCGAGACGGCCGACGACGAGCCCATCGGCGTCGATGAGCAGCCACTTCTTCTCGACATCGGCCGGCCGCGCCGAAACCGTGGTCTTGCTGTGCATGGTGCGTGTCCTGAAATGCGATGGCGGACAGCGCTGCTGGCCGCGAACGCCGGCGCCTATGCGTGCTTGCGCCAAATCAGTCAAGCAAAATAGCTGCTTATTGGTGGGGTATTATGGTGTTTCAAAGAAAATCGCTTTGGAATCACACGGTTTCCGCGGCGTGCGCCTGCAGGTGGCCTAGCTGTGTCACCTCGAGCGCGCGCTCGTGCGTCGACTCCAGCACCACGAGTGGCGCGAATCCGGCGGCGCGCGCTTCCTCCCAGCGGCCGGCGCAGACGCACCAGCGGTCGCCATCGACCAGGCCCGGAAAGCCGAATTCGGGACGCGGCATCGACAGGTCGTTGCCGACTGCTTGCGAGAAGGCGAGGAACTCGTCGGTGACGATGCAGCAGATG
The DNA here is from genome assembly GCA_964455325.1 of uncultured Sphingosinicella sp. GTDB lineage: Bacteria > Pseudomonadota > Alphaproteobacteria > Sphingomonadales > Sphingomonadaceae > Sphingosinicella. The sequence goes on along the minus strand of CAYVVV010000134.1, from coordinate 5,681 downwards.
GTGTGATTGCCGTGGTCGTTTGCATCGGTGTTGCAGCAGCCATCGCGTCGCCATCCCGTCAGCGGATCGAACGAGCACGGCTGCAACGCGCCGCCAAGGACGTTTTTCGCGGTCATTAGAGCCTCCTTCCCGGACGGCCGGCGGCGTGCGCGGCAGCCACCGCGGCCCACACGATCAGCGCCGCCACGGCCTGGTGCGCAGCCGCGACCCAGAGTTCAACGCCCGAAAGCAGCGTCGCGATCCCAAGGCCGATCTGGACGGCGACGAGTCCTGCCAGCAGCCGCGCCGTCGCCGCCGCGCCGTCGTGCCGTGCGCGCCGCGCCAGCAGTAGCAGCGCCGCCGCCGCGACCCACGCCCACCAGCGGTGCAGCCACTGTACGACGATCGGATTGTCGACGGCGTTGCGCCAGAGCGGATCGATGAAGGCGACACCTTCGGGAAACAGCTGACCGCCCATCAGCGGCCATTCGGCGAAGGCATGGCCGGCGTCGAGCCCGGCGACGAACGCGCCGAGAACGACCTGCACGGCGAGGACGACAAGCGCCGCCGCGCCCAGGACGGGGAGACGCGAGCGGCGGTTGCCATGCGCATGGGCACGAAGATCACGTGCCGTCCAGACCAGCCCGCCGAGGATGATGAGCGCGGTGCCGAGGTGGACCGCGAGCCGGTCGTGCGCGACGTCGGGCCGGTCGACGAGGCCGGATGCGACCATCCACCAGCCGATCGCGCCCTGCAGGCCACCGAGCGCAAGCAGCGCCAGCAGGCGCGGCCTGTATCCCGCCGGAATCGCGCCGCGCAGCC
>CAYVVV010000134.1:0-4870 GCA_964455325.1 uncultured Sphingosinicella sp. | reverse complement strand
AGTGGCAGCGCGAAGGCAAGGCCGATCAGCCGGCCGAGCGCGCGATGGACATATTCCCAGAAATAGATGCGCTTGAACGCGTCAAGGCTCATGCCGCGATTGACCTGCTGATACTCCGGGTAGGCGCGATAGGCGTCGAACTCGGCCTGCCATTCCGCCTCGCTCAGCGGCGGCACGATCCCCGATACCGGCTCCCACCGCACCATCGACAGCCCGGATTCGGTCAGCCGCGTGATGCCACCGACGATCACCATCAGCACGACGAGAACGGCGACGCCGTAGAGCCAGGCAGCGATGGCGTGCGGACGGGCGGACGGAGAGGCCTGCATGTGCCGCGCTTTAGGCGAGGACGGAGTGTCGCGCCAAGCGATCAAATGTCGCGCATCAGCCAGAGAGGCCGCTCAGCATGTCCGGACGGGAACCGCTGCGACCACCCGGCCGAGCGCCGCCCGCACAGTATCCAGCCTGTCGTCCTGCGTCTTGCCGAGGCGGACAAGCACGAGCTTCTGGTCGGGCGAGACGATGACATACTGGCCGAGGTGTCCGATCGCGGCGTGGAGCGTTGGCGGTCCCTGACCCGGGAACAGCGCCGGATCCGATCCCTTCGGGCGCGGCCGGTTGAGCCATAGGTGGCCGCCATAGCCGCCGTCGGTCGGCGCCGGCGTACGCAGGAAGCGCAGCCAGTAGGGGGTAATGATCTCGACGCCGCCCGGTCCCCTGCCATCGAGCAGTACCGATCCGAAGCGGCCCCAATCGTCGAGGCTCATGTGGATGATCGAACCGCCGACCTGCGTTCCGGCGCCGTCGAATTCAAGCACCGCCGTGGTGATGCCCGCCGGCTTGAACAGCCGTTCCTCCGCAAAGGTGCGATAGGCGCGGGCGCGTTCGCGCGGGTTCTTGGAGGCGGTCAGCGTCCGCGTGATGATCTCGGCAAGGATGATCGACGTCATCGAGCTGTATTCGTACGTCGACCCCGGCGCCGCCTCGAGCGGTTTGCTGATCGCCCTTGCCGCCATCTGGCCGGTTCCGCTGACGAACAGCACCTGGTTGGTGTCCGACGCCTGCAGCGCCTCCGCGACTTCGGTGTGGTCGAGCCCCGACGACATGTGCAGCAGATGGCGCAGCGTGATCGCGCCGCGCGGGTCGCCCTGGCCGCGCCATTCGGCAATCGGCGCCGGATCGTCGAGCGCAAGACGGCCGTCGGCGACGAGCTCGCCGACCAGTACCGCCGTCACCGTCTTTGCCATCGACCAGCTGATGAAGCGGTTGGCGTCGGAATAGCCGGGAGCATAGCGCTTGGCGACGACCCGGCCGTCCCTCAGCATCAGCACCGCGCGCGTCTCGCCCTGATTGGCGGCGAACAGCGGGTCGATTGGCGACGGCGCCGCCGCCGGCGCCGATGCCGCGACGATCGACAGCAGCATCATTGCCGCCACCAGAAGGCTTTTCTTTGCCACGGGTTGAGCCTAAGCGTTCGCTTCATGAACGCAAGGCGTATCATGGGCTGGGGAGGGGGATGCCTCGGGGTCGTTGTGCTCGCCGGCATTGTCGCGCTGCAATGGCAGAAGCCGCTGCTTGACCTTGGTGTCGGCTATGGCGCGCGCGTCGCCTGCGCCTGCCGCTACATCGGCAACCGCGCGCTCGATGACTGTTACAGGGATTTCGAGCCGGGAATGGAGGTCATCCGCCTGACCGACGATCCTGCGACGAAGACCGTCACCGCCTCGGTGCCGCTGACGTCGCGCAGGGCGGTCAGGTTCGATCCCGTCCTCGGCTGCCAGCCGGAACCGTTTGCCGAACAGCCGTGATCGTCTCGCTTGCTGCTGGCGGGATGTTACACTATATCGCCTGAAGTCATGGCTGAACGATTCTCCCTTTGGATCGACAAGTCCGCGATCGGGCTTTCGGGCCTCTGCCTGATCCACTGTCTGATCGGCACGCTGTTCCTGGCCGCGCTGTCGGCGGGGGGGAGTGGCCTGCTCGGCCATACGGTCCACCAGGTCGGGCTGGCGATCGCCATGCCGCTGGCGATTGTCGGTCTGGCAATCGGTATCCGGCAGCATGGCCGCTGGCTGGTTGCAGCGATCGGCGGACTTGGCATTGGCTTCATGGCCGGTGCGCTATGGTCGGCGCACGGCGGCGGCGAGGCGGCCTACACCATGATCGGTGTCGTTCTGGTTGCCTTCGCCCACCTGCTCAACATGCGCTGGCTGCACGCCTGAACCACTCAAGGCTTGCCTGGACAGGCCGGCACCCGCATAGTCGCGCCATGACAGCGCATGCCCATCATCACGACGAACCGCGCGGCGCGAAGCTTGCCGCCGCGGCATCGGCGGCGTTGTGCGCCGGCGGCGAGCGGTGGACCGACATGCGCGCCGCGGTGTTCGACGCGCTCGCCAGCTTCGCGCGCCCGGTCAGTGCCTACGACATCGCCGATGCGGTGTCGACGGCGCGCGGCCGTCGCGTCGCGCCGAACAGCGTGTACCGCATCCTCGACCTGTTCGTCGCCAACAACGTCGCCAAGCGCGTTGAAAGCCGCAATGCGTTCATTGCCAACGCACACCCCGACTGCGTGCACGACTGTATCTTCCTCGTCTGCGACGCGTGCGGCGCAACGACACATATCGACGACGATTCGCTCAGCGAGGGCGTCCGCGAACGCGCCCGCGAGGCTGGCTTCGAGCCAGTCCAGCCCGTGCTCGAGGTGCGTGGACGCTGCGCCGCCTGCGCCTGATCGCGCACTGCGCGCAATCGACAAGGCGGCCGCAAATGGCTAAGCACATGTATTGTATGTCCGTGGGGGTCAGCCCGAATGCGCGCGCCTGAAACGCCGCTGCTCGACAGCGTCAACGATCCGTCCGACCTGCGCAGGCTCGCCCCGGCACAGCTGGCGGCGCTGGCGGCCGAGGTGCGCGCCGAAATGATCGACGTCGTCAGCCAGACCGGAGGCCACCTCGGCGCCGGGCTGGGCGTCGTCGAGCTGACCGTGGCACTGCACTACGTCTTCAACACGCCCGAAGATCGACTGATCTGGGATGTCGGCCACCAGGCCTATCCGCACAAGATCCTGACCGGCCGCCGCGGTCGCATGCGCACCATTCGCCAGGGCGGCGGCCTCAGCGGTTTCACCAAGCGCAGCGAAAGCGAGTACGACCCGTTCGGTGCGGCACATTCGTCGACGTCGATCTCGGCGGCGCTCGGCTTTGCCATCGCCAACAAGCTGTCGGGCACACCGGGCAAGGCGATCGCGGTCATCGGCGACGGTGCCATGTCGGCGGGCATGGCCTACGAAGCGATGAACAACGCGGAGGCCGCCGGCAACCGCCTTGTCGTCGTGCTCAACGACAATGACATGTCGATCGCGCCACCCGTCGGCGGGCTTTCCGCCTACCTTGCGCGGCTGGTGTCGAGCCACGAGTTCCTCAGCCTGCGCGACCTTGCCAAGCGGCTGGCGCGCAAGCTGCCGCGCAGCCTGCAGCGCGCGGCGCGCAGGGCGGACGAATATGCGCGCGGCATGGCGATGGGCGGTACCTTGTTCGAGGAACTGGGCTTCTATTACGTCGGCCCGGTCGACGGCCACAATCTCGACCAGCTGGTACCGGTGCTTGAAAACGTGCGCGACGCCGCCGAAGGTCCGTGCCTCATCCATGTCGTCACCCGCAAGGGGCATGGCTATGCCCCTGCCGAGGCGAGTGCAGACAAGTATCATGGCGTCACCAAGTTCGACGTCATCACCGGCGCGATGGCGCCTGCGAAGGCCGGGCCGCCCAGCTACACCGGCGTGTTCGCCAAGGCGCTGGTTGCGGAGGCGGAGCGCGACGCGAAGATCATCGCGATCACCGCGGCGATGCCGTCGGGGACCGGTCTCGACACGTTCGCCAGGGTGTTTCCCGACCGCTGCTTCGACGTCGGCATCGCCGAGCAGCACGCCGTCACCTTCGCCGCCGGCATGGCGGCGCAGGGCTTCCGGCCGTTCGCGGCGATCTATTCGACCTTCCTGCAGCGCGCCTATGACCAGGTTGTGCACGACGTCGCCATCCAGAACCTGCCCGTCCGCTTCGCCATCGACCGTGCCGGCCTCGTCGGCGCCGACGGCTCGACGCACGCGGGATCGTTCGATGTGACCTACCTTTCGACGCTGCCCAACTTCGTCGTCATGGCAGCGGCGGACGAGGCGGAGCTGGTGCACATGGTGCACACCGCCGCGCTGCATGACAGCGGCCCGATCGCCTTCCGCTACCCGCGCGGCAGCGGCACCGGCGTAGCCCTGCCCGAAACGCCGCAGCGGCTCGAGATCGGCAAGGGCCGCGTCGTACGCGAAGGTAAGGCGGTCGCCATCCTGTCGCTTGGCACGCGCCTCGGCGAGGCGCTGAAGGCTGCCGATGAACTCGATGCCCGGGGTCTCTCCACCACCGTTGCCGACATGCGCTTCGCCAAGCCCTTGGACAAGGCGCTGATCCACCGCCTCGCGGCGACGCACGAGGTGCTGGTGACGATCGAGGAAGGCTCGATCGGCGGCCTCGGCGCGCACGTTCTCACCCTCGCCAGCGACGAGGGCCTCACCGACACCGGCCTCAAGATCCGCACCCTTCGCCTCCCCGACGTGTTCCAGGAGCAGGACGACCCGGCGAAACAGTACGCCGAAGCGGGGCTGGACGCGGCGGCGATCGTGGGGACCGTGCTGTCGGCGCTGAGGCACAACAGCGCGGGGGTGGTTGAGGGGGCGCGGGCCTGAGCGATCTGCGGCCGCCGATGGCGCTGTCTGCCGTCGACGTCGTCGACCGGCTTGTGCAGCGGCTATTCGGCGGACCCTTGCTGCGTAACGACATTCGAGGTGAAGTCGTTGAGGAGATGGTTGCTCTGGCTCTAG
>CAYVVV010000133.1:2235-7136 GCA_964455325.1 uncultured Sphingosinicella sp. | reverse complement strand
TCGCTCGGGATGAGCGATGGTTTTCGATAAGTCCGCTCATCCCGAGCGAAGTCGAGGGACGCACCGTTCGTAATCCTCGTCACGCCGCGATCGTGAACGGTTCGAGCCCGGCCAGCCGCATCGCCAGACGGGCATGCGGGATGGCGCGCGGGCGCATGCCCCGCGCGGCGTCGGCCATCGCCGCGATATGCGCCGGCGCCGTGCCGCAGCAGCCGCCGATGACATTGACCAGCCCGGCGTCGATCCATTCGCCGACGAGGTGCGCGGTCGTCTCCGCCGCTTCATCATACTCGCCAAGCTCGTTCGGCAGCCCGGCGTTGGGATAGACCATCAGCGGGCAATCGGCGATCGCCGCCAGCGCCTGCACGTAGGGGCGCAGCTCGGTCGCGCCGAACGAGCAGTTGAGTCCGATCGTCAGCGGGTTGACGTGGCGCACGCTCGCCCAGAACGCCTCGACCGTCTGCCCCGAAAGGTTACGGCCCGCCATGTCGGTGATCGTCATCGACATCATGATCGGCAGGTCGCGGCCAAGGTCGTCGGCGGCTTCCATCGCCGCGTGCGCCGCTGCCTTGGCGTTGAGCGTGTCAAAGATGGTTTCAACGAGCACGATCTCCACGCCGCCCTCGACAAGCGCGTCGATCTGCTGGCGATAGACCGCCTTGACGCCGTCGTAGTCGACCTCGCGATAGCCGGGATCGTTGACATTGGGCGACAGCGACAGCGTCTTGTTGGTCGGGCCGAGTGCGCCGACGACGAACCGCCGGCGGCCGTCGCGCGCGCTTGCGGCATCGACCGCCTCGCGCAGCAGCCGGGCGCCAGCGCGGTTCATGTCGGCGACAAAAGCCTCGGCGGCATAGTCGGCCTGGCTGATCGCGTTGGCGTTGAAGCTGTTGGTCGCCAGCACGTCGGCCCCCGCCGCGATATATTGTTCGGCGATGGCGCGGATGATGTCGGGCCGGGTGAGGTTGAGAAGATCGTTGTTGCCCTTCTGGTCGTGCCGCAGCGCGAACGCGCCGCGATAATCGGCTTCGTCGAGCCGGTACGACTGGATCATCGTGCCGTAGGGCCCGTCCTTGATCAGGATGCGCGCCGCGATGGCGGCGTTGAACGCCTCGCGCACGCTCATGCCGCGCGCTTTCCAAGCAGGTGGCAGATGGCGTAGCTGAGTTCGGCGCGGTTCAACGTGTAGAAATGGAATTCGCGGACGCCGCCGGCATAGAGCTTGCGGCAGAATTCGGCCGCCACCGTCGCGGCGACGAGATTGCGCGCCGCCGCCCGCTCCTCAAGCCCGTCGAACAGCCGCTCGAGCCAGCCGGGGATCGTGGTCCCGCACATCTCCGCCATGCGCCGCGTCTGCGCGAAGTTGGTGACCGGCAATACACCGGGCACGATCTCGGCGGCGATGCCCGCAGCCGCGACGCGGTCGCGAAAGCGGAAGAAGGTCTCTGGCTCGAAGAAGAACTGCGTGATCGCGCGGCTGGCACCGGCGTCGAGCTTGCGCCGGAGATTGTCAAGGTCGCTTGCCGCGCTCGCCGCTTCGGGGTGCACCTCGGGATAGGCAGCGACGCTGATCTCGAAATCGGCGACACGCCTGAGGCCCGTAACAAGGCTCGCTGCCGAATCATAGCCATCGGCGCGCGCGACGAACGTCTCGCCTGCGCGCGGCGGATCGCCGCGCAGCGCGACGATGTGCCGGACGCCGGCATCCCAATAGGCGCGCGCGACGTCCTCGATCTCGCCGCGCGAGGCATCGACACAGGTGAGATGCGCTGCCGGCGTCAGCGACGTTTCGGCCAGGATGCGCGACACCGTCGCGTGCGTGCGCTCGCGCGTCGACCCGCCGGCACCATAGGTCACCGACACGAAGCGCGGCCGCAGCGGCTCGAGCGTCTTGATCGACTCCCACAGCGTTTCGTCCATCCTGGCGGTCTTGGGCGGGAAGAACTCGAACGAGACCGCAATGTCGCCGGCTACGTCCGCGAACAGCGGCTGACCGATCGCGTACCCTGCCTCTGTCATCTGCGCGAGCGACAGCGTCATGCCGCCCTCCTGCCGGCGAGCGGCGCTTTCTCGCCAAGCCAGAGGCCGACGGTCAGCGTACCACCGGCAAGATGCGCGACCCGCCGCGCCGCAAGTCCGGCTGCAGCCAGCCAGCCCAGCATCGTTTCGTCGGAAAAGCCAAGGCGGACGTGCGCATGCTTCTCGCGCAACTCTTCCAGCGCGTGCGGCGTGAAATCGACGATGAGCAAGCGGCCGCCGGGCGCAAGCACGCGCGCCGCCTCGGCGATCGCGCGGGCGGGGTCTTCGGCGTAATGCAGCACCTGATGCACAACGATGGTGTCGATGCTGTGATCGTCCTGCGGCAGCGAATACATGTCGGCCTGCCGAACCTGACAGGCGCCGAGCGCCGCCGCTTCGAGCTTGCCGCGCGCCACGCGCAGCATGCCGGGGCTGCGGTCGACGCCAGTGGCGCTCACCGCGCGCGGTGCCAGCAACTCGATCATCCGGCCGGTGCCGGTGCCGATGTCGAGGACATGCCCATAGGGCTTGCCCGACAGCGCTGCGACGATCGCCGCCTCGACCTCGTCGTCAGCGACGTGCAGCGACCTGATGCCGTCCCAGCCGTCGGCATGGGCCTCGAAATAGGCGCGCGTCTCGGCAACGCGCTGCGCACGGATTTCAGCCAGTCGGCGCTCGTCAGCGGGCAGTTCGGCGATCGTCGGAAGCAGCATTTCCAATGTCGCGAGAAGCGGTTGCGGCGTTTCCTGCACGTTGACGCGCAGGAATACCCACGCCCCCTCCTTGTACCGCTGCAGCAGCCCGGCATCGGCAAGGATCCTTACGTGGCGCGACACGCGCGGCTGCGACTGGCCGAGAACCTGCGCCAGCTCGCCAACGGCAAGCTCCATGCGCTGGACGAGCGCCATGATCCGAAGCCGGGTCGGATCGGCAAGCGCGCCGAAGATATCGATCGCAGACCGCATTCCAAATCACATAAAGAAATCTTTATATGCGGTCAATGAGCGAAATTGTCTGGACGCCACCGGTCCGGAAACTATTCCGAAGGCCATGGGGGCGCATACGGCAGGATCGTCATGAACATTCGACTGGTCTCCACTGGCCTCGTCCTCGCGCTGTCGGCGTGCGCGACCACACCGGGCGGCGTCGCGGAAGCCGAACAGGACCGCTTCGAAAAAACCAACCGCGCCATCTACCGCTTCAACAAGGGCGTCGACACGGCGCTGATCAAGCCGACGGCGCAGGTCTATCGCGCCGTCGTCCCTGGCGCGGCGCGGCGCGGCGCGTCGAACGCGCTCGATAATGTCGACGAGCCGCTCTCGTTCATCAACGCGCTGCTGCAAGGCAAGATCAAGGCTGCGTTCCGCGCCGTCGACCGGTTCCTGATCAATTCGACGCTGGGCGTCGGCGGGCTGGCCGATCACGCGACCGACATGGGGCTGCCGAAACAGGAAGAAGATTTCGGCCAGACGCTGGCAGCCTGGGGCGTCGGCTCGGGGCCATATGTCATGCTGCCATTGTTTGGCCCGTCGACTCTGCGCGACGTCGTCGGGCTTGGCGTCGACTCGGTCAGCGATCCGTGGCCGCAGTTCCAGAAACACGCCGTGAGACTCACTGCGACCGAACGCTTGGGTGTCACCGGGTTCGAAGTCATCGATCTGCGGTCGCGGCTGATCGACACCGCCGACCCGCTGATCGAAGGCGCGCTCGACGAATATGCGACGGTGCGCGCGGCATATCTGCAGCAGCGGCTTACCGACATCCACGACGGCGATCCGCCCGAGGATTACTTCGCGCCCGAGCCCGCGACGACGTCGCCGACGCCATAGGGGACACGCGCACCGAATCGTGTACGAGCGGAACCGAAACAGCGGGCACATCGCCATAACGACCCATCGTGGCCGTAACGGCATCTGGCGTGAACCGCTCCGGCGAGTCCGCTTTCCTGGCTATGATATTGTTGTAAATGCGTTTTCCGAGAGCATGCGATGGCTCCCGCGGCCATCGAAGAGCCGGCAAAAAAAATTTTTCAAACTCGCCGCAAACCCCTTCCCACGGACAAGGTTTTCCGTGACAATCTGCGCCGCGCTCGCTAAAGGGCGCAGGGTCAATACAAACCAGTTCTAGGGGAACACTTCGATGCGCAATGTTACCAAGGGTTTCGCAGCTCTCGCGCTCGTCGCTGGCCTCGGCCTTGCTGCTTGCAGCCAGAAGACCGAGGAAGCCACCGAGGCGACTGCCGACGCCGCCGCTGAGGACGCCGCGATGGCTGCTGACGCGGCTGTTGCCGAAACCGACGCTGCGATGGACGCCGCCGCTGACGCCGGCGCGGACGCCGGCGCGGACGCGATGGCTGCCGGCGCTGATGCCGCCGCCGCTGGTGCGGACGCGATGGCTGCCGGCGCTGACGCTGCTGCCGACGCTGCTGCGACGACGAACTAAGTCCTAACCGACAGTTCGACACGGGAACGGGTCGCGCCAATGGCGTGGCCCGTTTTCTTTTTGACCGTCAGCTCAATGTCGCGAGCACGGCGGCACGCACAGCATCCTTCGGCCGGCCGAAGAGCTTGCACATCGCAAGGAGGTCGGCAACCGATGCGATGAACAGTATGGTGCCGCCGAAATGCTTTGCTACGCGTGCGCGCGGCATGACCGGTTGCCATAAACCGCCGCTCAACACTTCGAACCCGGCCATCAGCTCGACCGGCAGCGCGAAGCGCATTTCGCTTCGATAGAATATCCGCGATCGGAACGTGGCGGTCGCCGACGCCGGCGGCAAAGGTTCGCCCCATACCGCCAACAGCGCGGCTGCATCGTCCGGCGACAGCAGCACATCGACATCGGCGACGCTGACCTGCGCACCATGCAGTGCCATCGCCGCG
>CAYVVV010000133.1:0-2225 GCA_964455325.1 uncultured Sphingosinicella sp. | reverse complement strand
GCCGCGCTGCCGATGATCCACCAGGGGTCGCGGCAGCCGGCAAGCGCGTCGCCCAATCCGTCCAGTGTCGACGCGAGCGCGGCGGCGATCGCGTCGGCGGCCATGCATCCCCCTATCCGCCGGCGCGGACAAACGAAAGGGCCGGAGGATCGCTCCCCCGGCCCCCTGCGTCACTTCACGGGTCGGTGCGGACTTAGAAGTCCATGCCGCCCATGCCGCCCATGCCACCCGGCATACCGCCGGCGGCCGGCTTGTCTTCCGGCAGCTCGGCGATCGTCGCCTCGGTGGTGATGAGCAGGCCGGCTACCGACGCGGCGTCCTGCAGCGCGGTGCGAACAACCTTGGTCGGGTCGACGACACCCGCCTTGACCAGATCCTCGTAGGTCTCGGTCTGGGCGTTGAAGCCCAGCTTGTCGTCCTTGGCATCGATCAGCTTGCCGGCGACGACAGCGCCGTCATGGCCGGCATTCTGCGCGATCTGACGCACCGGCGCCTGCAGCGCACGGCGCACGATGTCGATGCCGCGCGTCTGGTCGTCGTTGGCGCCGGTCGCACCGTCGAGTGCCTTGATCGCGTAGAGCAGCGCCGCACCGCCACCGATGACGATGCCTTCTTCGACCGCGGCGCGCGTGGCGTGCAGCGCGTCGTCGACGCGATCCTTCTTCTCCTTCACCTCGACTTCGGTGGCGCCGCCGACCTTGATGACGGCAACGCCGCCGGCGAGCTTCGCCAGCCGCTCCTGCAGCTTTTCCTTGTCGTAGTCGCTCGTCGTCGTCTCGATCTGGGCACGGATCTGCTCGACGCGGCCCTTGATCTGTTCGGCATCACCGGCACCGTCGACGATGGTGGTGTTGTCCTTGTCGATGGTGACCTTCTTCGCGCTGCCAAGCATGCCGAGCGTGACGTTCTCGAGCTTGATGCCGAGATCCTCGCTGATCATCTGGCCGTTGGTCAGGATCGCGATGTCCTCCAGCATCGCCTTGCGGCGATCGCCGAAGCCCGGCGCCTTCACCGCCGCGACCTTGAGGCCGCCGCGCAGCTTGTTGACGACAAGCGTCGCCAGCGCCTCGCCCTCGACGTCCTCGGCGATGATGAGCAGCGGACGGCCCGACTGCACGACCGCCTCGAGGATCGGCAGCATCGCCTGCAGGTTCGAGAGCTTCTTCTCGTGGATGAGCAGGTACGGGTTATCGAGCTCGACCTGCATCTTCTCCGGGTTGGTGATGAAGTAAGGCGACAGGTAGCCGCGATCGAACTGCATGCCTTCGACCGTCTCCAGCTCGCTGGTCAGGCCCTTCGCCTCCTCGACGGTGATGACGCCTTCCTTGCCCACCTTGTCCATGGCGTCGGCGATCATCTTGCCGACCTCGGTGTCGCCATTGGCCGAAATCGTGCCGACTTGCGCGATCTCCTCCGAGCTCGACACCGGCTTCGAGCGCGACGCGAGATCCTCGACAACCTTCGTCACGGCAAGGTCGATGCCGCGCTTCAGATCCATCGGGTTCATGCCGGCGGCCACCGACTTCATGCCCTCGCGCACGATCGCCTGGGCCAGCACGGTCGCCGTCGTCGTGCCGTCGCCGGCAATGTCGTTGGTCTTCGAGGCGACCTCGCGCAGCATCTGCGCGCCCATGTTCTCGAACTTGTCCTTAAGCTCGATTTCCTTGGCGACGGTCACACCGTCCTTGGTGATCCGCGGCGCGCCAAAGCTCTTCTCGATGACGACGTTGCGACCCTTTGGGCCAAGCGTCACCTTGACCGCGTCGGCGAGAATGTCGACCCCGCGGAGAATGCGCTCACGCGCGTCGCGGGAGAATTTGACGTCTTTCGCTGCCATTGTTTCCTACCCTTTATTGATGTGTTCAGATCGGTTGGTTCAGGCCGCCTTGCGGACCGCGGCGCCACCCTCGATGATGCCGAGAATGTCGCTTTCCTTCATGATGAGGAGGTCCTCGCCATCGAGGCGAACCTCGGTGCCCGACCACTTGCCGAACAGGATGCGATCGCCGGCCTTGACATCGAGCGGCGTCAGCTTGCCGTTCTCGTCGCGCGTGCCGGCGCCGACGGCGATGACCTCGCCTTCCTGCGGCTTTTCCTTGGCGGTGTCGGGGATGATGATGCCGCCGGCGGTCTTTTCGTCAGCCTCGATGCGGCGGACGAGCACGCGATCGTGCAGAGGACGGAAATTCATGTGCGTCACCCTTTTTCCATAATGAGCTTGAATC
>CAYVVV010000132.1:0-7194 GCA_964455325.1 uncultured Sphingosinicella sp. | reverse complement strand
CTGGTGCTTCGCGTCAGCTGACCGCGGCGCGGTGCAGCCTGGCCAGTTCGACGTAGCCGGCGGCGCCGGCGCGGTTGCGGGCGATTTCATCGGCCGTCAGGTCGCGCACGTGCTTCGCCGGACGGCCCGCCCACATCTGCCCGCGTGCGATGCGCTTCCCCGGCGTCAGCATCGCGCCCGCCGCCAGCATGCCGTCGGTCTCGATGACGCAGCCATCCACGACGATGGCGCCCAGCCCGACGAAGCTGTGATCGTGGAGCGTACAGCCGTGGATCATTGCCAAGTGACCGACCAGGCAGTCGGCGCCGATGATCGTGCCGTGCGTCCTGCGCGTCACGTGGATGACGCTGCCGTCCTGGATGTTCGATCGTTCACCGATGCGGATCGACTGGACATCGCCGCGCAGCACACAATTGTACCAGATGCTTGCGCCCGCGCCGACGGTCACATCGCCGACGATCTGCGCGCCAGGGGCGATGAAGGCGTCCTCGGCGACGACCGGCACCATGCCGCCGAACGCGATCACCGGCATCAGTCGCGGATCCCGGAGGCCCATCCGCGCGAACGTGCATAGACGATCACGCGCTCCGCCGTGTTGGCATCGGTGAAATCGAGCTCGGGAGCCCGGCGCATGCGCAGCCGGTCCATCAGCCCCCAGCTCCGCGTGTTGGCGCTCGTGGTCATGGCGATGATTCGCTCGCAATCGAGATTGGCGAAACCCCAGTCGAACGCGGCGTAGGCCGCCTCCTTGGCGAGGCCGCGGCCCCATGCGTCGCGGCGCAGGCGCCAGCCGATCTCGATCTCGCCTTCGACCCCGCCCCTGTGCGTGCAGTGCTTGAGGCCGCAAAAGCCGATGAAGGCGAAGTCCGCCTTGCGCTCGATCGCCCAGAAGCAAAAGCCGTGCTGCTGCTGATGGGCGATGCATGCGTCCATGCCGGCATCCGCCGCCGCCGCCGTTTGCGGCCCGCCGAGATGCTCCATGACCTGCGCGTCGGCGCACATCACGCGAAACGGCAGCCGGTCGGATTCGCGCCATGGACGGAGCTTCAGGCGCTCGGTGACGATCATCGCAGGCCCTCCCCCAGGTCGTCTCCCTGGCGTCAACCTAGCCCGTTCCGGCCGGCTGTCCAGTGCCGCGCTCGGCGACCCAGACGACGTGGCGCTTCAGCGGACTGCCGTCGGTCCGCCGCGCCATGCCGATGCGCTGCATGACCTTCTGCGAGGCGGCGTTTGACGTCGAGGTTAACGATACGGTCCGCTGCAATCCGAATTGCTCAAAGCCGAAACGCAGCGCAGTTGCTGCCTCCGTCGCATATCCATGTCCCCACGCCTCGCGGCGAAGGCAACATCCCACAGTCCGGTGAAGCCAAGAAAGGCGTCATCGGCGCAGGATCAGCCGGTCGGTGGTGATCACGGGAACAGCGGCGCCTGCTGCAGGCCGGCGGTTTCGGGAAGTCCGAACATGACGTTCATGTTCTGGATCGCCTGTCCCGACGATCCTTTGACAAGGTTGTCGATGGCGACGACGACGATCGCACGACCGGGTACGCGATCGGCAAAGACGTTGAGCACGCATTGGTTGGAGCCCCGCACCATGCGCGTTGCCGGGGCGACACCCTCGGGCAGCAGCTGCACGAACGGCTCCGCCGCATAGCGGTGGCCGAGTGCGGCACGCAGATCGGCGGCGGTCTTTCCCGGCAGCAGCTCGACGATGATCGTCTCAAGCTCGCCGCGGTTCATCGGGACGAGGTGCGGCACGAAGCCGATGGTGACCGGCCGTCGCGCGCGCTTGGCCAGCTCCTGCTCGATCTCCGGCATGTGGCGGTGTCCGCCAAGGCCATAGGGGTGCACGGCCTCGGCGACCTCGGTGAACAGGTTCGCCTCCTTCAGGCTGCGTCCCGCGCCCGACACGCCCGACAGCGCGTTGATGGTGATGCGCTCGTGACCGATCAGCCCGGCGTCGAGCAGCGGCAGCAGCGCCAGCAGCGCCGCGGTCGGGTAGCAGCCCGGGCAGGCGACCAGCCGCGCCGCCGGCAAGGCGTCGCGTGCGAACTCGGTAAGGCCGTAGACCGCCTCGGCGAGAAGTTGCGGCGCCGGGTGAGCGCCACCGTACCACTCGGCATAGATGGCGGCGTCGTCGAGTCGGAAGTCCGCCGACAGGTCGATGATGCGCGGGCCGTCGAGCGTCGACAGCAGCGCTGCTGACGCCGCGTGCGGCAGGCAGCCGAACACCGCGTCGATGCCCGTCCAGTCGATGTCGTCGGCGCGGACCAGCGGTGGCAGCGGCGCGTGCGCGAAGTGCGGCCAGACGTCGGCCATCGACTGGCCCGCCTTGGCGTTCGCGCTCAGCGCCGCGATCTCGATGTCCGGGTGCGTCAGCGCGAGGCGGACGAGATCGGCGCCGGTGTATCCCGACGCGCCAAGCACGGCGATGCGGACCTTGTCAGTCATGCGGTCCGCTTAAGAGAACGCGCGCTGAATTGCTAGACGAGGTCGCTCGGCAGCGCCTCGATCGCCGCCTCGAGCTCGGCGAACGATGGCGCGTGGTTCGACGGCGTCGTACGGCGGCCGATCTCGACCGCGACCTGCGGTGCCTGGCCCTGCAGGTGCGCGACGATGACGGTCTTGACCAGCGTCAGGAACTTGGTTTCCGCCTCGATGACCTGCGCCAGCCGCGAGGCGATCGGGCCAACGACGGTGTACGACAGCAGCACGCCGAGGAAGGTGCCGACCAGTGCGCCGCCGATCATCGCGCCAAGCACGTCGGTTGGCTGGTCGATTGCGCCCATCGTCTTGATGACGCCGAGCACGGCGGCGATGATGCCGAGCGCCGGCAGGCTGTCGGCGAGCGTCTGCAGTGCGCCTTGTGCCTGATATTCCTCGGCGAGGTGGCGATCGAGATCAGCCTCCATGGCATCAGCCATCTGGTTCGGATCCTCGAAGTTCATCGTCATCATGCGCACGTAGTCGCAGATGAAGGCGACGAGCTGTGGATCGGCGGCGATGCGCGGAAACGCCGCGAATAGTCGCGACTCCTCCGGATGTTCGACATGGCTCTCGACGGCGACGACGCCCTTCGTGCGCAGTGCCTTGGTCAGCAGGAACAAAAGCGACAGAAGGTCGCGGTAGTCGCTTTTCTCCCAGCGTTCGCCCTGGAACGCACGGCGCACACCATCGACGGCGCGCCGGAGGTTGCTGCCCGAATTGGCGATGATGAACGCCCCCGCGGCGGCGCCGGCGATGACCAGCAGTTCCAGCGGCAGCGCACCGGCAATGATCGCGAATTGTCCGCCGGCGATGACGAAGCTGCCGAAGACACAGATGAGAACGATCGCCAGTCCGAAAACGATGGTCACGTGTTGGCCCCGCGTGGTTTGCACGTGACCATGCGTCGGCGATGGTTAAGGGTGCTTTAAGCGATGACGGCGTGCTCGCGGACGAAGAAGATGCGCGACCTGCTGAAATCGACGAACTTCGCTTCGTCCTCGACTAGGATCGCGGCGTGGCGCGCGCCCTCGGCGCTGGCGGTCGCGGCGACCAGCGACGCTTCGTCGTCCCACCACAGCTCGGCGACGCCGTCATAGTCGTCCGCCATGCCGCGGGCCGCGCGCAGCGCGTCGTCGATCGCGGTCGGCACCGTGTGGCACTGGATGTAGCGCCGGATGGCGAGTGCATTCTTTGCCGCCGCGACCAGCGGTGCGTGCGTCTCGCGCCAGTAGCGCTGGAACGCATCGCGGCTGAGTTCGGGCCGGCGGGCGAGACAGAACACGACCTTGATCATCGGGCAGCGTCCCTGGCCAGCGTCATCAGCGTGTTGACGTCAAGCAGTTGCGGCAGGGTGACGGGGTCGCCCTTGCCATAGAAAAGATACAACGGCACGCCGGAGCGGCCATGGCGCTCGAGGAAGCGGGTGATCGTCGGGTCGGCGCTGGTCCAGTCGCCGACCAGCGTGACGACGCCGGCGTCGGCGAACGCCCTGGCGACTTCGGGCGATGACAGCGCGCCGTTTTCATTGACCTTGCAGGTGATGCACCAGTCGGCGGTGAAATAGACGAACACCGGCGTTCCGGCGGCACTGAGTTCGGCGAGACGCGCTTCCGAGAAGGCTTCGGTCGCCGGCAGCACGGCATTGTCGGCGACGCCGGCGGCGTCCTTCACATGCGCTGGCAATGACGGAATCGCGCCGAGCGATGTGATCGCGATCGCCAGCGGCGCGGCGATGCCGCGACCGCTGTGCTGCCTGATGCCCAGCCACCATAAGGCAAGGCTAAGCAGCAGCGCGGCGGCGATGCCATGGGTCATGCCTGCTGTTCCCGACTGCCGCCCAAGCACCCAGGCGAGCGCCAGCGCGGTGGCGAACATCGGCACCGCCATCAGCCGGCGGAAGGTCGCGAGCCACGGGCCGGGCTTCGGCAGCCGCCGGCGCAGCGCGGGGACGAAACCGATGGCGAGGAAGGGCAGCGCGATACCGAGGCCAAGGCCGGCGAAGATGGCGAGGCCGGTTGCCGCGGGCAGCAGGATTGCCGCGCCGAGCGCGATGCCCATGAACGGCCCGGTGCACGGCGTCGCGACGACGGCCGCAAGCGCGCCGGTCCAGAAGGCGCCGGCGGTGCCGCCCTGTGCCGCGCGTGCCTCGCCGCCGACGCGCGGGGCGCCGATTTCGAACAATCCGGCGAGGTTGAGTGCGATCGCCGTTACCAGCAACAGCAGCGTGACGATGACGCGCGGATCCTGCAACTGGAACGCCCAGCCGACGGCTTCCCCGGCGGCGCGCAGGCCAAGGATTGCGCCGCCAAGCGCGAGGCAGGCGAGCATGACGCCGCCGGTGTAGGCCAGCGCCTCGGTGCGCGCCTGATGCTCGGTTCCGCCAGCGCGCGCCAGACTGATCGCCTTCAGCCCCAGGATCGGGAACACGCACGGCATGACGTTGAGCAGCAGCCCGCCGAGGATCGCGAACGGAAGCGCGACGAGCGCCGACAGCGGTGGCGTACCGGCGCCGGCCAGCGGCGTTCCAGCCAGATCGACGGTCCCCGGCGTTGCTCGGATCGCTGCGCCCATGCTGCCGGCTGCCGTCGTCAGCTTTAGAACACCGTCGATCGCGGTTGCTGGCTTCCCCGCGGACGTCGTCGTCAGAATGAGCGTGTCGCCGTCGCGACGCACCTGCTGCGGCGCGTCGTAGTCGAGCACGCCGTCAGCTTCGGGGAAGAAATAGGCGCCGGTGACGTCAGCAGCGCCGGCGGTGCGGACGGCGAGGCGCAGCGTGCCATCGCGGACCTCGAAGCGCGCTGGCCAGTCAACCGGTTTCGGCAGCGCCGCTTCGGCGGCGGCGATGCGCGCGGCGCTCGCCGGATCCGGCGCGCCGTCGCCGATGCCAGGGTCGAGCGACAGGCTGGCGCTCTCGGGCACGCAGATCGTCGGATTGCAGACGAGGTAGTCGAGCCGCAGCCTGACTGGCAGTACCGTTCCGTGCGCTAGCCCGGCCGGGATGTCGAGGTCGACGAGCAGCGCCGTCTCGCCCTCGAACACATAGTTGACGATTCCGGCGACGCGGTACGTCTTCGGCACCGGGTAGCGGATCGCCGAGGCGGTGACACCCCTGGGCAGCGTCCATGTCGCGCGCGTTTCGGCTCCGGCGCCGCCGGGGTTCTTCCAATAGCTGTGCCAGCCTTCCTCGGGCGTCAGCACGATCGCCAGCCTGGTGCGGCTGCCCGCTGCGGGCGCGCGGCTTTCGCTGATCAGCTCGACCCGTGTGTAGGGATTGTCGACCAGCGACTGCGCCCGCGCGGCGGCGGGCGCCATCAGCAGCGACAGGATGCAGATGACAAGGCGAAACATGGCGGTCGCATAGCCGTTCGCTGCCGCGACCGGAAGCGTTACTGGCGCGCGCCGGTACGCCGCCGGTCCGATCATGTCGGTCGCCAGCGAAATGTGGTAAACTGCAAGGCTATGGAGGTGGATCATGGAATATCACGCAATCCCGAAGGAACTGCTGCGTGATGCCGGCCGGGAATTCGCCGACGGGCTTTACGCCGCGCACATCTGGAGCGACGAGGCCGAAACGCGCAGCATGTTCACGAAAAGCGGCAATGTGCTGTTCGGCGGCGAGGGCGGGGTCAATTATTTCGGTCGTGTCTTCGGCGACACCAGTCTGACCATGCATTTCGAGATTCATCGCTACGGCGACGAGCCGCACCCCGTGTTCAGCGACACCGAACAGGAGGTGTTCGAGCTCGATGGTGTCATCTCGGCGGGTCTGGTCAGCTTGAGCGGTACCGGCGAACGCGGCGAGCGGCTGTCGATCAGCCTGCGCCGGCTGCGCTGATCCCGCGCGCGCTCAGCGCCGGCGGCGGTGGGCGACGCCAATGCCGGCGAGGCCGAGACCGAACAGGCCCAGCATCGCCGGCTCGGGCACGTCGGGCACGAAGGTGACCTTGATGATGAAGTCGTCGTGATTGTCGTCGTCGCCGACGATCTGGTCGTCGAGGCCCAGCCAGAGTACGTTGGTGTTGATGCCGGACTTGGCGCTGCGCGACAGGAAGATGCCGAATTCCTCGACGCCGTCGTGGAACTGCGCCGTGCCGCGGCCGCTGGAGGTGAAGTAGCCCTGGAACGCGCCGGCAGGGACCGAGACGCTGAACATCGGGTCGAGCGCGGGGTTCATGTCGTTGGTCTCGACCGCCCAGTACGGACCGTAGTGGAACTTGTCGCGGAAGCCGCTTTCGCTGCCCAGATACTCGAACGTCAGCGTGCCGGCGCGATCGAGCGTGATCGAAGCGCCGTCGGACGCGTAGACGTCGAGACCGATGCCGTTGAGGAAGCCGCGAAAATCGTTGTTGGCCGGGATGGTAATCGTCGACGGCCAGCTCACCACCATGCCGGCGCTGGCGGTGGCAGGGACAAGAACGATAGCGGCGGCGGCAAGAAATACGCTGCGTGACATGGACAGTGTTCCTTCGGTTGACCTTGGACGGATCGCAGGATGAATTGCACCATTCGTGCCAGGATCTGACTGTCCTGACTCTTGACCGTGTTTGGTGGTTAACCGCCTGCCAACCATGCCCAAACTGTAAGGCGCTCCGACAGCAAAAGGGCCGGCGTTACCACCGGCCCTTTGTCGATCACCGAACGCTGTGCGTTACCGCTTGGAGAACTGGAAGCTGCGGCGGGCCTTGGCGCGGCCGTACTTCTTGCGCT
>CAYVVV010000131.1:0-7254 GCA_964455325.1 uncultured Sphingosinicella sp. | reverse complement strand
CCGAAGTGGCGGTGATCGCCGGCGACGCGCTGCTCGCGCGGACCTTCCCGACGATCCACGCCGTCGGCCGTGCCGCGGCCGTGGGGCGCGAACCGCGTCTGATCGACCTGCGCTGGGGCCGCAAGGGCGACCCGCGGCTGACGCTTGTCGGCAAGGGCGTCTGCTTCGATTCGGGCGGTCTCGACATCAAGCCGGCGGCCGGCATGCTGCTGATGAAGAAGGACATGGGGGGCGCCGCGCACGCGCTGGCACTCGCCGGACTGGTAATGGCGGCGAAGCTGCGCGTGCGGCTGCGGCTGCTGATTCCGGCCGTCGACAACGCCATCGACGGCAGCGCCTTCCGACCGGGCGACATCATACGCACGCGCGCCGGCCACAGCGTCGAAATCGGCAACACCGACGCCGAAGGCCGCCTTGTCCTGTGCGACGCGCTCGCGCTCGCCGGCGAGGAATCGCCCGATCTCATCGTCGACTTCGCCACGCTCACCGGTGCCGCCCGCGTTGCGCTCGGCCCCGACTTGCCAGCACTGTTTGCCAACGATGACACGCTTGCCAACGGCCTCGTCGCTGCCGCAGAGGCAGTCGGCGATCCGGTCTGGCGGTTGCCGCTGTGGCAACCCTATACCGAAATGCTCAAGTCCGATGTTGCCGATTTCGGCAACAATGCATCGGGCAGCTTCGCCGGCGCAATCACCGCAGCGCTTTATCTTGAAAAGTTTGTCGATTCGAAAACGCCATGGGCGCATCTCGACACTTTCGCCTGGATGCCGGCGGCCAAGCCGGGACGACCGAAAGGCGGCGAGGCGTTGGGTTTGCGCGCCGTATGGGAATTCATTCGCATCCGTTACGAAAATCGTCGCGCGTAATGAACGCTCTGACCGCTTAACCCTTTTTCTAAGCGGTTCGTTTACGACCATTAACATATGGTCACCCGTAACGAACATTAGGGGCCAGGCAACAATGTCGATTTCGGGCGTTGACGATACTATTGAAGCGCTGCTCAGTCCGTGGATGCGGACACTGATCGCTTACGTCCAGTCCAATCGGCCCGACCTCACCAACCGTCAGCTGGCGCTGCTGCTGCTCGTCTATCTGACGCCGGGTCCGCACACGGTGCGCGGGCTGGCGGCAAAGCTGCGGGTATCGAAGCCGGTGATCACGCGCGCGCTTAACACGCTCGGCGCGTTCGGCTACATCCGCCGCCAGAAGGACGAAAGCGACCTCAGGAACATCTTCGTCGAGCGCACCGCGCAGGGGCATGAGTTTCTTGAGACTTTCGCCGGGATGATCGAGGCGACGCACGGCCATGCCCCCCGTACCCACGAGCGCGAGGACCGCCCCCAACTCTGACGCGCCGCTCGATGCGCGCGTCAATGCCTGGCGCGCCGACCTCGCCGACGTCGCGCTGCGCGGCCGCGTCAGCGCCGAGCGTTTCGTCGCTCCGCGCGCGTTCCACTTGCGCGATGCGCCGTCGCTGATGATGCACGCTGCACCGGCGGTCGACGCCGTCGCGGTCAGCGAACTGCTGTTCGGCGAGCGCTTTGACGTCGTCGACATCGCCGACGGCTGGGCGTGGGGCTATGCCGCGCGCGACCGTTACGTCGGCTACGTCCCCGCCGACCTGCTGGCGCCGGGCGCCGCCACCGCCACGCACCGTGTCGTTGCCAAGGCGGCACTGGCGTTCGCCGGTCCCGACATCAAGACCCGCGTGCTGCGGACGCTGCCGATGAACGCTAGGCTGACGGCCGAGGATCACGATGACCGCTTCGTGCGAACCGACGCCGGCGAGTATGTCCACCGCCGCCACGTCGCGAACGTCGCGGACGTCGCAGCCGACCCGGTCGCGGTCGCGCTGGCGTTCATCGGCACACCCTACAAGTGGGGCGGGCGCACCTACGCCGGCATCGACTGTTCCGGCCTCGTGCAGATGGCGCTCGACGCCTGCGGCATTGCCTGCCCGCGCGACAGCGACATGCAGGCCGGCGCGCTCGGCACATTGGCAGGCGGAGCCCCCCGCCGCGGCGACCTGGTGTTCTTCCCGGGCCATGTCGGCATCATGGCGGATGCGCGCCAGCTGCTGCACGCCAACGCATTTCACATGGCAACGGTGGTCGAGCCACTCGACGACGTCATCGCCCGGCTGCGACCGAGCCACGCTGACCCGGTGCGCGCCGTCCGCCGGCTATAGCTCGCCGCGCGCGCGCCGGATCGCGCGCCATTTCGCGACATTGGCGTTGTGCTCGGCAAGCGTCGTCGCGAAGACGTGGCCGCCGGTCCCGTCGGCGACGAAATAGAGCGCGTCGGTCGGCGCCGGGTCGAGCACGGCAGCGATCGATTCGCGCCCCGGATTGGCGATCGGTCCGGCCGGAAGCCCCCGCCGGGCATAGGTGTTGTAACCATTGTCGGCGCGCAGTTCGGAAAGCCGGATGCGCCGGCCGAGCGGCTTGCCGCGCGTGATCGGATAGATCACCGTCGGGTCGGCCTGAAGCGGCATGCCGATCCTGAGCCGGTTCGAATAGACGCCGGCAATGGTGCGGCGTTCAGCAGGCCTGGCGGTCTCCTTCTCGACGATGGCGGCTAGGTTGACCGCGTCGGCCGGCGTCTTCACCACCGTGGTCGGCTTGCGCGCCGCCCACAGCGCCGCAAGCGTCTCGGTCATCGCCTGCTGCATCCTCGCCAGCACCGCGGCGCGACTCTCGCCGCGCTCGAAGCTGTAGGTGTCCGGAAGCACCGACCCTTCGGCGGGTACGTCGATCTCGCCGGTCAGCAACGCCTCGGCCATCAGCCGTTCATGGACCAGGATCGCCGGCAACCCCTCGGGGATCGTGATCCGGCGCTGGATCGGCCGGCCGTGCTGCAGGATGTCGAGCACGCGCGCCGCGCTGCTGCACGCGGGGATGGCGAATTCACCGGCCTGGATCGGGTCGGCACCGCCGAGCAGGCGCGCCATCAGCCGGAACTGGGTCGCCGACGCGACCACGCCGGTCGTTTCGAGACGCCCGGCCGCGGTCGCCAGCGAACTGCCGCGCGCGATGGTGACCACGGCGTCGGTCCGCAGCGGCCCGGGCCCGTACCAGTTCCAGAGCAGAACGCCCACGGCGACGACCGCCGCGATCGCCAGCGCGCCGGCCAGCCGCTTCATTGCTCAGATCGCCTTGACGATCACCGATGCGTTGGTGCCGCCAAAGCCGAAACTGTTGTTGAGCGCCGCCCTGATCGGCCGCTCGCGCGGCGTCAGCGGCACCAGGTCGACACCGGCGCAGCCATCCGACGGGTTTTCAAGATTGATCGTCGGCGGCGCCACCTGGTCGCGGATGGCAAGCAGACAGAAGATCGTCTCGACTGCGCCGGCACCGCCGAGCAGGTGACCGATCGCGCTCTTTGTCGACGACATCGACACGTTGGCGATGGCGTTGCCGAACAGTCGCCGCACCGCGCCAAGTTCGATCTCGTCGCCAAGCGGTGTCGAGGTGCCGTGCGCGTTGATGTAGTCGATATCGGACGGATTGAGCCGTGCCCGTTGTAGCGCCATCTGCATCGAGCGGTAGCCGCCGTAGCCTTCGGGGTGCGGCGCGGTGACATGATGGGCATCGCCGGTAAGACCATAACCAACGATCTCGCCGTAGATCTTGGCCCCACGCTTTCGTGCCCGTTCATACTCCTCGAGCACGACGACACCCGCGCCCTCGCCCATGACGAAACCGTCGCGATCCTTGTCATACGGACGGCTCGCCCGATGGGGTTCGTCATTGAACGCCGTCGACAGCGCCCGCGCCTGCGCGAAGCCGGCGATGCCGAGCGGGCAGATCGCGCTCTCGGCACCGCCCGCAAGCATGACGTCGGCATCATCGAGCGCGATCATCCGCGCCGCATCGCCGATCGAGTGCGCGCCCGTCGAGCAGGCGGTGACGACCGCGTGGTTGGGGCCCATCAGACCGTATTTTATCGAAACCTGACCGGAAACGAGGTTGATGAGGCGGCCGTGCACGAAATGCGGGCTGACCCGCCTGGGGCCACGCTCGTGCAGTACGATCGATTCGGATTCGATGCCCGGAAGGCCGCCGATGCCCGATCCGATCGAGCAGCCGGCGCGCAGCCGTTCTTCCTCGCTCATTTCAGTGAGGCCGGCGTCCTCGATCGCCTGACCGGCGGCGTCGATGCCGAACTGGATGAACAGGTCGACCTGGCGCTGCACCTTGTGATCGACGCGCTTCGACGGATCCCAGCCGTCGGCGGCGCCGTTCATCTTGACTTCGCAGGCGATCCGGCAGGCATAGTCTTCGGTCGGCTCGAAGCGGCTGATGCGCGCGGCGCCCGACCTCGACGCCAAGATGTTCCGCCAGCTCGTCTCGACATCACCGCCGAGCGGCGTGACGAGTCCCAGTCCGGTAACAACAACACGGCGCATGCTACTCTCCCGTCCCTCCGATACAAACCGAGCGGCCCTCCGGCCGACCGGGGAGCCGCTCGCGTCTGTCGCAGTCCGTCGCGAGCGTCGCGGCTCAGCCGGCGCTGTTTTCCTTGATATAGCCGATGGCATCCTTGACGGTCAGAATCTTCTCGGCCGCGTCGTCGGGAATCTCGACGCCGAACTCCTCCTCGAACGCCATGACCAGCTCGACCGTGTCGAGGCTGTCGGCGCCGAGATCGTCGATGAAGCTTGCATCGTCGGTCACCTTGTCGGGTTCGACGCCAAGGTGTTCAACAACGATCTTCTTCACGCGTTCGGCGACATCGCTCATCTCGATTCCCCTTGAATCCTGCAGTGGGTACCTTCAAGCGCAGGCACTAGCCATGTGCGCCTGGCCTTGCAAGTGCGACGATCAGCCGAGCATTGCCATGCCGCCGTTGACGTGCAGCGTCTGGCCGGTGACATAGCCCGCCTCGCGGCTGGCGAGGTACACGGCAGCGGCGGCGACGTCGGCGCCGTCGCCCAGTCGACCGGCCGGGATCCGGGCGGTGAGCGCGTCCTGCTGCGCTTGCGGCAGCGCGCTGGTCATCGCCGAAACGATGAAGCCTGGCGCGATGCAGTTGACGGTGATGCCGCGGCTCGCAACCTCCTGCGCGATCGCCTTCGACATGCCGACAAGGCCCGCTTTCGACGCCGCATAGTTCGCCTGGCCGGGATTGCCGGTCGCGCCGACCACCGACGTCACCGAGATGATGCGTCCGAAGCGCGCCTTCAGCATCGGCTTCAGCGCCGCGCGCGACAGCCGGAACGCGGCCTCGAGATTGATGCGAATGACGTCCGCCCACTCCTCGTCCTTCATGCGCATGGCGAGATTGTCGCGGGTGACGCCGGCGTTGTTGACGAGGATGTCGAGCCCGCCCATCGCGTCGACCGCGCATCCGACGAGCGTGTCGACCGCTTCCGGATCGTCGAGATTGCATGGCAGGATATGCACAGCGCCACCTATGTCCGCGGCGACGGCATCGAGCGCACCTTCGCGCGTTCCCGACAGCGCCAGGCTCGCGCCCTGCGCCGCCAGCGCCTTGGCGATCGCCGAGCCGATGCCGCCGCTGGCGCCGGTGACGAGTGCCTTCAGCCCGGAAAGGTCGAACATGCCAGCCCCCTGCCGCCTGCGACGGTCACTTGCCAACGTTGTAGGCGAGCGCCGCGTCGTCGAGCTGGAACCCGACGAGGAGCTCGAAGCTCGCATTGCGGACAGCCTCGCGGACCGCTGGCGCGGCGAGCGGATCGACCGCGGCGTCGACATCGCCGGGTTTGCGCTCGCGCGTGATCTCGCGGGTAATGTCGTCGGGCAGCGTCGCCGCGGCGCGGTCGATGTCGCTGCGTGCGCCGGCGGTCGCGCGCGTCCGGATCGAGCCGTCGGCGAAGCGCAGCGTCACCGTGCCGGTCTGCTTCGACAGCAGCTGGTCACCGGCGCGAAGCACAATGGCAAAATAGGGCAGCGTCACGGTGCGCGCGCCGCTGGCGTTGGTGCGCTGGGCGACAACGTCGAAGCTCAGCTGGCTGACGATCCGGTTTGCGGATTCGCCGCAGGCGGCGCGCACGTTGGTGATCGCGGCAATGACATCGATGGCGCCGGCGTCGCGGCTGGTCGCGGGCGAGAACAGCGTCACCTCGCCGGCATGCTCGACGACACCGACCGCCGGGCAGGCGCTGCGCGTCACCCGCAGCGGGTTGCCGCCGCCGCAGCCCGCGAGCGCGAGGGCGGTGAGGACGGCGATGACGGTATGACGCACGGGCAGCACCTTCGGCTGGAATTCGGCTGCCTCTATAGGAAGCGGCTTTTGAACCGGCAAGCAATCGCGTAGAGGGCGTCTCGCCATGGCCGACATCGATCCCCTCCCCAAGCCGCCGTTGCGCGTGCTCGTCGCCAACCCGCGCGGCTTCTGCGCCGGCGTCGACCGCGCCATCCGTATCGTCGAGCTGGCCATCGAGAAGTGGGGCGCGCCCGTCTATGTGCGGCACGAGATCGTGCACAACAAGGTCGTCGTCGACAGCCTGCGCGCTAAGGGGGCGGTGTTCGTCGAGGAGCTTGACGAGGTGCCCGAGGGCGTGCCGGTGATCTTCTCGGCGCACGGCGTTCCAAAGAGCGTGCCGGCGGCGGCGCGCGCGCGCCAGATGGTCTATGTCGATGCGACCTGCCCGCTGGTGTCGAAGGTGCACCGCCAGGCCGAGCGGCTGATCGAGCAGGGCCGCCATATCGTCTTCGTCGGCCATGCCGGCCATCCCGAGGTCATCGGCACGTTCGGCCAGGTGCCCGACGGCACGATGACGCTCGTCGAGACGATCGACGACGCGCGCGCGCTTGAACCCGCCGACGCCGACAAGCTTGCCTTCCTCACGCAGACGACGCTTTCGGTCGACGACACGCGCGAGATCGTCGCCGAGCTGCAGCGGCGGTTCCCGGCCATCCAGGGACCGCGCGGCGAGGACATCTGCTACGCCACCTCGAACCGCCAGGCGGCGGTCAAGGCGATCGCGCGCAGTTGCGACCTGGTGCTGGTGATCGGCGCGCCGAACAGTTCGAACTCGCTGCGGCTGGTCGAGGTCGCCGAACGTTGCGGCACTCCGGCAAGGCTCATCCAGCGCGGCGCCGATATCGATCCCGCCTGGCTCGAGGGAGTCCAGATGCTGGGCCTCACCGCGGGCGCATCCGCACCCGAAGAGCTGGTTCGCGAGGTGGTCGAGCAGCTGGGGCAGTGGCGCGAGGTCGAGGAACGCACCCGCGTGACATCAGAGGAAAAGATGGTCTTCAAACTGCCGCGCCAGCTTGCCTCATAGGC
>CAYVVV010000130.1:0-7283 GCA_964455325.1 uncultured Sphingosinicella sp. | reverse complement strand
GCGGGCCGGTGTCGCCGGGTCAAGCCTATGTCGTTGGCGAGCGCGGGCCGGAGCTGTTCGTGCCGACCAGCAGCGGCCGGGTGGAAACGGGAACAGCGCGCGGGCCGGTAACGATCAACGTAACTGTCAACGCGCCGGCCGACGTCTCGCCGGCGTTCATGGCGAAGAGCGGCCGGCAGGTGGCGCGCGCCGTCCGGCGGGCGATCGAGCGATGAGCTGGTGGCTGGCCAAGGCGGGCGATGCCGTTCGCTCCGACTGGCTGAAGCGCTTCGATGCGCGCTATTGGACGGTCGACTTCGCGCGGCCGGCGATGGCGAGCGCGGTGACAACGGCGGCGGGACTGCGCGTCGACGCGGTGTTCTACAAGCAGAACGACCTCGTCGGCGTGATCTGGGAGAGCGCCGACCGCTGGGACCATCCGCTGATCGCCTATGCGACACAGCGTGACTATCGCGGTACGACGCTGCAGTTCCGGTGGCGGAGCGCGGGCGACATGCGCGACCTTGCCGCGCTCGACGGGCCGACCCTGACGATCGAGGGGCGCGATGCCGGCGGCGCAGCCAGAACCTGGTACGTGCGGCTGTGGAACTATGCGGTCGGCACACCGACCGACGCGGTCATAAGCCTCGACTTCGACGCTCTTGACGGCGGTTTCCTGCTGCCGGCGGAGGCCGATCCGGTGTGGGCGGGCGACATCGACCGCATGTTCATCTCACTGGTGCCGGGAAACTACACGCGCGCCGACCTGCCGCTCGCCGCACCGGCCGAGGCGACGGTGTGGATCGAGGAAATCACGAGCGACGGGCCGGGGTCGGTGCTCGACATCGGCGATGCCTGCGTGCCACCGCACGAGCTGCGGATGGCGGGCGGCTATGACGACAGCTATACGCTGACGCCGGAGCGCGTGCTGTCGAATGCGCTGAAACTCGGTTACCGCGACTGGTTCAACCACTATGTCGGCATGAGCCATTACTTCCGGCTAGGCTGGGATGGGACGCGCTTCGTGGTGCCGGCGTCCGGCGATCCCTTGAATGCGCCCTGCCGGCGCTGGCACGAGGACTTCGTCACGCGCGCCGGCGCGCTGGGATTCAAGACCATCCTGTCGCTCAGCTATGAGCTGTTCGACGCGCATGCGCCGGAAGGCTGGAAGCAGCGGGCGCACGACGGATCCCCGGCGCTGACCGGCTGGGTGCCGCCGTCGACCCTGCTGTCGCCGGCGAACGCGGAGGCGATGGCGTGGCTTAACGCTGTCGGCGCGGCGTTCGCCGGGCTGGGCTCCGGCTGGTTCCAGATCGGCGAGCCGTGGTGGTGGACGGGCTTCGGCGGCGACCGTCGGCCATGTTTCTATGACGCGGCGGCGACCGCGGCCTATGCTGTCGAGACGGGCCAGTCGCCGCCGCCGCCAATGACCGACGTGGCGGCGACGCCAACACCGTCGCAGGCGGCGTATCATGGCTGGCTTGGCCTCAAGCTCGCCGCTTCGACGCTGGCGCTGCGCGATGCGGTCAGGGCAGCGGCGCCGGCAGCACAGGTTGCGTTGCTGTTCTATGCGCCGCAGGTGTTGCGCGCCGATGCGCCGTGGCTGAAGTCGGTCAACATGCCGGCAGGCTGGGCCTGGCCGGCGTTCGACGTGCTGCAGCTCGAGGACTATGACTTCGTCACAACGGGCAACACCGGCGCGTCGGCGCGGGCGGTGGCGGCGGTCGGCAGCGAGCTTGGCTATGCGGCTGCCGAGCAGCACTATTTTTCAGGATTCGTGCTGGCAGCCGCCGACAAGGAGCAGTGGCAGCCGATCGCCGAAGCCGCCCACCGTGCGATGTCGCGCGGCGTCGCCGCGACATTCGTCTGGGCGTTCCCGCAGGTGATGCGCGACGGCTTTACATGGTTCGGGCTGGAGGATGCTGCAGTGCAGGGCTTTCATGACGTCGTGTTTCCGCTGGCGCTCGCCGAGGGCGCGTCGGGCGGACCGATGTTCTCGACGCAGGTGGTGACGAGCGTGTCGGGCCACGAGCAGCGCAACATCGACTGGGCGCAGGCGCGGCTTCGGTTCGATGCCGGGCCGGGGGTGCGGTCGGAGGACGACCTTGCAACGCTGATCGCGTTCTTTCGCGCGCGGCAGGGGCGGGCGTTCGCGTTCCGTTTCCGTGACCCGTTCGACCACAGTTCGAACGCAGCGGTAGCGATGCCGACGCCGACCGATCAAAGGCTGGGGACCGGCGACGGCGTGCGAACCGATTTCGAGCTGGTCAAGACCTACGGCGAAGGCGAGGTACGGCGGATCACGCGACCCGAGGCGGGCAGCGTGCGCGTCGCCATCGACGGCATCGAACAGACGGCAGGGTGGTCGCTTCGCGGACTTGGCACCGTGACGTTCGAGATTGCGCCGGCAGCGGGCGCGCTGGTGACGGCGGGTTTCCGCTTCGACGTGCCGGTGCGCTTCGCCGACGACGCGATCGAAGCATCACTCGCGGGCTGGCGCGCAGGCGACATGCCATCGGCGGCAATCATCGAGGTGCGCGAGGGCTGATGCGCGACGTACCCGCCCCGCTCGCCGCTGCAATCGACGGCGACGTCACCAGTCTCGCCATCGCGTGGCGGGTGATGCGCGCCGACGGCGTCGCCATCGGGCTGACCTCGCATGACCTGCCCATCAGCGTCGACGGCCTGCTGCACCGTCCGTCGCCAGGCATGGTGCCATCTGCCGTGAGCATCTCCGACGATGCCGAGAGCGGCGGCATGTCGGTGACCGGCGCGCTCAGCGACGCCGCGATCCGTGCCGATGACATCACCGACGGCCGCTTTGACGGCGCGCGTGTCGAGATCCGGCTGGTCGACTGGCGGCAGCCCGGCGCGGGATCGATGCTGCTGGCGTGCGGCGCCATCGGCGAGATCGAGCGGCGCGACGAAAGTTTCGAGGCGGAGCTGGCGACGGCGCAGTCGCGGCTGTCGGCAGTGCCGATCGAGCTGTGCTCGCCCGAATGCCGCGCGCGGCTCGGCGACCATCGCTGCCGCGTCAACCTCGCAGCGCGCACGCGGCGCGCGCGGGTCGTCGCCGTCGACGGTGCAAGCGCGCTCATCATCGACGCGAGCGCGGCCGCCGACATCTACGCCTATGGCCGCGTCCGTCCGCTTGCCGGAGGACTCGCCGGCCTCGACTATGAGATCGTGGCGTCGTCGGGCACGCGCATCGAGCTGCGCGACGCGGTGGCGGCGCGCATCGGCGCCGGCAGCCTTGTCGAACTGCGCGAGGGCTGCGACCGGCGGCTCGCGACGTGCCGCGACCGCTTCCAGAACATCCTCAACTTCAGGGGCGAGCCGCACGTGCCCGGGACCGATTCGATCATCCGCTACCCGAGCCTGTAAGCGTGAATCCTGCTGCCGCACGCCCCATGCCTGTCGACGGGGACGCCGTAACCGCCGTTCTAGATGCAACGGCTGAGCATCGCCAGGCCCGCCCCGAACGGTCGGGGCGCGGCCACGCCCCTGCGCACCCGCGTGCAGCTGCGATCGTTGCTGCGGCTCGGGCGTGCGTAGGCACGCGCACGCGCGCGCTGGGACGGGTGCCGGGGCTGGCGCTCGATTGCCTGGGTGTCGTTGCGGCCGCCGCCCGGAGCGCGGGGGTGAAGGCCGTGATTCCCAGCGACTACGCGCTCGGCGGCGCCAATGCCGAACGGGTTGCGGCAGGACTTGCAGCGGCTGGATGTCGCTGTGTCGCCACGGCCGCGGCCGGTGACATCATCGAGCTGGAGGTGGCGCCCGGGCAGCGGCATCTGGCGGTGCTATGCGGCGCAAGCGCAGTCCACGCGCATTTCGGTGTCGGCCGCGTCGTCGAGGCGCCGTTACCCGATGACTGGCGCGTCATCGCCATATGGCGGCTTCCGGAGGGGGCATAATGGCAACACTCGTGCTCACCACGGTCGGCGCTTTGGTCGGGGGACCGGTCGGCGCCGCGATCGGAGCGGCGGTCGGCAACCAGATCGACCAGCGACTGTTCGCGCCCAGGGGCAGGCAGGGTCCGCGTCTCGACGACCTGACCGTGCAGAGCAGTGCCTATGGCGTGCCGATCGCGCGCCTGTACGGCACCATTCGCGCCACCGGCAACATCATCTGGTCGAGCGGACTGAAGGAAACCGCGCACCGGTCGGGGGGCGGCAAGCGGTCGGGCGGGCGGACGACGACGTACAGCTATTCAGCGTCGTTCGCCGTGCTGCTGTCGGCGCGGCCGATTGTTCGAGTCGACCGCATCTGGGCCGACGGCAAGCTGCTGCGCGGAGCGTCGGGCGAACTGACCGCCGAAGGCAGGCTCCGCATCCATAGCGGCGGCGAGAGCCAGCAGCCCGATCCGCTGATCATTGCCGCCGAAGGGGCAGCGAATGCTCCCGCCTATCGCGGACTCGCCTATGCGGTGTTCGAGGATCTGCAGCTCGGCGACTTCGCCAACCGGATCCCCAACCTGGCCTTTGAGGTGGTCGCCGACGAGACCGCGCCAACGGTCGGGGCGATCGCGGGCGATCTTGCGCAGGCGGCGCACGAGGCGGCCGAGATCGGCGGCCTTGCGAGCACGGTGGCAGGTTTTGCGGCGGCACGCGACGCGCCGTTGTCGACCTGGATCGAGGCTTTGTCGGTAGTGACCCCCGTGCGTGTCGACGCAGCCGGCAAGCGGCTGCGATTCCATGACGTCGCGGTCGAGTTGCCGGTCGTCCTGTCCGAGCGGAGCATTGTTGCCGACAGCCGCGATGTGCGGTCGGCGGAGGTTCGGGGAGCCGAGAGCGCGGCGGCGTCGATGGTCACGATCGGCTTCGCCGACCCGCAGCGCGACTACATGGCCGGATTGCAGCGCGCGTTCCGCCCGGTCGCCGGCCAGCGCGAGGAACATGTCGAGCTGCCGGTCGCCATGCAGGCCAGCGATGCCAAGCGGCTCGCGCAGCAGCTGCTGCAGCGGCGCTGGTGGCAGCGCGCGACCGCGAAACGCCGGCTTGGTTATCGGCTGTCGACACTCGCACCCGGCGACCGGCTGACACTGGAGGACGGCCGGCGCTGGGAAATTCGTCGCGCTTCGTTCGAGGGCATGGCGGTCGAGCTTGAACTCGAAGCCGTCCATGCCACCACCCCGGCCGCGGTGCTCGCCGACGCCGGCCGCGCCGAGCGCGAGCCGGACCTGCCGCAGGGAGAGACACGCTTCGAGCTGTTCGAGGCGCCGCCGCTCGCTGGCGAGCTTTCGTCAATGCCGCGGCTGTGGGTTGCCGCCGCCGGCACCGGCGCCGGCTGGAGGCGGGCCGAGGTTTGGCTGAGCGCCGATGCCGGGGCGACATGGACAAGCCTCGGCCTCGCCGGCAGCGTCGGCGCACTTTGTGCGACGGTAACGGCGTTGCCGGCGGCGAGTCCGAGCTTTCGCGATCCGGGCAGCGTCGACGTCGCACTCATTGCCGACGCCATGTGGCTGGAAAGTCGCAGCGAGCTGTCGGTGCTGGCCGGCGCCAACCTGGCGTTGATCGGCGACGAACTCATCCAGTTCGCCAGCGCGGTCGCGATTGCGCCGCGACTGTTCCGCCTGTCGGGGCTGCTGCGCGGCCGCCGGGCGAGCGCGGTCGGAGCACATCCCGCCGGCGCGCGCTTCACGCTCGTCGACCCGGCGACGCTGTTCGCGATCGATCTGCCGACCGAAGCGATTGGCGGCAGCGTGCTGGTCCGTCTTGTCGCGCCGAACACGCCGTTCGCCGACGCGCCGACGCAGGCGCACCGCGTTGCCGCCGAGGCGCTGCGGCCGTTGGCGCCGGTACACCTGAGCGGCCGCGCGCTCGCCAGCGGCGACGTCGAGATCGAGTGGCTGCGCAGCAGCCGCGCCGGTTTCGGCTGGATCGACGGTGCCGACGCGCCGCTCGGCGAAACGAGCGAGGCGTATCGTGTTCGCTGCACCGTTGGCGCCGCGCAGATCACCGTCGAGACGGCGGAACCGCGGCTGCGGCTCACTGTCGCCGAGCAGACGGCAGCGTTCGGGACGCTGCCCGGCAGCATCGACGTCGCGGTGGCACAGCTGAGCGCCACGGTCGGCGCCGGCCGTGCCGCGTCGCGCGGAATCATCCTCTACCGATAGTCGCAGGGGGTTGCACATGACTGAAACGACGGCGCGCTTTGCATTGCCGCTGATCCAGGTCGGGCAGGCACAGAAGGAGGTGACGCACAATGCCGCGCTGCGCCGCCTTGACACCGTGCTCAATCTTGCCGTCGCAAGCCGCAGCGTCGCGGCGCCGCCGCCGGCGCCCGCCGCCGGCGCCGTCTGGATCGTTCCGAGCGGGGCGTCGGGCGCCTGGTCCGGCCAGGCGGGCAAGCTTGCCGAATGGGACGGCGCGGCATGGACGTTCACGGCAGCACCGGCCGGAACGGTCGCCTGGGTCGCCGACGAGGGCGTGCTCGGCGTGCATGACGGTGCTGGCTGGGCGATCGATTTCCTGCCCGTCGGCGGGCTGCGAATCGGCGGCGCCGACCTGTTCGGCGCGGCGCGCAGCGACATCGCTGCACCATCGGGCGGCGGCGTCGTCGACGTCGAGGCGCGCGCGGCGCTGACGAACCTGCTCGCCTACCTGCGGACGCAGGGCCTGCTCGGCGCCTAGTTGACGCGGATCAATCGCTTTCGACCGCAAAGTGAGGTATTTATGCAACAATAAGGCAGTTTCTTGTGTTGCGCGGCATGCGAGCGTGCGATACAGCGTTTGCACGACTTCGACAGGAGTTCGTGAATTCTATGAAAGGGGATTTCAATGCGTAGACTCGCCGTGGTCATGGCGCTTGCTGGCACCGCGCTTGCCGGTCCCGCGTTCGCTCGCGATGGCGCTTGGTATGCCGGTCTCGAGGGCGGTGCGCTGCTGCTCGAGAACATCGATTTCGACGTCACCAGCACTGCCGGCTTGCGGACCGCGAACTCGGTCACCGCCGACACCAAGATCGGTTACGACGTCGACGGCATCGTCGGGTATGATTTCGGCGGTTTCCGTGCGGAGTTCGAGCTTGGCTACAAGAAGGCGTCGATGGACGCGGTTCGTCTCGACGGCGTGACCGTCCCCGGCGGCGGTACCGCGACGAACGGGACGTTCGGCAATGCCGGCGGCACCGTCAGCGCGCTCAGCTTCATGCTAAATGGTCTTATTGATTTCGGCGGCGAGGACAGTGGCTGGGCCGGCTATGTCGGCGGCGGCGTCGGCGTCGCGCGCGCCCTGGCCGACATGTTTCAGCTCGTCGACCAAGGTTCGGCGGTCGTTGACGACAGCGACACCGGCGTCGCCTGG